>NZ_JBBHKW010000011.1:0-93072 GCF_037482625.1 Corynebacterium sp. H128 | reverse complement strand
GCGGACGTGGGCCGACGTGGCTGATGTTGAGATCGCGACGTTGGACTGGGTTTCGTGGTGGAACGAGTCACGACTTCACCAAAGCCTGGACTACCGTACGCCGGCTGAGGTCGAGCACGAATTTTGGGTGAGTAGCCCAGAACAAGAAATAATAGAAATCAAGGCAAACGCCTAGGAACAAAACCCGGGGCACTTCAATGCTATTGACGCGTCAGCAGTATTTAAAAGCGCGCTCACCGGCAGTTGAAGTGAGGTATCCACGAAAAATGTCAGTGATTTTACTACGAAAATGCATTGGCTGAAGTCGTCTACGGGCTGAGCACGAATGAATACCGACTCCACGAAAACCTCGGCTGTCGTACACCGTTGGAAGTTGAAGCGGAATATGCCGCCACCATATGTCGAACAGAAGCAATAAAATCGAGGGCTCTAATCTAGTTAGCAATCCGGGGTGGTTCATTGCATGGGTTTTCTTCTGCTCCCCAACTGCGGCATCCAGAACAATACGGGCTCGAGCAGCCACGCGCTATACGCGCTAGGCCTTCCGTGCGAAGTCCTGGTACTTGATCATCGTGCCGGTCACGAAGTCCCAAGCTTCCACCCGGACGCGGTCGCCGAAGACTTTAACGCGGAGACCAGTGGAGTTATCGCCATCCAGTTTGTATTCGTCGTGGTCGCCGTCGGGCATTGTGTTGTTGAGGAGCGCACCGGTGTTCACGACTGGGAAGCCAGCGTGGTTACCGGTGGCATCGTCGCGGTAAACGCCCCACCAGTCTTCGAGATCAAAGGAAGCGTGGGTGTGGGAGGTGAACATGACCACGTTCTGGTATTTGCCCACCACGGCAGAGAAGTCATTCAGGCTGGCGAAGTCATTTCCGTACCAAGCCGAGTGTGTCAGCGACACAGTGTTCGGCAGGACGAGGTGGGAAAAGAGCAAGACCGGTGTGCCTTGGGCTTCCCAGTATCCCAGGCGCTCGTCGATAAATCGGAGCTGTTCTTCAGACAGCACAACGTAGGGTTCTTTGCCTTCGCGCAGCCGGTCTTCGTAGTGCTCGGTGGAGATGGTGATGATCGGCTGGCCGTTCACGATTTCCTCGCGCCACACGTGCTCCTGACCAGTCATGTCCAGGAAGCGCTTCAGGTAGACATCGGATCCTTCTTGGCCGAGCATCTCATGGTTGCCGATGGTGAAGTATTCGCGCCCCGAGGCATGTGGGTACGCCTTGCGATCCGCCATGAAGGCGTCGTAGTCCTCTTGCGCGCCGACATCCACGTAGTCGCCGTTGAAAACGATCGCCCCGGCCGGGTCCGGCTGCGAGTTCAGGGTGTTCATGGCCCGCGCGTACTTTTCGGTGTGACCGTGAGTATCGGATAGGACGTCGATAATCGCGCTCGGCTTGTCGGCGCTGGCCCCCAGTGGCTGCGTCAGCGCCAGATTGTCGACGGCCCAGAACCAATCATCCTGGGCGTTGGCGTAGTCGAAGGTGAAATGAACACTCGTTGCGCCGGCTGGAGCATCCAGTGGCAGCACCTCGTGGGAGGAGAACTTGGTGGCATCCAGCTTAAGAAGTTCTTGGGTCGCGCCAGTGTTGTAGTGGGCGGTGACCTGTGCGAAGTTCTCTGCGGAACCCTGCTTGTAGTGAGAATCGAACTCAAAGGCAGCGCCCGGCTGGAGCGGGATCTCCGGGGTGCGCAGCGTGGTGCTCATTTCCTCGGGAGCTGCGATGCGGTGATGCTTGGATTCCGCCACGGCGTAGGAACCATCCCCGCGGGTGAAGTAGTGCCGCTCCTCGGTGCCCACCGCCCAGGTCCAATCGCGAGTGTTCGTCCAAGTCCAGCCCTTCCAGCGCTCCTCGCCAGACTTGATTTCGTTGGTGGCTACTGAGAACCCGCTTGGACCCTGCTTGTTGAAGCCACTCGTGGTGTCCACATCGTCGAAGCTTTCCTGCCACAGCACTGGACGGGTGGTGTCGGTCGCATAGGCCTGGTTGCCGGAGCCAGTCGGTGTGGTGCCGGTGTCGCTGCTCAAGGAGCCGCTGCTGCCAAAAATGTCGGAGCTGCTGAGGGCACTGGCAGGGATTGGGAACGCAAACAACGCGCTAGCCAGGATCAACGCCGGGATTCTTTTCATTTCATCTCACTATTGTTCAACAAGTACAGAGGGGACGAATGAAACCTAAACCCCGCAGCAGGCCGGAGGGATAAGTTCAGGTGAATATGAGGTGAAAACTTCTGGACCGGGGAAAACGTGGCGATGCTTAAGGCTGGTACGGGGTTGCCACCAAGTTCGTCAGCGTCGGCGTATTACCAACCAGCTCTAGCTCACTGTTCACCTGCATCACCGATGGCATCGCGCCGGGAGAACTCGCCACCCCGATCCACTGCACATGCAGGTTGCTCGCATCCCATGTGATGTCCTGAACTGACGCCTTGTATGCCTCGGCGCCGTTGATGTTCCAGCCTCGATACGAGGCCACAAAGTTCAGGTCATTGTCATAAATCAGCAGCGTATCTGGCCAGGAAGTGCCACCCATGTCGCAGTTGTAGGCCAGGACCGCCTCGTCTTTAGCATCACCATTGATGTCCGTGTAGCCGCCGAGCGGGGAGTTGTCATCGCGCCGCACCAGCTGATGGGTGCCGCGGTTGTCAGTCGGCAGGCGTCCACCGACCAGGTTGCCGGCGGGGTTTTCGCACAGCTCCGGCACCCACACCGACTCCAGCGCCTCAACCGGGATCTCCTTGTTGTGCGGCGCACGCCCCGCGAAACCAGCAGGCTGTGTGGGGCTGTGCTTAGCGACGTCCGGAGTCGCCACAAGCGGACTCTGCGCTTGCGTAGTTAAGGTCATAGTTTCAGTGGCTGTTGTTGTGCTTGGTGCTGCAGGCCGCAAAGACTGCAAGTCGGCGCAACCTGAAAGCGCGAGCCCCGCTACTGCGAGCACACCAGCGACGACGCTGAACGGTTTCCGATCAGTAGTGTTCATGAATCGGAGACTAACAAGCTATCTATTAGTCGGCGAGTGATGTTATCGAGCTGGTACGTAAGATGGCGGGAATGAACGCCGCCGAGTCGCATCCCAAAGGAAAACGGAGTCCAAAAGAGTGGGGGATTCCACTTTGTTTGTTAGCAGTGTTTTTGGCGCTGCCACCAGTAATGCAGCTGTTCATTGATCCGCCCGCGTTGGGCTGGGCAATTGTGGCTGCCTTGGCGGTGACGTCGATAAGCGCGGGCTTCATCGACGCCCGCAAGTTTCGCCCCACGGCGTCGTTCCCGATCCTGCTGGCTGTTGCATTCTTCTTGACGATGCGGTTGTACTTTGACGATCGAGCCTTGATCTACCTCCTGCTGTTTACGCTGTTGGCTGCGGCCGGGGAGTGGCTGGGTGGCCGGAAGGAAAAGGTGTAATCCGATGGAGATTTGGCAGCTTAACCACCCCAAATTGGGCCTGATTGAGGTCGAACGTGGTTTTGATGAGGAATTCCGAGAGCACTATCCTGACTGGCCTGCCGCGCCCTCGGAGAAGCCCTTCACTCACTTGGATGCCGATGCGAACCTGAAACAGCGCATGACTGCTTGGGTTCGCAACCCGCCCGCCCGTGTTCAAATCAAAGTCGCAGGCATTCCGATGAGCCGGATAAAGAAGGTTCCCAAAGCAAAATTTCCGCTGCAGGAGAAAGATCTGAGCAAGCTTGCCGACGGTGATGCGGTAACCATCCCCGGGAAACCGCAACTTGTGTTCGTGCGCAGTGCTTTCGACGAGATTCTCTCCATCAGCTACCGCGAGGGCGCGGAGATCGTGGAATTTGATCCACCTCCGGGATCCCGGGGCGCAAAACGCAAGCAGGCGATGGCAGAAAGCTCCTTCAAACGGATGGCATTCCCACTGCTCGCAGGCTTGGGGAAGAGCGGTTGGGCGATTTCCGTTCTCGTCCTTGGCCCGCTGGTGGGCCGGCTGATCACCTGGATTCTAGGTTTCCTCCCCGACCTGAATTTGCCGCAGATTTCCTTGCCGAAGCTGCCGAAGCTGCCGAAGCTGCCGGAGCTACCGGAACTACCCAAACCGCCCTATATTGCTTTGCCTTATCCGCACTGGTCGCTACCGGGGATAAGTTTCCCGCAGCTGCCAGAACTGCCAGCGTGGGTGCTCTTTCTCATGGAGTACTCGAAAGTGTGGGTGCCCGTTATCGTTGGCATCTTCTTAGCGATCATGGCGATTCGCAACCATAAGAAATCGGAGCGAATCAAACGCGAGTGGGAGAACCGCAGAGATCAACAGCCGGAGGAGACCTCCGGCGAGCAGACCTAAAGTGATGCCGCTTGGGTGCCTAGAGCTCCTCGATGGAGTAGTTCCCTGTTGGTGCGATGCGGGGGCCGCCCAAGGGCAAGCTGGCGTCTGACTGGTACCACATTGAGTCGCTGTTGATGCTCAAGCGGACGCGTTTGCCCACGTAGGGGCGCCATGGCCCGGTGGTATCTTCCGGGGTTCCGTAGGGCGACTCCTCGTGGTCCCCCAGCGCCAGGTAGGTCGCGGACTGCGTGGTGCTTTTCCCAGGTGAGCCACTTTTTGTTCCGGTGATTTCCTGGGGTGCGTCGAACATCAGCATGAGGTACTCGTTGTTCGGGCTCTCATTGTTCGGCGGGGTTTTGCCGTTGAGTACCTCGGCGGTGCTTTTGGCAACCACGGTGCCCTCTAAGGCGTATTCATAGGAGGATGCCGCAACCTGATCCGCGGTAGCGGGGGTCAGAACTACCAGGGCATTATTTCCGCCCGTGCAGCTGATGCGTCCTTCGGCTGCAGTGCAGTTCATGGAGTAGTTCTGTCCATTGCTGGGGCTGGTTGCTTGCACACTAAACGCCCCAGTTCGCTCCGGAGAGGCAGCTACGGCGCTTGCTACTGCTTTGGAGAACCCACAGGAGGTGGCCGCAGTGCCGGCGTGAACATTCACTGCGCCGACCGTGCCGCAGTTTTCCCCGGCTTCGCCCTGCGGAGTAGGGGCGCTGGCTTGCTGGCTCACGACGCCAGTTCCGCCACGTAGCTCAGCAAGGGCACTGCGATCTGATGCCGGGATCCACTTGACCTCCCGGTGCTCGGGGTCCGGAAGGAGCTTCAAGGGGATTTCGGTTTCGTCGCCAGTCTTGGTTAGTTTGCGGTCTGCCACCACGAACTGTTGTAGCGTCGTGTTGGGCCTGAGCGAATGCCACACGCTTTGGTACAGCCCCTGGCCGCTGGCGGAGACCATGACAGCTGACCTGCTGCCGCCAGCGGATGCTACTCCGCTAATAAGCACGTCCTGGGTATTAACCACTTCTCCCTGTTCAGGCTTAGTAAATACAGAAACTGGAGCAAAGTAATCTGTGACGTCGGCGCGGATCAGTAGCTCGGGGGAGTCGTCGCCAGTGGCCTCTGCGAGAGCATAAGAATAGGTGCCCGCGGGCTGGAATGGGTCGGTTTTATTGAATTGGTACGCGTCGGGGTTATCCAGCACTTTCTCATAAGCGTCGGCGAGTTGGGCACCGGGAGTGGGGCTGGCAGCAGTGGATTCATTGCCTGCTTGGCCCGCGGCCGTGCTGTCGGCACCGGACGGAGAGGCCGCATCGTTAGCGGAACAACTGGCAAGAGCAAGTGTGGAGGCCAACACCAGCACGGATAGGGGAGTACGTCGCATGGCGGTTCCTCGTCGGTAGCTATGGGGACGGTGATAGGGCCTATGGTATCCGGCGTTTTCGGTGGGCGGGGCCTTTTGGAGGTTCTTGGCCGCAAGATAAGGATTAAGCCCCCTGTTGCTCGAGCAGTGATCGGCACGTTCGCGGGCTATGTCTAAGGGGAAGGCCGTGGAAGCGGCGACGAATCACCATTCGTGCGGAATCGTTAGATGAGGGGCTAGGTGGCCTGGAGCACCCTCCTGACTATTGCTTCATAAATTTCGCAGAGTTCGTCGAGGGTGCGCTCTTCCTCTGGTCGGTACCAGTTAGCAATCCCGGTGCCCATATCTATGAGGAGGAAGGCTGACAATTTGGACTCTGTGGTGTGTAACTCCCCGGCGGCCACGCCATCGTTAATAATGGATACCCAGCGCTGCACGTAGTCGCGACGCAGTTGGCGCACGATGCTGGAATGTGGTTCTTGTAGCGCTTTGATCTCCCGGTGTCCCACTCGTACTTGCGCGGCATTGTCTGCGTGAAAGCGGGCGTGATTGCGCATGCTGGCCACCACTTTTGCTGTGGGTGAGGTGAGCCCTGCCATGGCGGCCGCGTGATCTCGCAGGAGCTGTTCGGTCACTGAGACGCAAATATCTGCGAGAACTTCCTGCTTGGAAGGGTAGTGGTTGTACATGCTGGAGGCGCGAATCCCCACCGCCTGCGCGATGTCCTCCATGCTCGTGCCGTAGAATCCGCGTTCGTCGAAAAGCTTGATGGCAGCTTCATAAATCTGGCTGCGGCGTGGTGGGCGAACCATGGCGTCCTTTGCGTGTGGGGGTGTCTTTTCAATTATGGTCAGAAACTCCTTGACAGTGAATGAGTCCTGGATCACACTTTAGGCTAACGGCCATTCGCTAAAAGTGTGAATTGGCCGCGCAGTAGCTCGCATTGCCCCCTTAGTCGCTCGCTTCCACGAAAGGCTCCCACATGGCCCACGAATTACTCGACCCCGCCACAGATTTCTACGCTCTCTTCTCTGATGTCTCTGGTGCAGACCTGGATTTTTGGAAGCGAGCCCGCACCTTTAGTGAAGAAGCCCAGCCGGAAGTCAATGATGCGTGGGAAAAGGCCGAGTATCCGCTGCACCTGATCAAGCGTTTGGGTGAGCTGGGTTTGGTCAATGATGGACTCGACGTACCCGGACGCGAGAAAATGTCACCACTTGCCGCTGGCCTAGTCCTCATGGAGGTCGCCCGCTGCGATGTCTCGCTGTGCACCTTCTTGGCCATCCAGGCTGGGCTGGTCATGCGTTCCATTGCGTACTGCGCCAGTGAAGAGCAAAAGGACGAGTGGCTGCCTGCGCTTGCCGACGTCGATAAGCTTGCCAGCTTCGGTCTCACCGAACCTGACCATGGTTCTGACTCTGTGGCGCTCGAAACCACGGCGCGCCGTGATGGGGATGACTGGATCATCAACGGCGAAAAATACTGGATTGGCCACGGCGCAATCGGGGGTCTCACCGTGGTGTGGGCGCGCATGGATGACGGCGAAGTGGGAGGCTTCCTCGTGCCACAAGATACGCCTGGTTACACCACGGAACCAATAACCGGCAAGGTCTCAGTTCGACCGATTCCCCAGGTCAAAATCATGATGAATGATATGCGCGTGCCGGAATCCTGTCGGATGCCCAATGCCAATTCCTTCAAGGATGCTGCTTCCGTGCTCTTTGCTACCCGCTCTGGCGTCTCCTGGATGGCGCTGGGTAGCGCAATGAATTGCTATGAGCAGGCCCGCAAGCATGCCCTCGAAAGGATGCAATTCGGTCGCCCGCTCGCCGCGAATCAATTGATCCAGCAGCGGCTGACCAACATGTTGCAAGACATCACGGCGATGGCGCTGTTCTGCCGTCGTATGGCAGAGCTGGATGCAAGTGGCAATATTGTGCCGCAGCAAGCCTCATTGGCCAAGCTGCATAACACTCGTGCGGCCCGCCGCGTAGCTGCT
This sequence comes from Corynebacterium sp. H128, assembly GCF_037482625.1. NCBI lineage: Bacteria > Bacillati > Actinomycetota > Actinomycetes > Mycobacteriales > Corynebacteriaceae > Corynebacterium > Corynebacterium sp. H128. The sequence goes on along the minus strand of NZ_JBBHKW010000011.1, from coordinate 85,430 downwards.
GAGGCTCGTGACCTGCTCGGCGGCTCCGGAATCCTGCTGGAAAACAACGTGATTCGGCAGATGGTGGATATCGAGTCCATGCACACCTTCGAGGGCACAGAGTCCATCCAGTCCCTCATCGTGGGCAAGAAGATCACCGGCATCGGCGCATTCCGCTAGCTGTTCGGAGTGGCATCGCTACTAGCGCGTATTCCCGCATTGATGCTGATGGCTCGGGAGAGGGTCGCCTTTCATTTCTAAACTCCCGGGCAAGCGCCGGGTGCGACAAATGAATGAGGATTCGCCCTCTACTGTAATCGGCATCACTTTCTACCATCAATGGGTAGGCTCGACATCATGAAGCTCATCCTCACCTCATTCCTGCACCCACGTTTATCTGAATACGCTTCCGGCACCCTTGCTTACATTGGCGATGCCGCCCGCAGCTATGGCGATGCCCCGTGGGTGCGTGCCGAACGCGAGGCCCTAACACAGCAGGGATTTGAGATCGTGGACTTAGCAGTCGCCGATACGCCTTTAGGGCAGATTCGCGAGGTCTTGGGGAGTGTTGATGGCGTATATGTCGCCGGTGGCGAAACCTTTGATCTGCTCCACGTGCTGCGCACCACTGGGGCCTTTGATCTGCTGGTGGAAAAGGTGCGTGCCGGGCTGACCTATATCGGCACCAGTGCCGGTTCAGTTGTCGCAGGTCCGAGCATTGAACCGATTTCCTTGATGGACTCGCCGGAAAAGGCGCCTGAGCTGGTTGATCGTGCGGGGCTCGGACTCACTGAATTCTGCGTGGTGCCTCATGCCTGTGGCTCCTTGAAGCCATATCCGATTTCAGTGATCGCCGAGATAGTGTCAAAGTATGGCGAGGGCTATCCGCTGATGCTGTTGCGTGACGGTCAGGCATTGGTCATCGAAGACGGCACAGTCACCCTGATTTAAGTGGTCGCTTGCGGCGCATTATTAGTATCTTTATTCCGTGGATACCCTGTACCTAATAGCGCTGCTGTTTTCTATCGTCGGAGGCTTGGCTGCATCTTTGCTGCGCCTACCACCGCTCATCGGCTTTCTTGGGGCAGGCTTTGTTGTTAGTGCCATAGGGTTACAACAGATTCCTTTCATTGACGTGATGGCCGATCTGGGCGTGACCACGCTGCTCTTCACCATCGGATTGAAACTGAACCCGCGCGATGTAGCCGGTCCCCGGGTGATTGGTTCGGCAACGGGTCACGCAATAGCTAATACCCTCATCTTCGCCGTCTTGTTTGGTCTGGCGAGCTTGCTGCCATTCGCGGAGCTCAGCGGGTTGGATTTGCGCTCGTTGATCTATATCGGCATCGCAACTTCTTTTTCCTCAACCGTCTTCGTGATGTCTCAGTTGGAGGAGCAAAACCGCAGCGGTTCCTCGGTGGGGCGCATCGCAATCGGTGTGCTCGTGCTGCAAGACATCATCGCAGTGGGAGTTCTCGTAGTATCCTCAGGTTCCACGCCCGAAGTTTGGGCGGTACTGTTGCCGCTGCTGCTGCTGTTCCGGCCACTGATCAAGCACATGCCGGATCGCATGTTCCGCCGAGAGATGTTGGTGCTCACTGGCATCGGCATCGCTGTCGGCGCATATTCACTCTTCGAACTTGCGGGGATCTCCGGTTCCCTCGGCTCACTTGTCGCGGGCATCGTACTTTCGGGACACCCTGTGGCCGAGCGGCTTTTCGACGCCCTCATCAGTATCCGCGAGCTGCTGCTAGTTGCCTTCTTTATCAAAATCGGCCTTGGCGGCTTGCCGGGGCCCGGCGGCTTCCTCATCGCGGGCATTTTGTTGTTATTCCTACTGGCGAAGGCCGCAATCTACATCGTGATGATCCACCGCGTTGGCATGTCCGCGCGCACCAGTGCGCTTTCCGGTTTGACGCTGGCAAACTACTCCGAGTTCGGGTTGATCGTCACGGCGGTGGCGGTGAGCAATGGGGCGTTGCCGGGGACGTGGACGTCGATAATGGCGATCGCCGTGGCCGGCAGCTTCATTATTGGTTCGCTCGTGACGGCCCGGGAAGAAGCCCTGCTGCACTGGCTGCTGCGCTGGATTCCGGAACGACCAGCCCACCGACTCGCACCCGATGAGCGACCTGTCCATATCAGCGAGGTTGATGCGCTCGTCTTCGGAATGGGCCGTGTCGGTGCCGGCGTCTATCACCGGCTCAGTGAGGAATACGGTCTGTGTGTCTACGGCATCGATTTTGATGAAGAACGTATCGAGCGGCTCCGCGATTCTGGGCACCGCATCATCGCCGGCGATGTGACCGACTCTGAATTGTGGCGGCGCATCAAAATGGAACAATCACCGCGCCTCATTGTGCTTGCGCTGCCGCTGCATCATGACACCGTGCATGTGTTGCGAGGCATCCGCGCCGCCAACTCCACCGCCGTCATCGCCAGTACCACCCAGGTGCGGGACCATTGCAGCGCGCTTCGCGACGGCGGGGCGGACGTAGCCGTCTACCTTTACGACGGTGCTGGTGAAGAACTCGCAGATCAGGCTATGCGGGCACTGCTCGAACGCTGAGCATTATCACCCACTGGGAACACTAATCCGGCCACCATTACGTGCATGGGGGTGAAGTCCTACGTCTGTTCTTACCCGAGTTTTATGGTACTTAGAGATGTGTGAAAGTACACATTTGGTTTCTTCTTATTGTCCTGGCCCGCTAGACTGACCACCGTATCTTCCTTCCTCGGGTGTCACTGATGTGATCAGGCATTACCGTGAATTTTCTCTGATACGAACAACTCGCTCCGCCGTCGGCACTGACAGGCAGGTGGCGTTGACCCCAGAGGAGGACCGCAATGGCTGAACTACGCATCATTCGTGTGCTGAGTAATAATGCCGTCCTAGCTGCAGGTGCGCCACACCCAGAGTCCGGAGCCCGTCCGGCGAACCGCGTCATCGTGGACAAAGGCATCGGCTTTGGTCGAAAAGTGGGGGATCAGCTACCGGAAACTTCTCGGCATCCGGAGGGGAAGGCAGAATACATTGAGCTCAGCCAGGAGCACGAGGATCTGCTCCAATACTTGGGAGATATCCATCCCCGCCTCCTTGAGGTGACAAGCGCCAGCATTGACCTCGCCGTCGATATCCTCGGGCCACTACACCCATCTGTGTATGTGATCCTGTCCGAACATCTTTCTTTTGCAATCGAACGCACCGGCCGTGGTGAGGTCATTCGCAGTACCCTGATCTCCGAGATGAAAGCAGCCTTTCCCGCCGAATTCTTCGCGGCCAGCCTTGTCTTGGACCATTTGAACGCGCAGTTGGGAAGTGTCCAGCTTCCGGAGGATGAAGCAACCTTCATCGCCTTACACCTGCGCGCGGCCCGCACTGGCGAGACAGTCAAACGCCCCTTGGAAACAGCCAATACTATCAATCGTGCCCGCACACTGGTGGAGAATCGGTTGCGCGTCGATCCCAGGCTGAACGCAGAACCACTATCCGTGCACCTGACCTTCATCCTGCGCAGGCTGCGCGAAGACAGAATGCGCACCAACGCCATCGCCAGCACGATATCCGCATCGTTGCCGGTGGAGATGTCCTTGGCGGAGGACGTGATCCGCATCCTGCTCAACGCCACAGAACTGCCTGCTGACATCGAGGGAGAAGCGGCGTTCCTCGCAGTATTCCTGCACGGCTGTCGCACCTGAAACCACAGCTAAAACTTCATTTTCAACCACTCCCGAAACAATCAACGAGGTGGAATCCACGTTATGAATGCAATAATGACCGCTTTGCAGCGGCTCGGTAAAGCCCTGATGGGTGCCGTCGCGGTGCTCCCCGTCGCCGCGATATTGATGGGCGTCGGCTACTGGATCGACCCGGAAGGCTGGGGCGCAGACAACGTCGTTGCCGCAGTCTTCATCAACTCTGGCTCCGCAATTCTGGATAACCTCGGATTGCTCTTTGCCATCGCCATCGCCTTTGGCCTGGCTAAAGACTCCAATGGTGCCTCCGCACTGTCCGCCTTCATCGGTTTTACCACCGTCACTAAGCTCATTGGCCCTAAAGCGGTGGCCTCCTACCAGGGGATTGAAGATCCTAAGAAGCTCAGCGGACAAGCCGCAATCGATTGGGCCTCCCATGGTTGGGACGCCGTCGGCCCGTCGAATGTGCTGTTCGGTATCATCGTGGGCGTATTGGCGGCGTGGGTCTACAACAGGTTCAGCAACGTCAAACTTCCGGACTACCTGGCATTTTTCTCCGGGCGTCGCCTAGTGCCAATCTTGACCTCGCTGCTGTCCATCGTGCTCGCCGGAATCCTCTACGTGGTCTGGCCAGTGCTTTACGGTGTGCTCTTTGACTTTGGTACTTGGATCCAGGGGATGGGCGCAGTGGGCGCCGGCATCTACGGCCTGATCAATCGTCTGCTCATCCCAACGGGTTTGCACCACGCACTGAATTCGATCTTCTGGTTCGATGTCATCCACATCAATGACATCGGCAACTTCCTTGCCGGCGGTGAGACCATCGCGATCGCGGCGCAAGCCACCGACGCTGCCAGCTGCCCTGGCATTTGGGAAAACGGTGCCTGCACCGTCGACGGCGTCATCGGCCGCTACCAAGCTGGTTTCTTCCCTGTGATGATGTTTGGCCTGCCGGGTGCCGCATTGGCCATCGTCATGCGTGCCGACGCCAAGCGTCGGAAGACTGTCGGTTCGCTGATGCTCGCCGGTGCGCTCGCATCCTTCCTGACGGGTGTTACCGAGCCGCTGGAGTTCTCGTTCATGTTCGCAGCTCCACTGCTGTTTGTGGTACACGCAATCCTCACGGGCATCTCCGTCGGTATCGCCGCAGCATTCCACTGGACCGCCGGGTTCGGCTTCTCTGCCGGTCTGATTGACATGGTGTTGTCTTCCCAGAACCCTCTGGCCAACCAGTGGTGGATGCTGTTGCTGCTGGGAGTGGCGTACTTCGGTATTTACTTCCTCGTCTTCTACAGCCTCATTGGTTGGTTCAATCTCAAGACTCCTGGACGCGGGGCTGATGAAGATAGCGCAGCAGCTGAGACGGACGATGCCGCCGACATGGATACGGCGAGCCAGGCACGGCAGATTCTTGCCGGTCTTGGTGGCTCCGCGAATGTCGCGGCCCTGGACTATTGCGCCACGCGGTTGCGGGTGACTGTGCATGAGCCCGCGCTGGTTGAGGAAGCGGCGATCAAGAAGTCCGGTGTTATCGGAGTTATCCGCCCTTCTCACTACAACGTCCAGGTCATTATCGGGCCTCAGGTACAGTTCATCCACGACGAGGTAGCACGTCAGCAATCGCTGGCCCGCCCAGACTCCACCATCAACTGAGTAGGAAAACCATTTGCATGTTTGGTCTAAAGAAGAAAACTGCAGTGTTCGCTCCCTGCGCCGGCAAAGTTTGTGAACTCGATATTGCCCCAGACCCTGCTTTCGCAGAGGCACTCATCGGGCCGGGTTTCGTCCTCGCTCCGGAAAATGAAGTGACGAATGTGTGCGCCCCGGTGGACGGCGAGCTGGTGACTGTTTTTCCCACCCGGCACGCCTTCGCGATGCGCACCGACGATGGTCTCGAGGTATTGGTCCACATCGGGATCGATACTGTCCGCCTCGGCGGGGCAGGATTTGAGGTCCTCCAGGAACAAGGCGCACGTTTGAAGCAGGGAACCCCAGTAATTCGCGCTGCCATTCAGTGCATCAGCACGGCAGGCCTGTCACCGCTGATCCCGGTGGTGATGACGAATAAGAAGAAGATTGACTCCGTCACCGTCAAGTGCCGGGAATCTGCGACGAGCGAGGATGTCGCTTGCCACGTGGCGTTGCGCTAGAGGCGTCGATAAGCCCGCTCGAGCAGTGCTTCGAGTGGGCCCCAGCCTCGCCTAGTGGCGGCGAGGGCGCACAGGGCGAGGGCAGCCAGTCCGATGAGTGGGTTGGTCCAGGACACAGCGTTAGCGAGAATGCCTGAGAAACTCGAGGTGGCGGGCAAATGGACGGCATCGCTGAGCGGCGAGTACATCGTCCAGCCAAAGGAGACAGAGCGCTCTTCTCCGAAGAAACGCGCAGTCAGCATGGTGACCACGTAGATCGAAACGGCATGCATGCCTATCGACGCCAACGGCCGCCATGCTGGCAGCATCCTGATCGCGCTCATGATGAGCAGTCCGATTCCCAGCAACATTGCCGAGGCTGTGACTACCGATGTGTCCAATTGCTCGTTGCTCATGAAAGAGATACCGGTATCGCTGAGCTGCCACCAGCCAAGTGGCAGGAAGACGACGCCGAGCACCCACCCCAGCGCAGGAGGGGATTTGAACATCACTATTCCGAGCACAGTGGCCAGAATCAGTAGAAACGGATCTGAATGCGAAATGTGGAACTGGGTAACCAGCACGTGGCCAAGAATAGTGAGTAGGGCGGTAGTGCCGAGCGCCCACCACGATTGGCCCACAAGCAGAGCTGCGACAATGAGGGCGATGCCCGCATGCTGAGCGAGGTCTTCAAATGTGTAAATCGTGTTTCCGGTGAGCCAAGCGAAGGCGATGAGGCCGCAACCTGCTAGTACCAAGCGGAAGCGATCTACCTTTGTCTGGGGAGCGAATTCAGCGACCGCGTACCCGATTCCGACGGACAACGCCCCAACTGCGGAATTCCACACGAAGAACTCTCCCAGCCCGGGGAGGCTAAAAAATCGCCACACCACGAGCAAAAGTGTGCCGACACCGATTGTCATCAAACCCTTCATAGGGATTGATCTTAGCCGGTCATGTGGGAGCAAGATTAGCGGTGAGTTGCCAGATTGACAAAGGGCTTCTCTGCTGGTCCCCAGGACTTGTGGCAGGCCACCAGAAAACACACAACTACTGCTGAAATCGCCAACACCACGCTCGGAGCCGCAGTCGCGGAGGTGAACATGTCGAGGAAGCTGGAGCTATAGCGGGCAGATCTGTCAGGAATCAGCACGTCCCGGAGCGTGCCGCCAGTATCAAAGGCGCTTTTCGCGCGTGCCGCGAGCATGGTGACAAAGTAAACGCTGACGCAGTGCTGTCCGATGCGCGCGAGTGGCCGCCAGGATGGTACCAAAATCAGCATCCCGATCACGATAAGCCCTGCGGCATGCATGAGTGCGAAAGTGATGGAGAAAGACTCGAAGAAGTCAAAGGCCTCCACAAACTGCGACGGCAGCTGGGAGATTCGCCAACTCCCAATCGCGAGGAGGAACGTTCCTAGGGCGAGAGCGCTTCCGGCAGCGATGTTGCGTGGCAGCTGCCCTAGGACCAGGCCCGCAAATGTTAGGAGTAGCCAGGTCCACGGTGCATCCCCAAACGCGCCTGCCGCAAAGTAGCCGAAGGTAAGAAACGCCAGCACAATGCCTGCGGCGGCGTAGTACCACCACCGTCTGCCCACCAATAATGCGCTGAGGATGATGCATAGCCCGGCGTTCAGGGCGAGGTACTCTTTGTTTACTGAAGCCCAACCCAGTATCGCTAAGGTGGCACCAGCCCACACCAGCACCCACCGAGTTCTGTTGTTGAAAGCCGGCGCTTCCGCAATGGCGTAGCCGATTCCAACGGCGATGCTTCCGATGCTCACGCTCCAAAGCAGCGCGTCCGCCCACAACGGGAGACTAAGGAAACGCCACAACGGCAGCAGGAGCGTACCGATGCCAATAGCCACTAAGCCTTTCATTAGGCCAGGTTACCTAAGATTTATAGGCGTGGTAGAACTGCTTGGACTCGATGGCATCCACCACGAATTTTGCGTCGTGCCAGCAACCGTAGATGAAACTGGATGCGCGTCGAGACTGCCAGGGCAGACCGACGAAGTAGACACCGTGCGCCGTACCGATTCCACGGTGGTGGCGCGGGTTGCCGTTTTCATCGACGGCGCCCTCAACTTGGAGCCAGTCATAGTTGCGTGCGAACCCGGTAGCCCAAATGATGGTGGAGATGCCAGCCTCTGCAAGCTGCAGAGAGCGGATCGGCTCCGTCAAACAGGTCGGATCTTCAGCGATGAGATGCGCTTCTGGTTCTGCGGGGAGGTCAATATTATTGGTCGCCACGTATTCGTCCGCCTCACGCAGCAACTCGAGGTAGCGGGCATCGCCGTCATGGATATTTTTGGCGAGGTCATCACCGAACTGCATCACGCCGTCAGCAAAGGATTCTGCGCGTCCCACCAGCTGCATGCCGCGGTTGCAGAGCTCACGGAAGTCCACAGTCAAGCCGCCCTTGGCGCCAGACATGGCCATGGCGACGGGCTTATCGTCGAGCGCATAGAGCGCATCGTCCCAGCGGTGCAGGGCTCCCATCCACCAAATGATGTCGCGGTCACGGTAACGCCGCGGAGGTCGATCATGTGGCCCAACGGCAAGATAGACTTCTCGGCCCGCATCCAACAATTCCTCGGCGATTTGGACGCCGGAAGAACCAGAGCCCACCACCAACACGCCACCAGCGGGAAGATCGCGTGGGTTGCGGTACTCCTCGGAATGGATCTGATTGATACCCGAATCGGCGGGCACCACCTGCGGCATGGTTGCCACTTGGAAAGCGCCAGTCGCCGCAATGACATAGGTAGATTCGAAGTCGCCGGCGGTGGTGCGGGTGAGGAAGCCACGGCCGTCGTTAAGCCGCGTGACACTCAGTACCTTCGTGCCTTCGCGGAAATCGCCGCCGTGGGTGTCGGCGTAGGAGGCAAAGTAGTCGGCCACCTGGTCTTTGGGGACGAAGCTGTCCTGGTGGGCAGCGTGACCTTTGCTCGGGAAGCGATCATGCCACGCCGGACCGTTAGTTACGAGGGAATCCCAACGACCGGTGCGCCAGCGCTCGGCCAAGCGATCCTTTTCCAAGACCACGTGACTCATACCTTTGGTGGTGAGGTGCTCGCTGGCGGCGATTCCTGATTGGCCGCCGCCGACCACAACAACGTCTACCTTTTCAACTGACATCTGGCTCCTTCTAATAGTGCTTAGAGGTGTGCTTAAAGCTGCGCCGCTTTTCAGCATGCGGCAGCGCGCCGGAACGCGCAGTGCAGAATCGCCTAATTTACCGCACAGTTGCAAAGATTGTGTAGTTGACTACGCATGCCAGTTATAAGCTCGCCGTTATTTTTCTGTTCAAAACAGCATGTGATGCTCGGTGTGAAAAGTCCACCTCAGTGCGCATTTCTGCGCGATGTTTTCCCGCGTGGATACACATCAAAATGTTGAACATCGGTGGCGAATTTATGCAGTTTGTTATGTCTAACTGTGCTGCCGCACCGCCGCTTCCACCATGGCCCAGAACTTATCAAAGTCAAGTTGCACCGCCGCCTGGGTGTGGCAGTCCGCAGGTGCGGGAGCGCGGAAGTCCGCCACGGTCATGCCCGTGGTCAGCGCTCCGGAAAGCTCAACGTCAATAGGCACCTTCACAGTGCTAAACACCGTCGGGTCAATAACATAAGCCACCGCGCACGGGTCATGGACTGGCGGGTTATCAAAGCCCTGTGCGTCCTGGTAGTTCTTACGGAACGCTGCAAACAGTGCGACCACAAAATTGGCGACATCGGAGCCGATATCCGCAATCTGCTTCTCGACGGCAGGAGTTGCCAACGCCTGGTGGGTGAGGTCAAGACCGACCATGGTGAGCGGCCAAGCCTCATTGAAAACGATGTGTGCAGCTTCCGGATCGATCTTGATGTTGAACTCGGCAACTGGCGACCAATTGCCGGTGTGGTAGCCGCCGCCCATCAATACCACTTCTTTCACCCGCTCCACAATGCGTGGCTCCTTGCGGGCTGCCAGGGCGATATTGCTCAGTGGGCCAGTAGGAACGAGAGTGATGGTGCCCGGCTCGTGGGCCATGATCGTGTCAATAATGAAGTCCACGGCGTGCTGGTCCTGCACTGAAACCGTCGGCTCGGGGAGTGGGTAGTTGTGGATTTCCATGCCGGTGTCGCCGTGAATATCTGCTGCGACCTCAACATCACGCACCAGTGGGCGGGTGCAGCCAGCGTAGATCGGGGCGGTGATCCCGGCGATGGTCGCCACCACTCTCGCGTTGTATGTCACCTTCTCCAGGGTCTGGTTGCCGCCGATGGTGGTGATACCGAGGAGGTCGATGTCCGGGTGTGCCGCTGCGAGCAGCATTGCCACGGCATCATCATGGCCTGGGTCGCAATCTAGAATGATTTTTTTCATGTTATGAGCGTCCTTCCGCGAGCTCAGCAGCCTTCTTGGCGGCCAGGGTATCTGAAATGGTCTCTGGTTTCGGGATGAAGAGGGAGGTTGCGAACGCGCAGGCGAGGATTATCGCGCCAGCTAAAATGCCGGCATGGTAACCGCCGCCCTTGTCTGCGAAGGCAGTAGCCACCGCGAAGAGAATAGCGAAGGAGATACCGGCGCCCAGGTTGAAAGCGCCCGCATTCATGCCTGGTAGGTAACCCTGGTTGTTTGCGGGGGAGAGCACGATGCCAAGACCGTTGAGCATGATGTTGGCGATGCCTGCATAGGTGATGCCCACAAAGATAGAGATGATTAGCAGGGAAACCTTGCCGATGTTGTCGCTGAGCACTGCAGCGCCGATTAGGCCGAAGAGCGTGCCGAGGAGGCCGATCTGCAACACCGTCTTGTAACCGAGCTTGGCGGCTGCGGATCCGGCGATTGGGCCGAAAACCAGGCCAGCTAGGGCGTATGGGGTGAGAGTCCACCAGGAGACAACGTCGGCAGACATTCCGGCGCCGTTGACGGCGTCCTGCGCCAGGTTGGGGATCAAACCATTCATGACGGCGAAGACACCAGTCATGGTCAGCAGCGTGGTGAGCAAAAGCGCCCAGGTGCGTCGCTGCCCCAGGTACTCAACAGTGACCAGGGGATGCGCCACGCGCTTTTCCACGTTCCAGAACACCACGACGCCGATGATGCCGATGAGCGCTAGGGCAGCCACGAGCCACCAACGGGCGTCGGCAAGCTTGCCGGCCTCGTTGAAAGCAATGAGGAGGGCGCCGATCGCCACGGCCAGCGGGGCTACACCTGCCCAGTCCATTGGCGCGGTTTCCTCGGCGGTGGACTCTGCAGTGAAGAGCTGCACTACCAGCACCGAAAGCGCGCAAATGCCGGCCATGACCCAGAAGATGGAACGGAAGCCAAAGCTGCCAGCTAACCAACCTCCGAGCAGCGCGTCCACTCCACCGATGCCACCGTTAACCGACGTGAGGATGCCGAGCAGCAGCGCGTATTGCTTTTCATTCGCCACCTGTTGCCGCAGCATAATCAGGCACAGTGGCACAGTCGGTCCAGCAACGCCTTGGATCACGCGGCCGACAAATAACATCTCCACGTTTGGGGCGAGGGCGGAAACCACACAGCCTGCGGCAGTGAGAGCCATCATGCCGACGAGCACTTTGCGACGCCCGATGAGGTCGCCCCAGCGCGGCAGAAACAAGGAAAATAGCGCAGCTGCGGTAAAGAACGCTGTTTGACTCAAGCCGATTTGAGCGGCGGTGGTGCCCAGTTCCTTCTCCATCGTCGCCAGGGCCGGGGACAGCATGGACGCGTTGAGTTGGAAAGCAAAAACCGCGGCCAGTAGTGCCAGCATGAGCGGCACGGTGCGGGCTGCGGAAATCTTTGGGACTGCATAGTCCGGACTCATGAGATCTCCTAGTGGATCGATTCAGTATCTCTCAAGCATATGTCCGTTCACCTGGAGTTCCTAGGGGTTTTCTAGTGGGATGTGTTGCATTTGATTTGGGGAGTGGCGTTGCCGAGCTAGGTGGCGGCCGCCGATGGCCATTCCCAGCAGCCAGCTCAGCCCGCACACGCCGATCCCACACCCGAACCACCAGGCTGACAATTCAGCCGTGACACGCCAGTTTCCCACCGAACATGACGCTCGAAATCTGCGGGATTCGCAACTTAAAACTGCAGTAAGTGCGTAATTTTCACGGTGCGTGGGTGCCGCGACCGGCGGATAGTCCAAATATTCAATTGATTATTTGAAAATGCAGGCACATGCCGGTAAGAATTAAAGGAACATTGTTCTTTCGAAAGTAGGCACCATGCGCCGTACGCTTCCCGTACTCACCCTGTTGGCACTGACTGGGTTGGGGGTGAGTGCGTGTGGCGACCCGGGGGCGACCTCAGCGGCCGTCGATAAGCAACACCCCGCCCGCCTGGTGCTTGCCGACGGCGAATCCGACGTCAACTACCACCCGGCCACCGGATACGGACAGGCCGGCGTCAGCCCCGTCTACGACGGCCTATTGCGCCTCGCGCCAACCCAGCCGGGAAGAATTCCAGACTTCAAACCGGCGCTCGCACAAGACCTGCCACAAGCAAACGCGGATGCCTCGCAGTGGACAGTAAAGCTGAAGGAGGGCATCAAGTTCTCAGACGGCACCGACTTTGACGCCAATGATGTCAAGGCCAGTTATGACGTAGCTAAGGATCCCGAAACCGGCTCTGAGGTCGCTGCGGTCTACAACGTGATCAAGGACGTGCAAGCTCCAGACTCACACACCGTGGTGTTCACGCTGCAATACCCGCTTTCCCAGTTCAACTCATACCTGACGTATGCCATCGCTCCCTCGGAGCGAGTGGCGCAGGGGAAGGTCACCGAAAATGAGCTGAACCAGCAGCCAGTGGGCACAGGTGCCTATGAGCTAGTGGAAAAGCGCGGTGATGAAACCATCTTCAAGGCCAATGAAAGCTATTGGGATGGGGCAGCACCGGTGAAGGAGCTGGTGATCACAACCGCTGCGGACGATACTTCTCGTGCACAGCGCGTGGCAGCGCAGGAATTCGATGGTGCGGTGATTCCTTCCGCACTGGCGAAATCCGTTGCCGGCAACAAGAACGTGCGAGTCGATGCGGCGAAAGGCGCGGACTGGCGCGCAGTTTCCCTACCGGGAACACCTGAACTTCAGGATCCGAAGGTTCGTCAAGCCTTGAACCTCGCGGTAGACCGGCAAGCCGTCGTGGATGGCCCACTAGCTGGCTACGGCACCCCGCTGGGGACGCTGATCTCCGATATCTACGGTGATGCCCATGACCCAAGCGCAGTATTTAACCTTGACACTGCGAAGGCGGAACGCCTGCTCGATGAGGCGGGCTGGGCCAAGGGCACAAACGGAATACGGCACAAGGACGGCAAGCCGTTCCACGTCGTGTTGTACTACCACGGTAGTGACACTGGGCGCCGTGATGTCGCCATTGAATTCGCCGGGCAGATGAAGAAGCTAGGAATCGAGTTCGAGCCAAAGGCTGGAACCTGGGACGAGATTACCCCGAAAATGAATGAGGCAGCAGTGCTCCTCGGTGGCGGTGACACCCCTTACGATGTTGATATGATGGCCTACTCCAACATGCACACACGCACCGAAGCCACCAGCGAATACGCTAACCCCGGCAACTATGGTTCCCCGGAGCTCGATGACGTGTTGCAACAGGCGCGCACCGAAATCGACACCACGAAGCGTAATGAGTTGTGGCGCAAGGCCCAGCAGCTGTGGCTGGAGAACCCTTCCGTGCTGATGCTCGCACATGTTGACCACGTGTACGTCTCCCAGGTTAACGAGTGGCACAAGCCGGACCTGCTGCTGGAACCCCACATCCACGGTGCTACCTGGGGGCCGTGGTGGCGTGTCGCTGAGTGGACTAGCTAGGTGCCTCGGCTGAGTAACCGAGACAACCTGCATGGGGTGGGCCGGTTGGTGGCCGTGCGCCTGTTCAACACCGCTGTGACCACAGTGGTGGTCACCCTGGTGATATTCGCCCTCGCCGCTGTCTCACCCTTCGACCCCTTGGCGCACTACTTGGGCGCTCGCTACGGGCGCTACACCGAATCAGAACGTGAGGTCATCGCAACTACGCTCGGCTTTGATAAGCCCTGGTGGCAGCAGTGGCTGAGCTGGTGGGGAAATGTCTTGCAGGGGGACTTCGGCTGGTCTCGCGTCTACAACAAGTCGGTGGCCGAGGTATTCCAGGAGCGTCTCCCGTGGACGTTGTTGCTCTCCGGAGTCGGTTTGCTGTTGACGCTGCTCATCGCACTTGTGTTGGGATTTTGGTCTGGCCGTAAACCGCATGGGTTGGTCGGGCGTCTGATCACCAGTTTCGGAGTGTTCCTTGCCGCCACGCCTTCATACGTCTACGCGCTGGGAACGATCCTCATCTTTGGTGTCTTCTTCCATATGATCCCGCTAGGTGGCGCAGCCCCTGTGGGGCATCCACCCGCGTTGGGCACGGTTAGTCCCTACCTCGTTGCTCCCGCTGTAGTGCTTGCCATTTCGCAGCTATCCTGGCCGTTGCTTTCCATGCATCAGGCGACGGTGGAAGCGCTGGAATCCCCGGCAGTGCTGGGGGCCCGGATGCGGGGCGTTCCGGAAAGAAAGATCCTGCATCACCACGTGCTCCCGCTCTCGTTGATGCCATTGCTCACCTTGATTGGTGCGCGCCTCGGTGAACTGGTGGTGGGCGCTGTGATTGTGGAAAGCGTGTTTGCCTGGCCAGGGCTGGCCCAAGCCACCGTGGAATCAGCGATTGCCGTGGATTTCCCGCTGTTGGCATTTACTACTGCTGCCACCACTGTGGTGGTCATGCTTGGTTCGCTAGCCAGCGACCTGTGCTACTTGGTCCTCGATCCCCGGGTGAGTGATGTTTAACTTTTTGAAAGCCCATCCAGCTGGCGTCGGAGTGCTGTTAGCGCTCATCTCTTACGCCTTAGTAGTGCCCGCGCTTTTCGACGCCGGCAACCCCTCCTTCGCAACTTCTCTCCAGCCGCCGAGTGTGCGTCATATCTTCGGCACGGATCACTTCGGCCTCGATGTCTTCGTCCGCACCGCCCAGAGTTTGCGAGTTTCGCTTGCGGTCGGTCTGATTTCTGCACTGGGGGCTACGTTCCTGGGGGCTGTGGTGGGTTTGCTGGCGGCATCGATTGGCGGCTGGGTAGATGGCGTGATCATGCGAATTAATGATGCGGTGAATTCGCTGCCGCAGCTGGTGCTGTCCGTGGTGGTAGTGGCCGTGTTTAAGGGCTCGTTGACTGCGTTGATTTTGGCGATCGCCTGTACCCACTGGTCGTCGGTTGCCAGGGTGGTGCGCTCTTCAGTGTTGGCTGCCCGTACTTCGGACTATGTGGATGCTGCTTATTCGGCTGGTGCGGGAACACGGTGGGTCACCCGGAAGCACCTCGCTCCGGCAGCCCTAGGGCAGTCTGCGGTGGCCGTGATCATGCTCATGCCGCATGCGGTGTGGCATGAGTCCACGCTGTCCTTCCTCGGTTTGGGCATTCCCGCTGATGGTGCGTCCCTTGGTACCTTGCTTGACCTTGCTCGCGCTGATGTGATCCGCGGTGCATGGTGGACGTTGCTGTTCCCGGCCTTGGCGTTGTTGGCAACTACGCTGTCTGCGATGTCGCTCACCCAACGCCGCAAG
The DNA here is from genome assembly GCF_037482625.1 of Corynebacterium sp. H128. NCBI lineage: Bacteria > Bacillati > Actinomycetota > Actinomycetes > Mycobacteriales > Corynebacteriaceae > Corynebacterium > Corynebacterium sp. H128. The sequence continues at coordinate 70,024 of NZ_JBBHKW010000011.1, read as the reverse complement.
CCAGCGCCGCTAGGTGTTGTGACCTCAGAACAAGCGGTAGCTGATGGCGGCACTGGTGTGCAGCAGCTTTCGATCAACGTTGGGGATACGGAGATTTTGCGTTCGGTCAGCTTGGAGTTGCGCCCCGGCGCAGTGCATGGATTGGTGGGGGAGTCAGGTTCCGGCAAATCCACGCTGGGCAAGGTGCTTCTCGGAATTGCGCCTACGGGGGCGACCGTCAGTGGCGCCGTCCTCGTCGGCGGGGAGGGGCTCGTGATCGGATCCGATGACTTTGCCGCGGTGCGCGGCGGAGTGCTGGGGTTTGTGCCGCAAGCTGCCGCGCAGTCTTTCAGCCCAATCCGCCGAGTGGGGGCACAGGTGCAGGAAGTGATTGATAGTCACGGTGGCTCCCACACACTGGATGAGCTGTTCAGCCTCGTCAGCCTTCCGGCTGAGGCTGCGCTGTGCTTTCCACACCAGCTTTCTGGCGGTATGGCGCAGCGGGTCGCGATCGCGGCAGCACTTGCCGGTGATCCGCAGTTCCTTGTTGCCGACGAACCGACTAGTTCGCTTGACCCGGAGCTCACAGCGGCGCTGCTGCAGGTTTTAAGGCGCGTGGCCGATTCCGGCGTTGGTGTGCTGCTGATTAGCCATGATCTGGAAGATTTGCGGGAAACCCAGGTATGCGACCAGATTTCAGTCATGCACCGGGGCACGATCGTGGAAAGCGGTACGGAGATTTTCACTCAGCCGCAGCACGAGTACACTCGCGCGCTCCTTGCGGCCCTGCCGAGCGGGGGATTGCGTCATGACTAAGGGACTTACGGCAATTGACATTGCTGTGGCATATGCAGACTTTTCCGATGTCTCTCTTTTGATTCCCCCGGGCCAGCTTGTTGGTCTGGCCGGTCCTTCCGGCTCCGGAAAAACGACTATCGCGCGGGTACTCGCGGGGAAGATGAAGCCCACCAGCGGGCGCGTGCTTATCGACGGCCACCCTGTGTCAACCACACGCCGCCGGCGCACTACCGCCATAGCGACGATCAATCAGTCACCGCGTGCGGCCTGCAATCCGCGCTGGACTCTGGGCGAGATCATTGCCGAACCACTACTGGTACAAAATCTTCCCTTGGATGTGACAGCCTTTGCTGCGGCTGCGCAGCTTGGCGAGGATCTCTTGGAGCGCACACCGGACCAGGTCAGCGATGGGCAGCTGCAGCGAGCCTGCATCGCCCGCGCCATGGCCCAAGGAGCAAGGTATGTGATCTGCGACGAGCCAACCTCGGCTCTCGACCCACTTGCCACTGCGGCCGTAGTTAAGCTTTTGCGCGCACAAACTGCAGCAGGTGTGGGAGTGCTGTTTATTTCACATGACCAGCGGCTCTTAACTGCATGCGCAGACCAGGTGCTGCGGATGGAGGATCTGGTGATCGGCTCTGCTGGGAAGTCTTTCCCGTGAACCTGCGGATTTTGGGGGTTTTCTTGGGTTTCTGAGTGGTTAGACGGGGAAGATTTCGCTGACCCGCACCACTATTCAGGGTGGATCTGGTGACTTGATCTGCTGGGAAGTCTTCCCCGTGAGCCCGTGGAATTTGGGGATTTTTCTTGGGTTTCTGCGTGGTTAGGCGGGGAAGATTTCGCTGACCGGCAACCCTATTCAGGGAGAATCTGCCCGCCGTCTACGACAATCCCATGACCGTTGATAAAACCTGCGCCATCAGAGGCGAGGAAAGCGACGGCATGCCCGATGTCTTCTGGGCTTCCTAGTTTGCCACTAGGGACGGCAGCGGCCATTTGCTTGAGATAGTCCTTGGACAGTCCTTCCAATCCGCCGGTCAGGATATTGCCTGGTAGCACTGCGTTCACGGTGATTCCATAGGGGGCAAGCTCTACTGCTGCGGTGCGAACGTACCCCATTTGGGCTGCTTTGGTTGCGCCGTAGTGTGCCCACCCGGGATAGCCGGTTATGTTTCCTGTGATCGAGCTTGTGGCGATGATGCGACCAGCCCGCGATTCCTTCAATACAGGAAGCGCCGCTTTAACGCAATTGGCTAATCCGCCAACATTGATGCGGGTGATGTAGGCGAGTGCATCCGCATCGATGGTGTCCAGGGTTGCTTGTGGAAACACGCCGGCGTTGGCGGCCAGGATGTCCAGGCCCCCGAATGCGTCGATTGTTGCTGCCACGGCAGCTTCGCAGGAATCGTAGGAGGTGACATCGCAGGCGATGGGGAGGAATGCGGGATCAAGGTTGGTCAGGTGTTCGTCATCAAGCGCTGCGATAGCGACTTTAGCGCCAGCGGCGGCGAGGCAGCGGGCGATGCCGAGGCCAATACCGGATGAACCACCGGTGACGAGTGCGATGCGACCAGTGAGGTCAAATGCTTGGGACATGAGAGGCTCCTTGAGCTGGGAAAACCGTTCACTATCGAGCTTAACCCAAAACATCACTAGACTAAGCGGTCTATGTTGGGTAGGGTGGAGGCTATTGATCAAGAAGCTCAGCCGCTACGGCCCCGCCCGGCTGACTGGCAACCGCGTTAGCGAACACGGTGCCCGCGAGGGAGATCTGCTCGAGGTCCACTCCGTGATCCGAGAATCCGCTAGTAATGCAAAGGGGAATCCCATGTCTGATCTCATCGGTCCTTTCAATCTCGAATCCCAGGTACGTCCGTGCCGATATGCACCCGGCCACAAAATAGCTCCCGACGCTGCCCGTTTGAGCCTTTCCAAGTCTCGTGCCACGGATTGTCTTGTTCCGGTGCGGCTCCTAGAACAGCGCGGCAACAGCTATCAAATCTGTGTGGCTGGCGCCGGCCCGGAGTGGGTGTGGTCGCATAATGAACGGCACATCCGAACAGTTTTTCAGCGCTACCGTGCCGGTGGAGTGGCTTATTATGATGCGGAACTCAATCTGATTGTGGTCACTGGTGGTACAAGGGAATCGCTGCTCAATCCACTCTTCTCTCCGCGTGGGTGCAACCATCTACCCGACATGCTTTCCAGTGGAGACTGCATCACAAGCTGGCCGGCTCCTATTCTGGATGCCCCGGGAGTTTGTCAGGATCGCTAGGTTTTCGAACATGTAGCCGTACAGTGGGGGACGATGTCCGGTGGCGTTCCTACGCTGAAATCATGACCACCACGCATCTACGTTTGGTTGCATCGCAGCCGGCGAGCAACGATCCTCTCCATGTGATTCGTGAGGAACTTGCGGAATGTAGTCTGCCTGCAGATTGGGCACCGTTTATAGCCAAACTGCTCTGGTCCGATCCGGTACTGAAATCCCTACTTCGCCTTGCACGCCTGAGCAAAGCAAAGGACTTCAAGGGCGCCATTGTTCTGGGCGGCAATGGTGAGAGCTTGAATCAGCGCAGCGTGCGCTACCTTGCGGAGCGCAAGGTGCTTGCTGCATCGGGTCCGAACAAGGGCTGGGGGATCGGGCCGAGACTGCCTGCTGATGACATTCAAACTACTGTTGCAGCTACCGGGGTCGTTCTTATAGCGGATGCATTGGGGATGCTTGCTCAAGCCGGCGCCGTGCTGTTGCCCACCACTGCCTGCTGGGATATCGCTGTGGAGGACTCGCTTCGGGCACGAGCGCGGATCGCGGTGTGGCTCTACCAGTTTTATCGGGAAGAAGGCTACTTATCGCTGATGCAACGCAAGCTGAGACTCAGACTGCAGTGATGCCGTAGTGCCGCTTCGTTGTAATCGCGGTAATCTATCTTCGTGCTAAAACCGCTGAAAGTAGTGCATTTTGTGGACAATTACGGCCCTGGGTCTAATGGGCTGATGGTTGCAGTCCAGCAATTGGAAGGAAATCTGCTGGACGCGGGCCATGAGGTTGTTGTCGTCGCCCCGCGTGCCAAGGGGCCGAATCCGCATGCCCATCGTGCGGGGAGAACTGAGCTGCGGGTGCCTTCGATCCGGGTGCCACACATGCCTACTCGGGTGGCCAACGGGCGCAGGTTTAAAAAGACCATCAAGCAGGTCGCTGCCTTGGAACCGGATGTCCTCCATGTACATGGGCTCGGCCCCGTCGGGGTGCTCGGTGTGTGGACTGCACTGCGGTTGGGCAAGCCGCTCTTGCTCACTTGGCACACCGATTTTGAGGCGTATTCGGAGCATTATTCTGCCGTGGTTCCGCTGCTGCGAGGCGTGGTTGCCATGTTCGCCCGGATGAATCACGGTGAGGTGTATGACCGCAAAGCCATCCGGGCAGCAGAGGCGGACTTTGCAGCCTGCAACACGGCGTCCCTGATGGGACTGATGCGGGCAATGCTGACCAATGCTGACCTCGTCACTACGCCTTCGCCTAAGACTCTGACGCGTGCCAAGCAATTGGCGCCGGATGCTCCGATGCTGTGCGTGCCCAATGGCGTCGATAAGCTGCCGAGTGGCCCCGCACCGATGGCGCGCGGCGACGGACCTCTCCTCATGTACGCCGGGCGCGTGGCGCCGGAAAAGGGCATTGACCTGCTTATCGACGCCTTTGAATTGGTGCGCGAGGTCCATCCGGACGCGCAGCTGATGGTCGTCGGCGATTGGCAGCGGTATAGAAAGATCCGCAAGAAACTCGAGAAAGCTCGGGAACGCGGGAACGTGCTGCTGCCTGGGGAGCAGCGGCGCGAGGACTTGGGAGCCTTTTATGAAATGGCAGACATCTTCGCCTTTCCCTCAACGACCGACACCCAGGCATTGGTGTTGCATGAAGCGGCGCTGGCGGGGCTACCGATCGTTACCGCCGACCCGGAGTTGACCTTGGTCGTGGATTCCGGGGTCAATGGGCAGCTCGCCAGCCCGTCCCGTACAGCCTTCGCCGCTGGCCTCCTGCGCGTTATCGATGCCATGCGTGACGCAGAGTGGCGGGAGCGGGCCGCCGAGCGCTCGGTGGAGCTGGCTAGCCAATGGACGTCCGAATCGCAAGCTAAGGAAATGCTCCGACTGTATGAGGAACTCAGCACCACCCCACCTCAGCGATCGCGCGCTACCTGAGCTCCCGAAACGGAGGAGACTAGGTAGCCGGTAAGCCAAGAAACCGCGAGCACTCCCACAACGAGGAAAGCCAAAGGCAGCAAGGAGTCTTGGAGCATTTGCCAGGAGATTTCGTGCCAGGTTATGGCAAACATGAGCATCCCGGAGACAGTCGCGCCGATGACCCCCGCCAGCGTGATCACAAAGCCCTGTGCCGCGCTATAGCGCCGGATCACGCCGTGTTCCGCCCCGAGTGCGCGCAGGGTAGCGCGTTCTTGGGCCGATTCCATGCCAGACAGGAGTACCAGTAACAGGGTGATCGCAAAGACCAGCAGGAACGCCAGTCCGGACAGTGCCAGCACCACGAATGGATCAATTGGTGAGCCGGAACTGGTGAGCTGCAGTGGTTGGTAATCAAGGAGTAGCTCGCGCAACAGAGACTGATGTCCTCCGTCGAATTGGGTATTCGTGTAGACGGTGTCCAACCCGTGGCTGCGCGCAGTTTCCGGAGTGATTAATGCGTAGGGGGCGGTGTTATCACTATTGCCAAGCGGGATTGCGGGAAACTCCGCAATTACTTCTTCATCGTATTTGATCCGCACCGAGCCGGTGGCTGCGAGATCTGGGCGGGAGACTATCGCCTTGCCCTCGGAAAGCTGCTTTTTGAGGTCCTCGACCTGCGCCGTGGTGAGGGTTCCGGGTAATTGCAAAGCGATGGCGTCGATAACGCTGGGCGTAGCAACAATCAAGTCGTGGTAATAGCTGCTGTTCACCACGGTGTTGATCGGACCAGTTTCCAGCTGGAAGCTGGATTCCGGGTCAAAATGAGGATCGTCTACGCTCAGCGGCTTTGTGTAGTTGTGCAGCTCGTAGAAATCAGTGCGCAGTGGTGCCTGCAGATCTTGCTGAATTTCCTGGAGATGATTCTCTATCGGCGCCGGACCAGTGATCATGCCTCCGTGAATCCTGGCAACCGCGCTCGGCTGTGCCAGCTCTGTCGCGGTGGTTGAGCCAAGGACTCCCATTCCGGTGAGCAACAAACAACCGATGATTGCGCCGATTGCAGGCACAGTACGCATGTAGCTGCGGACGGCATCTCGGGCTGCCAGTCGCAGCGGCATAGTCAGCCGGGTGGTGCGCGCGACGAGGAGCAGCATGAGCGGTGCACTGAGGATGGCGGTGGCCACGCAACCGACGATTCCGAAGAAGAAGCCATCTCCGTCGTGTCGCGTGAGCAGCACGAAGCCTAGGAAGAAGGCGGGGGCCAGGAAGTGCCACCACCGCAGCGAACGCATACGTACCGAAGCGCCTTCGCTCAGCGCCTGTACTGGATCCATTCTGATTGCCAGGAGAGCCGGGACGAGGGCAGAACACAGCCCACACAGCATTGCTGCAACAACGAGCAACAGCAGCAAATCCCAATAGAAGAGGATGCCGAATTTGCTGCCACTGAATATGCGCGATGCTAGTCCGACGAGAAAAGTTGCTGCCAGTCCGAGGGCCGCACCCAGGCCACCGATGAGAGATCCTTGGATCAACATAATGCCGAACAACTGCTGGTTGCTTGCACCGTTGGCCGAGAGCATAGCGTTGATCCTAAGATTGCGGCGAGCCGCCACAGCGAATACCGGGCCAGTGACCGCAGCCAGAAAGATCACTGCCAATGCTGCCAGCGCAATAGCGGCGGCAACCTCTGAAGCGGAAATTGATTCCTGGAATACCTCATCGAGGAGGGTCACGCCTCGTGGTGGTTGTTCGGACAAAGGCTTGGAGGAAGCCACGTAGACGTCCGGGGCATGAGAGGCGATAGCCAGCTCCGTGTCGGAACCCCAGCGGAGGTACCACTCATCTGGAAGCGATGCAGACTTGATCTCCGCTGGCGCGGGCAGCCCAGGGATATCTGCAACGTTTAAGGCGGGATTGGACACGTAAAAACTCGCTTTTGTGATCTCCTGGACGGTGAATTCACGTGGTGCGCTGTCCTCTGGAACGGAAATCTGGACTGTGTCGCCGACATTTTTGCCTAGTGTCTGTGCCGTATTTTCGTCGAGCAAAATATGCCCCGGCTGGATCGGAGGGGTGGCTCCCAGTTCGTTGAATACGAGGTTCGTTCTAGTAAGTAAATGTTCGCTGCCGAATTCAATGCTGACTGGTACATCGTAGATCGGATAAAAGATGCCCCGCTGGCCGGTAGCTTCTTCAATGCGCTGCAGATCGGGAACCTCGTTGCGTGCCAGGTCAGAAAGGCACGCAGTATCTGAAGGATCCTCGCACGCTGTGGTGGCTACCGACGCGCTATGAGTTGGTCCCTGCAGTGGGCGGCTGGAGATGTCGAAGGCACCGAAGCTGGTGATGAACGCGATGGCAAAAACCGGGATTGAGAACAATATGATGGCAAGGATCGAGCGCTTCCAGTTCAAGTAAATGTCGCGCCAAGCGAGTTTGAGAATCATTGTGCACCGCCTTGTACACGGCCGTCGCGTAGGTAGATAGTGCGGTCCGCGTAGGCGGCAAGCCTGGGCTCGTGGGTGACCAAAATGCCGGCAGCGCCCGCCCGGACTCGGCTCACCAGCAGCTCCAACACCGATTCGGATGTCGCGGAGTCCAAAGCGCCGGTCGGTTCGTCGGCCAACAAGAGCCCACGCTCACCTACGACGGCGCGGGCAATCGCGACTCGCTGTCGCTGCCCGCCGGAAACCTCAGAAGGGTATCGATCCGCCAGTTCGGTGAGTTCTAACTCCGCCAAGCTGGCAAGGGCGTGTTCACGGGCCTCCCGTGCTTTCATCCCATCCAACTCTAACGGCAAGCCGATGTTTTCGGCGCAGGTCAGAGTGGGGATCAGATTGAAGTCCTGGAAGATGAAGCCGATATGGCGGCGTCGGATTTCGGCGCGGGTTTTCGCGGAGACCTGGGAGGCATCGCGGCCGTCGATAAGCACGCGTCCGCTCGTTGGGGTATCCAGGGTGCCAGCGACGTTGAGGAGGGTTGATTTCCCGGAACCCGAAGGTCCCATGATGGCGACTAGCTCGCCGGGGTGCACCAACAAATCGACGCCGTCGAGCGCGGTGACCTCATTGGGGCCGTCTTGATGAACTTTGGAGACGTGTTCGAGGATCAATGCGGGGGAGGTCATGGCGTTGTTTCCTTCATGGTTTCGATGTGGTCGAGCCAGCGGTTTTCTGCTTCCAAGTTGAATATTTGTCGCTCAAGGATGAGCCGCTCTACGCTGAGCGCGCCGGGGTTACGCGGAGTAGCGCGGAGGGTGCGGACGGCAGCATGCATGTGAGTCATTACAGCTTCGCGTTGTTGCTGGATGAGCATGGTGACGTCGTGCGATTTGGTGGTGTGGGCGATCGCAATTTTGATGATTAGTTCATCGCGTTCGCCGGGGGCGGGGAGCACCGGGGAACGCAGCCAAGATAAAAGCTCGGCGCGGCCCGATTCGGTGATCCGAAAGGATTCGGCGCTGCGACCGGTTTCGCCTTGCGTAACTCCCTGGCTTTCGATCAGGCCATCGCGGAGCAGTCGCTGCAGCGTCTGCGAGACTTGACCCTGGTTGAGAGGCCAAGCGTTGCCGGTGGCAGTGTCGAAGTTGCGGCGCAGCTCGCTTGCCGACGCCGGTTGCTGGGCTAAAAAGCCGAGCAGTGAATGTGAAATGGGCACCGACCCTCCAAAGGTTACTGGGTAACTGACAGCACTAAGGTTACCCAGTAACCGTCCTTAATGGAAGGGGCTTTCGAAATTTTCTTGTCGATGTTGTCTCTAGGGTTTGCGTGGCCCAGGTGGCCTAGGTGGCCTAGGTGGCGGGATGTTGCGGGTGACATGGCGGCATGCGTTCGCTACTGCGCTGCCGAACTTGCGGCCACTTCTGTCCTTCTGGCTTAAAAGTAGCCTGTGCTGTCTATTTCTCGGGCATTGTCCATCAAGCGTCGTAGCGTGCAATTTTGTGAGTTGAAAGGGAAAAGTCCACACTGAATAGACAGATAAGTATTTAAGTAGTGGACAGGTATGTATGGAATGGTCTATGTTTATTGAACTACTTAGTTTGTGCTCGGGAAAGGAAGCTCCACATGATCGTGACTGGATTACTCCTCGGTATTGCGCTGGGCGCAGTTATGCAACGAGGACGGTTCTGTGTCACGGGTATGCTCCGTGACATCTTCACCCTCAATTCGTGGCGGGGCATCGTCGCACTGCTGGTCGTCATCTCAGTGCATGCCGTCGGCATCGCAGGATTGGCCGCGGCCGGCGTCATCACTCCGAAAGTTGATGATTTCGCTCCCGCAGCGGTAATCGTGGGTAGCGTGCTCTTCGGCGTCGGCATCGTGCTCGCCGGGGGCTGCGCCTCAGGTACCTGGTACCGCTCAGGCGAAGGCCTCGTTGGTTCCTGGCTGGCGCTCATCGCTTATGGACTTTCCGCGGCTGCAATGAAACGCGGTGTACTACAACCCCTCAATGGCTTCCTTGGTGATCGCACGGTGAACCTGCGGACACTGCCAGAAACCTTCGGAATTTCGCCGTGGTGGTTCGCGTTGGGGCTCTCGGCATTCACCATTTACGCAGTGAACTACTTCCTGCAGCGTGATGCGCTGCGCGGGCCGGTAGCCAAGCTGGACGAGCCACTATGGCGTCGCCCGCTGCACCTTTACACAGCCGGTGCCCTCGTGGGCATCTTAGGCGTCATCGCATGGCCGCTATCTGCAGCTTCGGGTCGCAACTCTGGGCTGGGCATCACCACGCCTTCGGCAGACGTCTTTTCCTATCTGGTTACCGCTAACACCAAGTACCTCAACTGGGGAACGCTCCTCGTGTTGGGCATCCTCGTCGGATCCTTCATCGCAGCAAAGGCCAGCGGCGAGTTTCGCGTCCGGCTCCCTGATGCGACCCAGGCGGTTCGATCTGTCGCTGGCGGCACGCTCATGGGTGTGGGCGCCGCATGGGCCGGTGGATGCACCGTGGGTAACGGCATGGTGCAAACCAGCCTGTTTAGCTATCAGGGCTGGGTTGCACTCGCATTCACGGCAGTGGGTGTGGGCATTGCTGCCAAGATTTGGCTGAAGCCAACCCAGGACACCGCGATCGTTTCGACTGATGTAGTCGCAGCTAGTGGCGTCGATAAGCAGCAGGCGCCGTATGCGCAGCAGTCCGAGTCACAACCGAGCTTCGCCGTAGCACCGATCGCTCTCAAGGTGCGCACTGAGCAACAGCAGGGGCTGCGTCAGATCGCAGAGCGCACCTACGCTTTAGATACTTTAGGGGCGGTATGCCCGTTCCCGCTGGTTGATGCCCGTGCAGCGATGGAAAATCTTGCAGAAGGTGATAGCTTGGTCATCGATTTCGACTGCACCCAAGCTACCGAAACAATTCCGCAGTGGGCTGCCACCGAAGGCTATGCAGTCAGCGATTTTCGCAGGCAGGGCAATGCCGGCTGGCAGATCACGGTGCAGAAATAGCCCGGTCGGCGATGGCTGTGCCCATGAAACGCATCGCCGTCTTCGGGCTCTCTGCCACCCGTCAGCTGCTGCTCAGTTGGTGGGCTAACATCTCAATGTGCTCGGCGGTGTGATCAGCCATCATGGTCACCCGGAGGATAGCTGCGCCACGGGCGACAGTCGGGAAACGGATCGCTGGCACCCACAGGCCTGCTGCTTTCAGCTCCGCAGCCGCAGCCAAGGCTGCTGTCTCCTCTCCAACCCGAATCGGAATGATAGGGGAGGAGGTTGCAGGGAGCCCTAAGCGCTGAGTGAGCAATTGGATGTTGCGGCGCAGCTTCGGCAGTTGCTCGGGTACCAGTGGCAGTGCAGCCAACACTGCGGCGGGCGCGGCGGCGGACGTGGCCGTAGAGAACACGTAGGATCGCGCACGATCTCGCAACAGCGCGGCAATCTCATGCGAACAAGCGACAAATCCGCCCTCGGTACCCAACGCCTTGCTGGCGGTGCCAACCAGGATCTCCGGTAGCTGACAGGAGTGCAGCTCCGAGCTGCCCTTGCCGCTAGCGCCCAGCGATCCGATGGCGTGGGCATCATCGATCATGAGCCACGCGCCGTGCTCCTTACACACCTGCTGCAGCGCCGGCAGGTCGGCGATGTCACCATCCATGGAAAACAAGCCATCCGAGATCACCAGCGCATCACGGCTGCTGCGACCTGCCAGCATGCGCCCCAAACTGTGATAGTCCCCGTGCGGGAATACCTGCAGGTCCGTGCGAGCGATGCGACAGCCGTCGATGATGCTGGCATGGTTCAGTGAATCGGAAAAGATGCAGAGATCGCCCGAGGTGGCAGCGAGGGTGGCGATGGTAGAGAGATTGGCCTGGTATCCGGTGGCAAACAGCACACAATCTTCCGCCCCAAGAAAGGTGGCAAGCGCCGACTCTGCTGCCCGGTGCAGCTCGGTTGTTCCAGTGGTGAGTCGAGAGCCGCCGGAGCCCGCGCCAAACCGTGCAGTGGCGTGACTGGCTGCGTGGATCACCTGCGGGTGCGCGCTCAAGCTCAAGTAATTGGAAGAGGAAAACAGCACATAGTCCCTGCCGTCAATACACGCGACGGGGTGCTGCGCGGAAGCGAAGGTCCCGGGAGTGCGGTGCAGTCCCCGGTCGGCCCAATCCCGGTTGTGCCGGCGCGCCAGTTCGCTCAGGTTCATTGGCGGGGCTCCACCAAAACCGGAGTGTTCTCTAAATAATCAATGGTGCTAGCAAGCTCAGCTTCCGAGCCATCGTAGAGAAACACCCGCGTGCCGCTGGGGGAGCCGAGTTCTTTGCAATTGCGCAAACGATAGTAGGTGCCAGCATGAGCAAGGTAGCCGGTGGTGTAGTCCGGGTCGTCTGAAATGCACAGCTCGGCGACGATATTCGGGTGGGCGCAGACCTTGCTGGCAAGTGCCAACGCTTCGGTGAAATGCTGCTTGCCTTTGGTCTCGGCGTTGCCACTGTCCTTGGCGGAGCCTGAGTGCGCGTGATCCATACAGGACACCCGGACACCGCGTTCGAGGTTGGTATCGAGGCGTGCGCCACTGTGGGCGTCGATAAGCATGGCGCCGCGTAGCCCCCGGACGTTACGCAGCAGCCTTAAAGCCGCGAGATCCCAACCGTTCTTGAGGAGGAAACTGTGCAGGAAGGCATCGGTTTCGGCAATGCTGGCGCTCGGGATCTCCTGGACGCGCAGCGCTGGCACACGCAGGATGGGTTCGGGCACTGCTTCGACCTTGATGTTGAGGGTGTCGGGCTGGCCCTTGGGGTGGGAGAGCGCGCGGGCAGTGAGCTTCTCGACGCTCGCTGCTATCTCGTTGAAAGAGACAATGCGCTCAGCGCCAGAAATGTGGGATCCACCCGCCGCGGCACGCATCTTGACCGAAAATAAGCTCATGAACACCCATCTTAAACGGTGTTCAGATCAGGATCGTGCCGATTACCGCAATCGTGATAACAACGCAGGTCACCGCAAGGCCGACCAAGAAGGGCTTCAAACCCGAACGACGAAGCGCAGCGAGCGTCACAGAGGTGCCGAGGGCAAACATCGCAGCAGCAAAGAGCCACGTGCGCAGCGTCTCCACACCGTGCAGGAATTCTCCAGGAAGCGGAAGAAACGTGCGGATAAGCACAGCAAGCAAGAATCCCTGGATGAAGAGTGGGAACATCGTCTTGACGGAGGGCTTCGCGCCCGAACCGAGGCCGATGAGCACCACTACCGGCGCAAGGAGCAGAACGCGGCCGAGTTTGATGGCTACCGCTAACTCCACGGAACCCAAAATGGATCCGGCTGCAACCACTTGACCCACTTCATGGGTGGCGCCACCGATAAACAAACCAGCCTGCTCCGGACTCCAACCCAGTCCCATCGCGGCAACCGGACCAACGAAGATCATCAGCGTTCCCAGCACCACGATGACGGCCACTGCTGAGGCGAATTCTTCAGCTTTCCGCTTAGGTAAGACGCTCTCCACCGCGCTGATGGCCGCGGCGCCACAGATCGAACAACCCGCGCCGATCATCAGCACGTGTTCCTTGGATAGTGAAGAGAACTTGGTGAGCGCATAGGTGCTGGCCAAGCCACCAGCCACGATCGCAACAATAGTGAGCAAGGTGCCCACGCCAAGGTGTGCGAGCGCAGATAAGGAGATGGAGAAGCCGAGGATCGCCACACCGAAGCGCAGGACCTGTTTGGCGGAAAAGGCCAGGCCTGGCAGCCAACGCTCGGAAAGGCGGGCGGAATTACCGAGCACGATTCCTAGCAAGATAGCCAGGAGGATGAGAACGCTGACACCCGTGCTTGCTTTGATCCAGTAATCAAGCAGGTAAGCCACCAGTGCTCCAGCAAAACTCAAAGCGAGGCCCGGAGCAATCTTCTGTACAGTCATGGCCTCCATTGTGCACCTGCCATTGCACAGAGAAAAACTACAGTGGTGGTTATGACTCTTGCTTCGCAACGCACACGCCGCCTCGGCCACACCTTCATCCAGCACACGCTCGAGGTGCCGCTTGATCATGGTGATCCGGCAGGTCCAGCCATCTCGATCTTTGCCCGGGAGATAGTCCGCGATGGTGGCGAAGCGCTCCCAATGCTGGTGTATCTGCAAGGTGGCCCAGGGTTTCCGGCCGCCCGGCCTACCGATCTAGGTGGGTGGCTGGGGCCGATGCTCGCCAACTATCGGGTCCTGCTGTTTGACCAGCGTGGCACCGGCCGCTCCGCGCGGATAGACGCTGACACTGAGTTCGATGCACACACCCTGTCTTGCCTGCGTGCCGACGCCATTTGCGCTGACGCCGAGGCGCTCCGCCAGGCCTTGGGATTGCAGAAGTGGAATCTCCTCGGCCAGAGTTTTGGTGGCTTCTGCATCACCACCTACCTTTCCCAGTACCCGAATGCAGTGGACCGAGCCTTTCTCACCGGCGGGCTCCCGGCGGTCGGGGTGGATGTCGATGATATCTATCGCGCTACCTACACTGCGCTGGGGCGTCGTCACGAGGCTTTCTATCAACAGTTCCCATGGGCCCAGCAGCGGATACGGGAAATCTGTGCACATTTGGATGCTTCAGCTGAGCTATTGCCAACCGGGGAACGACTCAGCTCCCGAAGGTTCCGCACGATTGGCATTGAACTCGGGAGGGGAAGCGGTTTTGACTCTCTAGGCTATCTACTGGAGGAGCCGTTTCGGACGGTGCGCGGTGAAAAGAAGTTGCGATCCGATTTCCTCGTCGATGTTGGACAACGAGTTTCTTTCGCTGCGGCACCACTGTATGCGGCGCTACACGAGTCCATCTATGCGGGTCCGGGGCGGGCTACCGAATGGTCTGCGCAGCGTGTTCGTGCTGAAATGCCGGGTTTTGAGGAGGATGCGGATCCGCGTAGCGCCGATAAGTTTTATCTCACCGGTGAACACATCTATCCCTGGCAGTTTGAGGAGGATCCCGCGCTGCGGCCGTTCGCGGCGGTGGCGCAGGAACTGGCCGCAAAAGCGGATTTTCCGGAGCTCTATGATGTGCGCGGGTTGGCGTCGACAGGCGCTGTAGCGGCGGCAGCGGTCTACCTTGATGACGTCTTCGTTCCCTTCGCCTATTCGATGAATACTGCCGCGATGTTTCGTGATCTGCGTCCGTATGTGACCAATAGGTTCCAGCATGACGGGGTGCGTGTGGACGGGGCTGGGATAGTTGCCGAACTGCAGAGGCTTATCGACGACCATTAAATAGTAGCTTGCATCACAGCACAGCTTCCCATATATTGAGAATATCCAACCGCTAGGTGGGATATATTCTGTTGTTGAGATCGCAGGGGAGTCCGCTATGAGCGTCGAAGTACCGCACACCGTGCCAGAAGAAGATCGTTCCGCCGCGATCGCAGTCGCGGCCTTCCCGGCAGTGATTCTGCTCGCAGCAGTAGCAGCCTTCTTCTTTCCAAGCCCATTTTTGCCGTTGGCCAAGTACGTGACCACGATGCTCATGATCATCATGTTCACCATGGGGCTTACGCTCACCATCCCGGACTTCAAAGAGGTGGCCAAACGCCCCGTCCCCATTTTCATCGGGGTCGTCGCCCAATTCGTGGTCATGCCGCTGGGCGCTGTCTTCGTGGCCAAGATCTTCGGTTTTAGCCCGCAGTTAGCCGTGGGGCTGTTGCTGCTCGGCGCAGTTCCCGGCGGTACTGCTTCCAACGTCATCGCGTACTTGGCTAAGGGAGATGTGGCATTGTCCGTGGCCATGACCTCCGTGTCCACTTTGCTGTCGCCGATCATGACTCCCGCTCTGATGCTGTTGCTCGCTGGCGCAGAAACAAACGTCGATGCCGCCGGCCTTGCGATGGGATTGGTGAAGACGGTGTTGGTCCCGGTTATCGGTGGCCTGGTCATTCATATCGTTGCGCCGAAACTGGTCAACTCCATCATCCCGATCCTGCCGTGGTTGTCCATCCTGGCAATTGCGGCCGTGGTGTGTCCCTCAGTGGCCAAGAGCTCAGCAAAGCTGGCTACAGTCGGTATCGCAGTATTCCTGGCGGTAATAGTCCACAACCTGTTGGGTTATGCCTTGGGATATTTGTCTGCCAAGGCAGCAAAGGAACCCGTCGCGGCGTGCCGAACCACCGCGATTGAAGTGGGCACCCAGAACTCGGGGCTGGCTACCGGCATGGCCGGCCAGTTCTTCTCAGCGGAGGCGGCGCTGCCGGGCGCGGTGGCTACGGTTATTCACAATGTGAACGGTGCCATCATCGCGCACTTCATGCGGCGTCACGACAAAACTGTGGCTACCCGCGAAAAGGTGCGTGTCTTCTCTTAGGTGCATCGGTGGTGGGCTACGCTTTGAGGAAAACGTCTGCATCCTTAAATCTAAGGAGTCAGGAGATTTCCATGGAGTTTCACACGCTGTCTGCCGCTGAACAGCAAGAATTCGATCGGCTTGTCTCTGAGCTCGAGGTACCTGAAGAGCACACTCTCGATATCGCCGTAGTTGTGACTGCGGTGTACACCAGCTAACACCTGCTCCGAATCAGCCAATCAGCCCACCGAAAGCCGCGGAATCGCGGCTAGCAGTGCCTGAGTGTATTCGTGCTGCGGCTGTTCGTAGACCTGTGCCACCGTGCCAGATTCCACGATGCGTCCCTTATTCATCACGAGGACATCCGAACACACCTGGCCCACCACGGACAGATCGTGCGAGACAAAGATCATTGACATCCCATGCGCCGTGATAAGGTCCTCGATCACGTTGAGCACCATGGCGCGCACCGACACGTCGAGCGCGGAAACCGGCTCGTCGGCAAGCATGATTTTGGGGCGTACGGTCAGGGCGCGCGCGATGGAAATACGCTGGCGCTGGCCGCCGGAAAACTCGTGGGGAAAGCGCTCCAGGGCAGTGCTTGGAATACCAACCTCGTCGAGTACCTCGCGTACCCGCCGCTCCCGATCCGGTCGGGACCAGCCCCGCAGCGGTTCAGCAACGGAGTCTGCGATGCGCATGCGTGGATCCAGGGAGGAGAACGGGTCCTGGAACACCATCTGGGTTTCACCGTCCACTTGCACCGAGCCGGTGGTGGGCTGATCTAGACCAGCGATAATCCGCAATACCGTGGACTTACCGGAACCGGAGCCGCCGACTACGCCGAGACGCTGCCCCTCACGCAACGTCAGGCTGATGTCCTCGGCAGCCACCGTGGCAGTGCTGCGCAGTAGGGAGCGATGTCGATAAGTCTTGCTCACGCCCTCCACTCGCACGATCTCTTCGCCCAAGGGTGGGCGCGGTGGAGTGCTGTGCGCAACACCGGGGCGGTAACTCCCATCCTGCGCGGACTTCACTGTGTACAGATGCCCCGAAGCATCGCGTGCACTCAGATCTGATGCTGCGAGCAAGCCTCGCGTGTAGTCGTGCTGTGGTCGCTGCAGCACCTGCTCGGTGGCTCCGTCTTCTACGATCTGCCCATCTTTCATCACTAGGACGCGCTCACAGATCGTGGCGACGAGCCCCAAATCGTGCGTGATGAACAACAGTGCCGTGCCGCGTCGTTGCGCTAGTCGCACGATGAGCTCCACGATCTGCCGCTGTACAGTCACATCCAACGCCGTGGTCGGTTCATCGCAGAGCAACAGTTCGGGTTCATTAGCCAGGGCCATAGCGATGAGCACCCGCTGACGCTGCCCGCCAGACATTTGGTGGGGGAAGCGTCGTGCTAGCTCCGGGCTAAGACCGACATCCTCCAGCAGCTCCGACGTGCGTTGCTGTGCCTCGCTTTTCGACGCCCGGCCGTGCACCGACATGACCTCTGCAATTTGCGCTCCTACCGTCATCAGCGGATTCAGCGCGGTCATTGGTTCCTGGAAGATCATGGAAATGTTCTCGCCACGGAGTTGGGAAAGGTCGCGCTCACTAGTGGTGAGCAGCTCCCGACCCGCAAAGTCTACGGAACCGGTGGCGGTGAGATTACCCGCGAGCAAACCCATGATGGACAGCGCCGTGAGGGACTTTCCTGAGCCAGATTCACCGATGAGCCCCACGCGTTCTCCTGGGGCGATCTGCAGGTTCACATCGCGCACCAACTCAGTGCCGGACTTAGTGGTCACGCGCAGGTTTTCAATGTTGATCACAGGGCTTCCACCTTCATTGCGCGTCGTGACTTTGGGTCCACCGAGTCACGGAGACTATCACCGAGCAAATTGAACCCCAGCACGGTCAGCGCAATCGTCGCGCCGGGCCAGAAGGCAAGCATCGGGGCAGAGGCGAGGGAGCTTTGGGCGTTTTGCAGCAGCCTTCCCCAGGACGGTTCCGGTGGTGGGGTACCCAACCCAAGGAAGGAAAGCGCGGCTTCGGCCAAAATGGCGAGGGCAAAAGACACGGAAGCTTGCACGATCAACATGCTGGCAATGTTCGGCAGCACATGCTTGATAGCGATCAACCACGCGGGCAGATGGGCATCCCGGGCAGCCAAAATGTAGTCCTTGCTCATTACCTGCAGGGTTCCCGAGCGGGTGATTCTGGTGAAGCCAGGAACTGAAGCAATACCGATAGCAACCATCGCTGTCAGCGTCGAACTACCCCAAATTGCACCGGTGACAATCGCGAGCAGGAGAGCAGGAAACGCCAACAACACATCTGTCAACCGCATGATCAAGCCCTCGACTCGGCCACGAGACATTCCTGCCAGAATCCCGAGTGGGGTACCAATAGCAGCGCCAATACCGACGGCAACAACTCCTACCAGTAAGGCGATCTGGGAGCCGGCCATCATTTGGGAAAACACATCGCGTCCATAGCGGTCCGTACCCATGAGGTGTCGCAGCGAAGATCCCTGAAGGCGGTCTGCTGGGATGGCGTGGATTGGGTCATAAGGCGTCCAGAAGAATGACACCACTGCGGCGATGACCACCGTAGCGACGATGCACAGGCCAATGCGGCCAGAAAGATTGAGCCTCATGAGATCCTCGTTCGTGGGTCGATGATCGTGTTGGCCACATCCACAGCTAAGTTCACCAGCAAAGTAAACAGCACCAGGAGCATGACGATGGTCTGAACTGTGGTGATGTCTCGGCCCACAACTGCATCTAGCAGCATCGTTCCTAGGCCGGGGATTGAAAACACCCGTTCGATGACAACGGCACCCACCACCAAGGAGGTTAGCTGTAGGCCTGCGACTGTTACCACCGGCAGCGCTGCGTTGCGCAGACCATGCTTGCGCAACGCTTGGCTGGTGGTCAGTCCCTTGGCACGGGCGGTGCGCATGAAGTCATCGCCGAGGATATCCAGGACGGCACTGCGCACGTAGCGGGTCATGATCGCGCCCTGCACCGCGGCTAGTGCGCCCGCAGGCAGAATCAAGCGGGAGAGGAAACCGCTCAAGGAATGGTTCGGCGGCACCCAGCCGTTAGCAGGAAGCCAGCCGAGCTGCACTGAAAACAATGACACGGCAAGGACCGCAGCGAGGAAGGATGGGATGGCAATGCCGATCTGAGAGGCCGCGGTAATCGCAATGCCGTCGATAGCTCGGGCTCGCATGGCTGCCCAGGTTCCCAGCGGAATAGCGATGAGCAGCGACAGCAGCATCGCTGCGCTAACAAGAATCAACGACACCTGCATGCGATCCCAAACCAGTGGAGAGATTTCCGCACCTGAGGTGAGCGAGGTGCCGAAATCTCCACGCAAAAGCCCTCCCATCCAGGTGAAATACTGTGCAACGAGCGGCTGATCCAAACCCAGCTGAGTCCGCTTCGCCGCGACTGCTTCGGCGGTGGCTGTCACGCCCAATGCGATTTCTGCCGGATCACCAGGCACTACGCGTAGCAGCAAAAACACCACCACGCTGGATACTAAGAAGGTTGCCGCGTAACGGGCCCCGAACCGGGCTAGTTGCAAGATCATGGTCGCTTTCCTAACCGGGCAAGCTCCAAGCCCTCCGTGCGCACATCCGGCTGGATTCCCGTTACATGCGAATCTGCGACCACAATGTTCGGGAAATTAAATAGCGTATCTGCGGCGGCATCGTTCATGATCTGGTCCACTGCCTCACCCATATAACGATTGAACTCTTCCGGGGAACCAGCATCCGCTTTGGCGAACAGCTCAGCGGTAGTCGGGTTGTGATATCCCAAGTAATAATCCGGGCCGAACAATGTCGTGAGGTCACGGGCCTCCACATGGGCGATCAGCGACATATCGTAGTCGTGCCCTTTGAGAACCTTAGCCAGCCATACCGCAGGGAATTCGGTGGATTCGATCGATGCATCCAACCCAACTTCGCGGAGTTGCGAGACCACGAGCTCAGAGATCGCAGCAGCATAGGGGAGAGAGGGGACGGAAATGACAATCTTATTATTGCTCTCATTAACCCCCGCCTCATGCAGGAGGTCGCGGGCACGCTGCGGATCATAAGGGTACTGCGTGGACTCTGCGAACCACGGGTCAGACGGTGGCACGGGCACCCCGCCGGTATCTTGACCGTAACCATCCCATGCGGTGTCGATCACTGCCTGGCGGTCAATGGCATGCATGACCGCTTGTCGCACCCGGATGTCATTGAATGGTGCCCGGGCATTGTTCATTGATAGCAGCACTTCGCCGTTGGTGGTGCCTACCTTCACCTGGTATTCGCCGCGGGCGCGCAGGACGTCGATAAGCTCGGGGCTCTGCATGGCCCACACCATGTCTACGTCGCCCGACTGCAAAGCGTTGGTGGCCCCCACTGCGTCGGCGAAATAGCGGATCGCGGCGGTGGAATTTGCCGGTTGAGTACCCCAATAGTCCGAACGGGCTTTGAAGCTCAAGGACTGGCCCACGGCCCATTGCTCTACTTCATAGGGGCCGGTGCCCACAGGCCGCTGCGCTAAGTCGGATACGCCGGTCGGGCTCATCATCGCGCCGACGAGCGTCCCCATCGCCCACAGCCATTGGTTACTCGGGCGGGAAAGGGTCACTTTGAGGGTGTGGTCATCCATGACTGTGGTCTGAGAAACCACCTTCATCTGCGATTTCAGGCCGTTAGTCCACGCATCCGAATTCACGCGATCTATGGAGAACTTCGCGGATTCAGCATTGAAAGGCGCGCCATTGGAAAAACGAACCCCCTCTCGGAGGTGAAATACGTATTCCAGGCCGTCTTCGGAGCGTTCCCAGCTGCTTGCGAGCATGGGTTGGATCGTACCGTTGTCGTCGATCTGCACGAGGCCTTCGTATACGTTCTTCATCAGCGCGCCGGGGATCGCTGCGCCGGCCGAACGCGTGAAATCTAGGGAGGCGGGCGCGCCGAATGTTGCGACAACCACGGCATCTGCACCCGCGATGCGGCCTACGCGAGTAGCAGTACTCCCAGCTGCGCACGCACTCAGCGTCAACGCGAGGCAGACGGCTATCACCGTCCGCACCACCGGGAATAAGCGAATGTTATCCCGCTCACTGTTTTTCAAAGACACGCTAGCAGTATAGGGGTTTGCTTCCTGCTTAAGAACCCGAGGTGGTTTACACTAACGCGTCGTGGACAAGATTCGAGTGCGTTCCGATTTCGGTGCCCTGTTGCGGTCTCGAGCGACCCGCACCTTTGTCCTGTTGCTGGTACTTCTAACACCATTGACGTGGTTGCTCTACCGCGCGTTTGTCGACGCAAACAATGAGGCCATGCGCGTCCTCTACGGTATCGGGGTCATTGCACCTGCCTTGGGGATCGTGGTGACGGTACTGAGCTTCCTGGTGTTTCTAATCCGGCGGCGTCGCGTGGTGCTTGTAGTGGGGAAATACGTGAAAATTCCCCGTACCCGTATCAAGTTTCCGCTGCAAGAGCTTGCTGCCCTGCAACTGTATGCCGCGCATGGCCGGGACTATCTGGCGCTGATTCCCATTGAGATTTCAGAGCGCTTAGATCCCGCTTCCGCAGCTAGTGGCCAGCATGGGTTACATGACTACATCGTGGAATTTCCCCTCGCCCCGAACACTCCGACCTTTGAAATCGCAGATCGGATACTCCAGGAAAAACCCGCGACAACTGTGCATAAAATTGGCGCTGTTTAGGACCGAGTTTTGAGGTTGTCTAAATAACATCAATGTAACTGTTGTGTCACGGGTTTGCTGTGATGGCCAACTTAGTAGGGAAAGTGCAGCAGAAATTCCATAACGTTGACAGCACTTGTTTTATATCGAATTATTCAGTTATTGGAAAGCGTAGCTACATGGACTCCATCAAAGTGGTCGAAGAGTCTTCTCCGGAGAATCCGGCTGAGAAGAGATTCTTAGGACTTAAGACCGACCCATTCATCTTCCTTGTCGCCACCGGATTCATCGTGGTGTTCGTAGCAGGGACAATTATTTTCGGCGCACGTGCGCAGCAAGCTTTCTCCACAATCGCGGGCAGTCTGCTCACCAATCTCGGGTGGATGTACATCGCAGGTGTTTCGCTGGGATTAATCTTCTTGATCGCCGTGTTCGTCTCCCGTTTTGGCCGGGTAAAGCTCGGTGACGACGACGATGAGCCGGAACACTCCCTCCCTGTGTGGTTCGCCATGCTCTTTGCTGGCGGCACGGGCGCCGTGCTGATGTTCTGGGGAGTGGCCGAGCCGATCAACCACTTCTACAATGTGCCCCGCGCCGACATGGAGAGCGGTACCCGGGAGGCGGCGCGCGAAGCGATGGCCTTCACCTTCTACCACTTTGGAATCCACATGTGGGTGATCATGGTGGTACCGGGACTCTCGCTCGGCTACTTCATCTACAAGCGCAAGCTGCCGCCGCGGATATCTTCGGTGTTCGCCCCGCTGCTCGGCTCCCGCATCTACGGTACGCCTGGCAAGCTTATCGACGCCCTCGCCATCATCGGCACGGTCTTCGGTATTGCAGTCTCGGTGGGGCTCGGCGTACTGCAGATTAATGCTGGCCTCAACAAGCTCTACAACGTTCCTGTCATCAGCTGGGTGCAGCTGTCCATCCTGGTTGTGGTGACTGCGGCAGCGTGTCTGTCAGTCGCCTCGGGGTTGGAAAAGGGCATTAAAATCCTGTCCAACATCAACGTCGGCATGGCTGTGCTCTTCTTGGTGTTTATCCTCATCGCGGGCCCGACGCTGACCTTGCTGCGTGGCACGGTGGAAGCGTTTGGGATCTATGCCGGCGAGTTGCCTGAGTTGATGTTCTGGACTGACTCCTTTGACCAGAACCCCGGCTGGCAGGGCAAATGGACGGTGTTCTACTGGGCTTGGACGATTTGTTGGTCGCCATTCGTTGGCCTGTTCATTGCGCGGATCTCGCGTGGCCGTACCGTACGTGAATTTATCGCCGGCGTGCTTGCATTGCCAAGTATCTTCGGCATGATCTGGTTTGCCATCTTCGGTCGTGCTGGCCTAGAACTCGAGTTCGCCAATCCTGGCTTCCTCACCAAACCGGTAGTAGAAGAGGGCGATGTTCCTGCTGCCTTGTTCAAGTTTCTGGAGGCCTATCCGCTCACCGGGATCGTGGCGCCATTCGCGGTTCTGATCGTGATCATCTTCTTCATTACCTCGATTGACTCCGCGGCGATGGTCACCGACATGATGTCTACCGGCGAGGAGAACCTCACCCCGACGTCCTACCGAGTGCTTTGGGCAGTCTTGATCGGTGCGGTGGCTGGCGCACTGTTGCTTGTTTCTCCGGACACTGGCATCGCCACGCTCCAAGAAGTGGTGATCATCGTGGCCCTGCCGTTCTTCCTCATGCACTTTGTGATGATGTACTCGCTGGTGAAAGGCATGAATGATGACTCAGCTGCTCGCCGACGAGTAGAAACTCGTCGCTGGGAAAAGACTGATACCCCGGAAAAGCTTGAAGCTCATGAAGCAATGCCAGCACCTGGCTATGACGAAGACGGAAACGAGCTGCCAACGCTCAAGGTGGAGCACGATGAAGAAGGTCGGATCGTGATCCCGGGCAACGTTGTTGTCGCCGGTGACCTTGGCGTGGTGGGAGATATGGATGATGATCCCCTGACAGATTCCACCCCACTGGGCGGTGGACACCGCATCATCGAATCCTCCAGGCCAACCGCTCGTGACGAGGACAGCTAGCAGATTCTCAAGCCATGCCCTAAGTGACATCTGAAAGCGTCAAGGCCCGACATCCTAGGTGTGGATGTCGGGCCTTGACGCTTTTGACGCGAGAGCCTACACAGTAGGAAGCTCTGCGGTGACGTCCTTACGGAAAACGATCTCTTCCTTGGGGCGCATGAAGTCCACAATCAGACCAACAACCATGGCGATGAGGACTGGGACGACCCATCCGAGGTCCATGCTATGCATCGGAGACCAAGAGATAAGCGGTTCGATAAAGCTGGAACCCCAGCCGAGCGAGTTAAAGCTCATCAGGGCCGCCCAGATAATGGCAACTGGGAGAACGATTTTGAACACAGTGTTGATGCGGCGACCGAAGATCGGCTCAACCAGGGTCAGGAAGATCAATGCGATGGCTGGTGGGTACAGGAAGCCGATGATTGGTCCTGCCACTGCAAGCACAGCCTCGAGGCCTTGCACAGACAACAGCACTGCGACCAAGGTGAAGACCACGGCCCAAACTCGGTAGGAGATTGCTGGCACCAAGTGGTTGAAGAACTCTGAGGTAGCACCGATCAGGCCGACGGCCGTAGTGATGCAGGCCAAGAGGACGATTGCGCCGAAGACGATCATGCCTGGCTGGCCCATTGTGATCCGGGCGGCGTCGGTAAGCAGCGCGGCGCCGTTCTCGTACTTGCTTGGATCCGGAATAACCTGGCCGATGAAGCCCAGTCCGACATAGATGATGGCCAGGAGCACGCCCGCGATGACTGCGGATACGGACACGCCGCGGACTAGCTGTTTGCCTTCTGGGAATCCCTTGTAACGCAGCGCGTTGACGACGACGATGCCGAACGCCAAGGCCGCGAGCGAGTCCATGGTGAGGTAGCCGACAACAAGGCCATTAGCCATGGGGTGAGTGGCGTAATCCTCGGAGGCGGCGCCGGGGGTGCCGTTCAGGTTCAGCATCGAGAGTACGACGAGGACCACGAGCAGGATGAGCAGCATCGGGGTCAAGACTTTGCCCAAAGTGTCAACCAGACCTGCTGGGTTGAGCGCCAACAGCAGGGAAACGCCAAAGAAGACGAGAGAGAAGATCACTGCGGACGTGGTGTTGTCCTGGCCGGTGATTGGCACGATTGCAGTCTCAAAGCTAACGACGCCGGTGCGAGGAAGGGCGTAGAAGCAGCCGATAGAAAGATAAACGAGGACCGGGAAGATGAGGCCGAACACCCAGCCGCCGCGCTTAGCGAGGTCCTGGACGTTGTTACCGGTCAGTGCGATGGCAACGACGCCGATCACTGGGAGAGCAACGCCGGTGAGGCAGAAGCCGATAATTGCTGGGGTGAAACCGCTGCCGGATTCTACGCCCAACATGGGTGGGAAGATCAAGTTTCCAGCACCAAAAAACATCGAAAACAGCATCAAGCTGGTTGCGACGATGATCAGTACGGGCGACTTTAAGCTCGCTGGTGTCGCTGTGGATTCAGCGTTGGTCATTGGATACCTTTCAAGAATTCCGTATCTCGTGCTGGTGACGAGGTCAACTGGGTGTGTGACCTGGATCATAGCAAGCATTTCTGAGAGATGAGCGGTAATTGGTATCCTAGTTTTTGTCCCACAGAATAGGAAATTACTCGGATTTTAGTCCAAATTTTTGAAGTTTCCTACGGTTTTCTAGGGAATTGCTTGCAGTAAGGGCCAAAAGCTCTGCATAAATGCCGCCGGTGTGCGCGAGTTCCGCGGGGCTACCGATCTCATCGACATGGCCGTCGACAAGCGTGATGATTTTGTCCACGCTGGCGATGGTGGACAGGCGATGCGCGATGATCAGAGTAGTGCGACCCACCATGAGCTCATCTAGACCCTTTTGTACCGCCCGTTCCGCCTTAGTATCCAGCGCCGAGGTGGCCTCATCCAAGACCAGCACGGGAGCATCCTTCAAGATTGCCCGGGCGACCGCGACACGTTGTTTCTGACCTCCCGAAAGTCGGAGGCCGCGCTCGCCGATGACTGTGTCGTAGCCATCGCTAAACTTCTCGATGAAATCGTGTGCGTTTGCTTTCAGCGCCGCCGCCATGACCTCGGCATCGCTCGCCCCAGGACGACCGTAGGCGATGTTCTCCCGCACCGTCCCAGAAAACAGTGCAGCCTCCTGGAACACCACGCCAACGGAGGAGCGAAGTGTGGCATTATCCAGCTCATCCACGTCCCGGCCACAGACCAGCATCCGACCAGCACTTGGTCGATACAATCCGAGCAGCAGATTGACCAGAGTAGATTTACCGCCACCGGATTCGCCGACCAGAGCGATCCTTTCGCCAGCACTAGCGGCGAAGCTGACGTCGTGGATTACCTGCTGCTCGGTGTATCCAAAACTCACCCCCTCGAAGGCGATGACTGGCAGCGCCGGTGCTGGCGTCAGCGGTACTGGCTGCTCGGGGCTTATCGACGGCACATCCGAGGCCTCCGCGGCGGCAAGCAACTGGCTATTGGCAGTGTGCTCGGGCAACTGTTCCATTACCTCGAAGTAGTCTTTAGAACCTGCGACAGCGCGCTGCGCACTGTCAACGAGGTAGCTCATCATGGACACCGGCTGTTTTGCCATGTTGATTAGCTGGAGCAGGAGGACCAAGTCTCCTAGCGAGAAGTAGCCATGCAGTGTGCGCCAAAACAGGAGAAGGTAGATCCCGAAGAAGATTAGGTTCATCACCCCGCCACGAGCGAAGTCCATGACATGCCAATGCTGAGATTGCTCCCGGGTGAGCGAAACTGTACGCGCATACCTGTGGCTGAAACTACCGAGCTCCCGTAACTCGGAAACAAAGGACTTTACTACCTTCACCTGCCCAATGACCTCGGCAAAGCGACCTCCCGCGGCATCAATGTCCTTGTTCTTATCGCCCTCGATACGCTGCCATTTTTTCGAAGTCAGGGTGGTGAGCCACATATAGAGCGGAAACACGATCGCGAGCAGTAACGCCAACGGCCAGTAGTACCATCCGGTGATGCCGAGCACCGCGAACGTGGTGATGAGCATGGGGAAGAAATTGTTCGAAAAGGACTGCAAGAATTGCGTGATGGACGTGATCGAACGATCCAGGCGTGCGATGATCGTGCCCGTAACTTGGTTGTCGAAGAAACTCTGCGGCAAGCTGAGCAGCCGCGCAAAGTAACGAGTAGACAGGATTTGCCGCATCCGCCCTGCCATCACATCACCGATGTAACCACCCACATTGTGAATCAGGGTGTTGGCCAACTCTGCGACAAACAGGCCGATCGCCAGTGCAATGATGACGGACGTGACGCTATCGGCCGTGACTTGGCCACTCACTGCGGAGACGATCGTGTTGGTGGCCGAACGCAAAATAAACGGCGTTACGAGGGAGAGCGCAGCCACCGCTACGGAGGAGAGAATGACTCCTAAATAGTAGGGCCACAGCGCTGAGGTACTGCGCAGAATTCGGGCTAAAGATCGCATGCAATATCAATTCTAATAGTTGGTGACTTAGCTACAATATCGCTTAGGGGCGGTGCTTCGCCTGCCCAACCGTACGACACCGAAAAATAAGAGGCATCATGACGTTGACACCACTGGTCCGTACCGCCGGCATCGTCCTGGTCACGCTCACACTTGCAGCCTCCTTAACAAGCTGCGCCGCACTCGGTAGAAGAATCAATGGCGAGGTGCCCGGAGCCATCTCTAACACGAAGGAAGAGGTGCAGGTTTCCGAGACACCGGAAGCGACCTTTGCGCCGCAAAACGTTGCCCCAATTAAAGCCAGTAGCACCACGGCTGCAGTCGAAGACACTGGTCTGGGAGTTCAGTGGCGCATCCTCACCGTCTATCAGGGCAACCAGGGCGGGGCGAAGTTCATTATCGCAATGAAGAACCTCAACGAGCAGGTAGCAGTCCCGCCCGCAGCCATTGGAACTCCCAAGCTCACTGTCGCTGGCAAGGAAATCGAATTGATGCAGGTGGAAGACCAAGGTCTCGATGCACCACTCGGTGCGTTGTCTGAAACCAAGATCAGCTACACCTTTAACACCACGCCCTGGAATCTCAGCAATGCGGAGCTAACGCTGGGTAACGCAGTGTTCAGTGGCAACCTGAACATTTAGAGTTTGCCCTGTTCTCGCAGCCGGGTAATCACGTTGTCGGCGCTGATCAAACACATCGGTAGCCCTACTCCTGGCGTCGTGGTGGCACCGGCGAAATAGAGGCCGTCCACCTTGCGGGAGGCATTTGTTCCGCGCAGGAATGCGGACTGTCGCAGGGTATGCGCCAGTCCAATGGCATTTCCCTCCCAGGCGTTGTAATTGCTGACAAAGTCACTGGGACCCAAGCTATGCCGAACCACGGTGTGCTCCGCGATCACGGCACCCGTGCGGGACTCGATGAGCGCGATGACGTCGTCAATGATGCGCTCCACCTGTGGATCGCCACCCCGGCCGAAATCGGCCCGGGCCTGGACAGGAATAAGAACGAACACGTTCGAATGCCCTGCAGGAGCGCAGCCCGGATCAGTTGCAGATGCCTTGCAGACGTAAATCGATCGCGAATAATCGCCAGCACCGGAAATCGCAGCGAAGTCTTTGTCCCAGTCCGCACTGAACAACAATTGGTGGTGGGTGAGCTCGGGGAGATCTCCGCGCACCCCGAGCATAGCCACCACACAGCTGATGCCCGGATCTTTCTTCTCCCAGCGCACTTCGCGCAAGTGCTTCGGAAGTAACGTTTCAGTATGGTGCAGATCAGCACCGGAAACCACCACTGCTGCAGGGAGATGCTCTATGCCCTCCTGCGTGCGGATTCGCACACCTGTGACCGAGCCAGCCGAGGTAGTAATAGCCTCGGCGCTACACCCAGTGCGGATAGTAACGCCGCGGTCCACGGCGATCCGGGCGATCGCCGCAATCAACGCCGAGAATCCACCCATGGGGTAGCGCACCCCCTCCACTAGGTCGGTGTGCGAGAGCAGGTGATACATTGCCGGCGTCCGCTGCGGGAAGCTCGAAAGGAACACCGCTGGGTACTCAAGGACTTGCTGGATCCGTGGATCGGAAAAATCTCGAGCCACCCACTGGTGCAAGTTCAGGGTGAGCAATTGGGTGAGCAAGGCAAGGTTTCCGAGCACGGTTGCGTTCAGGAACGGTAGCGGTGAAGAAAACGTGGTGTACAGGAAAGTGTCCACTGCCACCCGATAAGTAAATGAGGCCCGCTCCAGGTACGCCTTCAATTTCTCGCCCGCGCCGGGTTCAAACTCTTCAAACAACTCCGGTACGCATCCGGTGACAATATCAAAGGAAGGCTTGCCCTCTGGAAAGACTCGGTAGGCGGGCACAAGATCCACCAGCTCCAATTGCTCCGCCGTACTCGTGCCCAGCGATTCGAAGAATCGATCGAAAGCCTCGGGCATGAGGTACCAACTCGGGCCGGTATCAAAAACGAACCCGCTATCGCTGATGCGTCCTGTGCGGCCGCCAACCTCGGTATTCTTCTCCACGAGGGTGACATGGCAGCCGGCGTCGGCAAGCAGTGCGGCGGAGGCGAGCCCGGCAATGCCGCCGCCGATGACGCAGACGTCCATTACTTCTCCTTCATTCGGGGTGCGATCGCCGCAGCGCGCGCCGCCAAAATCGCCTTCTTTGCGGCTGGGACGCGAACTCGTTCAGCCTTAATATCAGCAACGCTGGCAGCATCGAGGCGGTCGCTCAGCTCACTAAACAACAAATAGGCGGCGAGCACTCCGGAACGGGCGCCCAGTGGCAGCGCAGGAATCCCAAGGTAGGCGATGCGTAGGTCCTCGCGGATCTCTTGGATCAGCGCGTCCTTGCTGCCCGGAGTGAGATCAACATAGTGGCGGCCAAGAGCGGCATCGTCGGTGTGATAGTCACGCAGGAAATTGATCAGTTGGAAAGCCTTGCCCAAGTGGCGCGCCGCGACGCTACAGTTAGCGCGGGCGCGATCAGAAAGTCCATGCCCTGCGGTGAAAATGCTCAAGCACATCAGGCCAATAACCTCGGCTGAGCCAAAAACATAAGTATCTCGGGATTCTTCGGTGTGTACACAAGAAGTCACGTCCGCCCGCATGGATTCGAAGAAGGCCCTGAGATGAGCGCGCTCAATGCTGCAGGCACTGGCGGTGTGTGCAAAGGCGTGCAGCACTGGATTGGTGGAAAAGCCAGTGTCGAGAGCAGCGAAAGTTTCGGCTTCGAAGCGATCCAAGGTGTGCGCGATTTCCTGGCAATTGAAGCCAGCTGCCGCCGCGACGCCATCCACGATCTCATCAGCGATGCGAACCACGGCATAAAGGTTGCGAATATGACGACGCACCGGTGGGGCCAAGAGTGAACTCGCGAGGGAAAAGCTGGTGGAATACGTTGCGATGACGGCGCCAGCTGCCTGGGTAGACATGGTGGTGAATTTTTCCAAAGGAGTCACAGCCTAACTCGCCTCGCTCTTCGTCATGTATTCCATAATCTCATGCCCCGTCCCCCAAGCTGCACATCGACCGGCTACGGTGGGGAGCTATGACTGACAGCGTTGAAATGGTTGTGCTGACCGACCTCGCAGGAAACCCGACAGGTACCGCGCCGAAAGCCAACGTACACACCACAGACACCCCGCTCCATCTCGCGTTTTCCTGCTATGTGCGAGACAGCGCCGGACGACTGCTGATCACCCGGCGGGCGTTGCAGAAGCTGACGTGGCCGGGAATCTGGACCAATTCGATGTGTGGGCACCCCGCGCCGGGGGAGGATACGCTCGCTGCCATCCAGCGCCGCGCCCAGGTGGAACTCGGCCTGCCGCAGGGCGCACTTATCGACGTCCACCCCGTGCTGCCAGAATTCTCCTACCGGGCCACCGATTCTTCCGGGATCGTTGAGTGGGAGATCTGCCCCGTCTTCATCGCTACCTTGTCGGAGGGGATGGAGGTGCAGCCTTCGGCCGCCGAAGTGGATTCGCACACCTGGGTAGATCCGGCGGATCTCATTGCGGCCGTACAAGGCGCACCGTTCGCATTCAGTCCCTGGATGGTGGAGCAGTTGTCTTATCAGCAGCTGCGGGAAGCCATCACTCGTTAGTAACCAAGCGTTTGACAGCTTCCAGCGGAATGTGGATCCAGTCTGGCCGGTTGTTGGCCTCGTACACCACCTCGTACAGGGCTTTGTCTAGGACTAGGGCGTCGAGTAGCGGGCTGGGCTGGATGCCATATGACTCCAGCATCGCGGCGGAACACTCCGCGGCCCAGCCCTCCGGATCAGCCAAGCCGTTGGTGAAGTGGGCGGCGTAACCGAAGGACCGAATCAAGCCGGCGAGGTCCTGTAACGGGGAGAAATTGCCGCGACGCTCCGCCAGCGGGCGCGCAGGCTCGCCTTCGAAGTCGATGAAAAGGTAACGATCCGGTGTGCAGAGGATTTGGCCTAGATGCGCATCGCCGTGGATCCTTTGGACTTCAGTGCTGCCTTGCGCCGCCATCTTATAGGCCGCGCGGATAGCGCCTCGATACGGTGCAAGGACGCTGGCTTGGGCGACCAGGTTATCCAACCGCTGCTCTAGTTGACGAACCACCTGTTCCGCCGGGACGGTCTGCGTGCCAAACGCTGCAGCCAAGTCCCGGTGCACGCCCCGCAGCGCCGTTCCTACGTATCCGGCTTCGTGGGCGAAGGAACGGGACTCGGAGGCAAAATGGAGCGCCTTATCCCAGCCCTCCTGTGAATCAGCGGCGAAATCCTGGATCATTGCGGTGACATAGGTTTCACCCTCCCACTCCAGGGTGGAATAGCCGCGCAGTGCTGGCACGAAAACACATTGCTGCTGGGCGAGCCCTGCGAGCAGCTCGACCTCGGGATTGATGCCGGGCTCTAAGAGTCGGAAGAACTTCGCGATAGCCGGGGAGCTCTCGCCCGAAAAAACCATGGAAGTATTGGACTGCTCTGCGGTAGAGACCTTCGCCTTAGCGTTCTTCGGAAGTAGGGGAGGAGAGATCACATGCATTTCCCCGGCGCCAAAAGCGGCATCAGATTCGAAAGCACGCTGCACCTCGAGCAGCAGATCCGGAGCAGTGAGCACATCGTGGTCATCGCTCAGGACCAGCTGATAGAGGTAGCCATCGACGTCGGCAAGCACCCAGCGAGCTGGACCTACTTGAGTGGAGCGCAGCTCGGTGAGCGAGGTGATGCCGGATTGCTTCGCCCGGAAAAAGCGGGCGGCAGCGATGCTTTCATACATGAGTGATCCTTAGCGGGTGAGGTCGAACCAGAAGAAGCCATGTGGGGCAAGCGTGACGGTCCATTCGCGGTCGTGAATCTTGGGGAAGTCTTCGCCGCCGGTCAATTCCCGCGGTGTCACGCGGACGAACTCGGACAGATCCAAGGACACCGCCTGCGGACGCTTAGAGAGGTTATTGACGCACAAGATGGTCTGGTTTCCGTATTCCCGCAGGTAGGCGAATACTGCCTCGTTCTCAGATTCCACCTCTCGAAAGTTCCCTAGCCCGAATGCCTGATGCTGCTTGCGCACGTGGATGAGGGCGCGGGTCCACTTGAGCAGGGAGTTCTCCTGGTCGGCCTGCGTTTCCACATTGACCGCGGCGTAGCCGTACTGCGCATTCTGGATGGCCGGGAGGTAGAGGCGCTCGGGATCAGCTTTGGAGAATCCGCCATTGCGGTCATCGCTCCACTGCATCGGCGTGCGCACACCGTCACGGTCATGCAGCCAGATGTTATCGCCCATGCCGATTTCATCGCCGTAATACAGCACGGGGGAGCCAGGCAGAGAGAGCAGCATGGCGGTGAACAACTCGATTTGGTTGCGGTCGCCGTCGAGCAAAGGCGCTAGTCGACGCCGAATGCCTACGTTCGCGCGCATGCGTGGCTCCTTCGCATACTGCGAATACATGTAGGCACGCTCGTCATCGGTAACCATTTCCAAGGTGAGTTCGTCATGATTGCGTAGGAAGATGCCCCACTGCGCTGACTTAGGGATGGCCGGGGTATCGCGGATGATGCGGGAAATCGGGGTGCGGGATTCTTTACGAACCGCCATAAACAGGCGCGGCATCAGCGGGAAATGGAAGGCCATGTGGCATTCGTCGCCGATTTCGGGTTCGCCGAAGTACTCCACTACTTCCTGGGGCCACTGATTGGCCTCGGCCAGAAGCACACGGCCCGGGTACTCTTCTTCCACTACGCGGCGGCACAGCTTGAGGAATTCGTGCGTCTCCGGAAGATTCTCGCCGTTGGTTCCTTCTCGTTCGTAGAGATACGGCACCGCATCGAGGCGGAACCCGTCCAGGCCGAGGTCCAGCCAGAAACGCATCGCGTCGAGCATCGCGTCCTGCACGGCAGGGTTGTCATAGTTCAGGTCTGGCTGGTGGCTAAAGAAGCGGTGCCAGTAGTACTGCCCGCGCACTGGATCGTAGGTCCAGTTTGAGGTCTCCGTGTCGATGAAAATGATGCGGGCCTCATTGTAGAGTTCCTCGGTGTCGCTCCACACGTAGAAGTCTCCATAAGGGCCATCGGGTTCCCGGCGGGACTCCACGAACCACGGGTGCTGATCAGAGGTGTGGTTCATCACCAAGTCTGTGATGATGCGAATGCCACGCTGGTGTGCCTGGTCCATGAGTTCCACGAAGTCATCCACTGTGCCGAACTCGGGGAGGATTTCGCGGAAATTGCGGATGTCGTAGCCGCCGTCCTTGAGCGGGGAATCATAAAACGGCGGGATCCAGAGGCAATCCACTCCGAGCCATTGCAGGTAGTCGAGCTTTTTAGTCAGGCCTTTGAGATCGCCGATGCCGTCATTATTGTCGTCGGCAAATGCGCGGACCAGCACCTCATAAAAGACTGCTTCCTTGTACCACTCTGGTTGAGGACGCTCCCATGGCTCCTCGCCAGGGGCGGGCGCTGGGGTCCGGAAATCGTCCGAAGATGGTTCAACAACGAAGCCGTGATCGTCAACAAGCGGGGTGGTCGAAATAGGTTCGGTCATAAGATCAAGAGTAGGCAAAAGACTCGGAGCGTGTCAGATTGATCACTTTCCCCGCCGAATTCACATATGGTTAGACGTAACCAATAGGCAAAGGGAGACACCACCGTGAAGAAACGCAATTTGGGTGCAATCGCGCTGGCTGCAGGCACATCCGCACTCGCAGCCTACGACCTCATTCAGCCCAAGCATTCCATCCGACGTAACTTTCCAGTAGTCGGCCGTGCCCGGTGGATCGCTGAATCTTTACGCGATCCAATCCAGCAATATTTTGTCGAATCGGACACCGATGGTGCTCCTTTTGACCGTGAGACCCGAACCATGGTCTACCAGCAGTCCAAGAACATCGGAGCAGAAGAAGCCTTCGGTACCGAGCGAGACCTACTCAAACCGGGGCGCGACCACATTCTGCACTCCGTGAACCCTGCCCCGATGCTTACCCACGCCCCCAAGGTGCGCCTCGGTGGACCGCAGTGTGCGAAGCCCTTTGATATTCCACTGTTCAATGTTTCTTCGATGAGTTACGGATCTTTGTCCAAGAACGCGGTCTTGGCTATGAACAAGGGCGCCGCGATGGGTGGCTTTGTGCATGAGACTGGGGAAGGTGGCCTCACCCAGTACCACCTGGAATATGGTGCGGACGTCGTGTGGGAGATTGGATCCGGCTACTTCGGGTGCCGTAATGAGGATGGGACCTTCAGCCCGGAAAAGTTCGCTGAGAAGGCGCAGAAGCTGCAGATCAAAGCAATTTTGATCAAGCTGAGCCAAGGCGCAAAGCCTGGTATGGGTGGCATGCTGCCAGGAGATAAGGTCACCGCTGAGCTCGCGGAGATTCGTGGAATCCCAGAGGGGAAAGACTGCTTGTCTCCGTCCAGCCACAGCGCATTCACCAATCCGACTGAGATGATGCACTTCATTCAGCAGCTGCGTGAACTCTCTGGTGGAAAGCCAATCGGTTTCAAACTGTGCGTTGGTACCCGACACGAAGTGCTATCCATCTGCAAGGCCATGCTGAGCACCGGGATCATGCCCGACTTCATCACAGTGGACGGTGCAGAAGGCGGCACCGGTGCGGCGCCACTGGAGTTCCTGGACCGCGTGGGTACTCCGCTGTCCGAAGGTTTGATCATCATGCACAATGCGCTCGTGGGTTGTAACCTACGCCAGCACATCGCCATCGGCGCTGCCGGCAAGATCGTGGGCGGCGCCGACATCATCCGCCGCCTCGCGATTGGCGCGGACTTCACAAACTCGGCGCGCGGCATGATGATGGCTGTGGGCTGCATTCAGGCCAAGGCCTGCCACACCAATGAGTGCCCAGCTGGAGTGGCCACCCAAAACCCACGCTTCTACCGCGGCCTGGATGTTGATGACAAGGCCGAGCGTGTGAAGAACTACCAGGCCAACACCCTCAAATCTGCGATGCGTATCCTGTCCGCCATGGGTTTGACAGACTTCCGAGACTTGGGCCCAGCGCACATCGTGCGCCGTATCGACCCTACGCAGGCCCGTGCCTACGAGGACATCTTCGATTGGCTGGCCCCGGGCGCATTGATCAATAGCGAAGCCCCTTACGATTGGCAGCGAGACTTTGATCGCGCGTCTGCAGAGACGTACACGACTCCGCCAACACGCGCCGGACTCGTGCGAACCACCACTGGAGAATAAGTGAACCCCCTGCTGGAACCCTCGGCACTGCCGTACGAATTGCCACCATTTGCGGACATTGAAACGAAGCATTTCCTGCCCGCCTTCTTGGCTGCGCTGGATGACCACGACGCTGAGATCGCTGCCATCGTGGCCAACCCGGCCACCCCGAACTGGGAAAACACCATGGAGGCCTTCGAGTCCGCGGGGCAAGCCCTGGGGCGCGTCGCGGCAGTATTCTTCAACCTATCTGGGACTGACTCTTCGGAAGAACTCACGGCGATCGCTTCCGAAGTGTTGCCCCGACTGTCTGCACACAGCTCGGCGATTTACCACAACTCCGCGCTGTACCAGCGGCTGCAGTCTGTTCAAGCTCCCGAAGACGAGGAAAGCCAGCGCCTGCACGCGTACACCCTGCGCGCTTTTCGACGCCGCGGCGCAGACCTGCCCGAAGAAGCAAAGCAACGCCTGACCGACATCGATGCTGAGCTTTCGCAGCTGTCCGAGGATTTCCGCAACAATTTGCTGGCAGATACCAAGCGGCTTGCCGTCTCCTTCAGCAGCGAAGAATTGGCAGGTTTGTCTGCCGAACGGGTAGCCTCCGCGGCCGCCTATGCCGCGGAGATCGGGCGCGATGGTTACGTGATCCCGCTCGAACTGCCCACTATTCAGGCGGCCCAATCAACCCTGGACTCTGCAGCAGCGCGTCAAAAGCTGTACACGGAATCGCAGCAGCGCGGCGAGGCCAACGGTGCGGTCGCACTGACAATGGCACGGTTGCGTGCGGAGCGAGCCGAACTACTTGGCTATGAGAGCCATGCCGCTTATGTGATTGAGGAAGAAACCGCTGATGATGTCAGCGCCGTATGGTCGTTGCTGCGAGACCTCGCACCAGCTGCCTCGGCAAATGCGACGGGGGAGTACAAGCTCCTCTGTGAGGCCGCCGGTTCAGACATCAATGGTGCCGATTGGCCCTATTGGGAAGCCAAGGTCCGAGCGCGTGACTACGCACTTGATGAGGCGGAACTGCGGCAATACTTCCCGCTCCGCCGCGTGGTTGAAGATGGCGCGTTCTACGCCGCCCAGTTGTTGTACGGCATTAAGATCACCGCACGCCCTGACCTGCAGGGCTATGCTCCCGGTGTCGATGTGTGGGAGGTAAAGGAGGCAGATGGCACCGGCGTTGGCCTGCTCCTGACCGATTACTTTGGGCGGCCGTCGAAACGCGGCGGGGCGTGGATGAGCTCCTTCGTGGACCAAAACCACCAGCTGGGGCAGCAGCCAGTAGTGGTCAATGTGATGGGGGTGACCAAGCCAACCTCCGGCGAGGCCTACCTGTCTCTGGATGAGGTCACCACCGTGTTCCACGAGTTCGGCCACGCGCTGCATGGGCTGTTCTCGGACGTCCGCTACCCGTCCTTCTCCGGTACGAGCGTGCCACGCGACTACGTGGAATTCCCCTCGCAGATCAACGAAAACTGGGCGTTCCACCCCGCAGTGCTGGCGAATTATGCGCCCGACATGCCCCAGGCGCTTATCGACGCCATCAGTGCCGCAAAACAATTCGGCCAAGGCTTCGCAACCTCCGAATACCTTGCTGCCGCAATCATCGACCTCGCCTGGCACAGCCTGAGTTCAGAAGAACTAGCCGAACTCACCCCATCCGACATCGACTCCTTCGAAGAACGAGCGCTGGCAGCAGCCGGGCTCTCCGTGAACCACCTCAAGGCTCGCTATCAGACCCGCTACTTCAACCACATCTTCGGCGGAGGCTACTCTGCGGGCTACTACTCCTACCTTTGGGCGGAAGCACTCGATGCCGACGGATTCGACTGGTTCTCCGCCGAACCCGATCTTCGGGCTGCGGGCCAGCGTTTCCGCGATTTGGTGCTTTCCCGCGGCGCATCCCGCGATTACACCGCTGCATTTACAGCACTACGAGGTCGAGAACGAACCCTCGCGCCACTGCTACAGCGACGTGGACTCGCTGGTACCAAGGTGTAAGGTTTAAACCCTATGCAAATTCTGGACTTCCTCAGCTCAGCGCCATTGTGGCTGCAGGCGCCCATTGTGGTTGCGGTGGCCGCGGTGCTGTGCGGAGTCTTGGCTTTTGTTTTTCTCCGCGTGATCGACATCCTCGGAGCAAAAGCGACGCGATGGTTTGAAGGGAACAATGAAGAATAAATACCCACAATCCCGGGTGAAGCTCGCACTGTACGTGCTGCTCGCCTTAGTCATCCTCGCTTGGGCGATCAGCTACATCTAAGCGCCGGAGGTTTCTGCCGCTGGGGTGGCGTGCGGTGGTGGCGCTGAATTTGTCACTCCTTAACGCCTCAAATCAGCCGAAATCTTCCATTCGGAGTGAGTTTTTCGGCCAAACCGCCAAACCGCCAAACAACAAGCTCAGCCCACCAAAAGTGAGCTGAGCTCTCGGCTGTAGCGAATCGCCTACCTGCGTTGCGAAGCAGCCGCAATCCTCTTGAACAGGGGTTGCTTAGCTAGGTCTTCAATAAGCACTGGTTTGCCGGCAGAATCGCAAAGTGGCACGCACCAGTTCGGGTACATGTCCCGTGAAGTGCCCGGCTGGTTCTGGGCGCGGATGTCGCCAACCATGTCCACCAGTGAAACGCAACTGAGTAGGGCTGGGGTTTGTGCGACGAAGCGGTGCAGCCCGATGAGTAGGCCTGGGTAGTCGCCGTCGAAACGCGTGTCGCCGAACTCTACGCCGTGTACTGCCGTGTCTGCGAAGCAGCCGGTTTCCGCGACTTCACGGAAAACCTGATTCTGCCATGCGACATCTTCGGACTCTTCCAGTTCTGCGGAGCGAGTAAGCACACCGAGGTTCTCGCGCAAGGTGATGTGGGAGCCCTGGACGTACCCCATCGTTGGAGGCAAGTCGTGGGTAGTGACTGAGGCGAGCGCCAACTCGCGGTATTCGGAGGCTGGCTTCGGAGTATCGCCATTGTTCTCGAACCACAGGATCGAGGTGCCCAAGATGCCCCGGCCCTGGAGCACTTCTTGTACCCAAGGCTCGAAGGTGCCGAGGTCTTCACCAATGACAATTGCGCCCGCGCGTTCGGCCTCAAGCGTGAGGATTCCGATGAGGGCTTCGTAGTCGTAGTACACGTAAGTGCCGCTCAACGGGGATTGCATCCGGGGGATCCACCAGAGTCGGAAGAGGCCCAACACGTGGTCGATGCGGATGCCGCCGGAGTGACGGAGCACGGTGCGCAACATGTCGCGCCAGGGTTTATAGCCAGCTTCAGCAAGCTTGCGCGGGTGCCACGGTGGCTGGGACCAGTCCTGGCCTTGCTGGTTGTATCCGTCAGCTGGCGCGCCAACGGAGGCTGCGGGAGCTAACACGGAGGCCAGATTCGTGGCGTCGGCGCCGCCGGGGTGTACGCCGACAGCAAGATCGGCCATAATGCCGATGCGCATGCCAGCAGCTTTGGCGCGAGCTTGTGCCTGGGAGAGCTGCTGGTCGCAGATCCACTGCATCCAGCGGTAGAAGTCCGCCGTTTCCTCTAGTGCTGGTTCCACACCGTGGTTGTTGTCTTGAGGTTTGTCGGTGTGCTCACGCTCGGCGCACCACTTGGCAAAGTCGTCAAGGCCGGAGCCTTCGAGCGCGCAGTACTCTTGGTATGCCTGTTCGCGCTCCGGGGTGCGCTTGACATGGTAGATCTCGTGCAGCACCTGCAGCTTTGCGGCAAAGATGGGGTTTCGCTCGATCATGGCGTCAGAGGTGTTCAGCTCTTGGAACTCGGTTGCCATTTCCCGGACGTCGCTAAGCAAATCAGCGTCCAAGCCCGAGATCTCCGGGATGTCCTCGATACGGATGTAGATCGGATTGGTGAAGCGACGCGTCGTCGGCAGATAGGGGGAGTCTTCGAGTGGCGGGAACGGTTCGGCAGCGTGCAGGGGGTTGATCAAGAGGAAGTCAGCGCTGGCTTCCTTGGCCAGGACTTCGGCGGTGTGACCGAGGTCGTTGAGGTCGCCCATGCCCCAGGACTGTTGCGAGCGAACGGAGTAGATCTGGCTCATCACGCCGGTGACCTTGCCGGTGTGGAGTGATAGGCGAGCAGGCGTGACGACGAGTGTTGCAGTAGCCCTCAGCTCGTCGGAGTTGAGGGAAATGGTGTGCCAACCCAACGGGGTGTCACCGGGAATCGCGAAGGATGCTTCTCCCCACGACACGCCGTTAACCTCGCGGGGTGGTGCCCAATTCTCGCGCTGTTCGGGGACGAAGGTGGTGCCATCTTCGAGAGTGATGAGCACATCTGCTGGCGCCCCGTCATGGACGTGGACATTAATGATGTGGTCGTCGCCAGCTTTCATCACCACAGTTGGTGGGAGCATCTGCGTGGCTGCTGCATCGTGAAAGGTCATGATGGCCTCGGCGATGCTCTCTCGATGTGGTTCCACATCAATATCGAGGGCATGCAAGGTCTTCAAAAGGGTGTCTTCGGACACCTCAATGAATTCGCCATCGGCAGACCAATATGATGTTGCGACGCCATGGAGGTCTGCTAGTTCCTTAAGGGATTCGAAGTAGCTCACAAGATTTCATATTGCCATCTATGCGTGCGCTGTGCCCGACAGTTGGCGGAAAAGTGTACCGTGAACATGAATGAAGCCTCATGAAAAGGACCGATGATGCAGGAATATGAAAGCCCCGCCCAGTACACACTTGATCCCGAGGACACGGTATTGAAGTTGTTATTGGCGCAGGCAAAAGCGCGTCCTCATGGCCTGTTGTTCACCCGGCCACATAACTACGAATGGGTGAATGTTACTGCGAAGGAATTCGTGGAGGAGGTTTTTGAGGTCGCGAAGGGGTTGATCGCGAATGGTGTCCAATTGGGGGACCGGGTGGTGTTGCTGTCGGAAACTCGCTACGAGTGGGCGCTGATGGACTTTGCCATCTGGGCCGCCGGCGCCGCCTCCGTTCCTATCTACGGATCTTCCTCCCAATCGCAGGTTCAGTGGATCATCGAAGATTCTGGTGCTGTATTCGCCATCACCGAAAGCCGTGCTCACACTGAGCTGATGAGTCATTTGGTGCTACAACCGGACGGCACGCCTCAATTGGTTGGATCGCCGTCGAAATTGCGCCGGATCCTGGAGATCAATGCCTCCGCTATTGCAACGCTCAAATTTGAAGGGCGCGACATTAGCGATGCAGAAGTAATGTCGCGGATTAACGACACTGTTGGTGAGGACCTGGCATCGCTGGTGTACACCTCGGGCACTACAGGCCGTCCGAAGGGCTGCTATCTTACGCACACCAACTGGGCCGCCGAGGTTCGTGGACTGTTGTCTCATCCGATCGGTGGCATCGCAGTGCCGGGGACCCGGGTGCTGACTTTCCTGCCCATGGCGCACGTGCTAGCGCGCGCAGTGTCGCTGGCGGTAGTCGTAGGCGGTGCAACCCAGTCGCACTGGTCTGATTTCAGTTCGCTGAGCGTGGAGTTCCAGCGCGCCCGTCCGAACATGATCCTTGGCGTGCCACGCGTTTTTGAGAAGGTTCGAAATGCTGCGGCGGCAAAGGCCGCAGACAAGAGCCCGGTATCAGGCGCGATTTTCCTGGAAGCTGAAAAGGTAGCCATCGATTACTCGCGCGCTTTGGATGCTGACGGTCCGTCGCGTTCCCTCAAGCTGAAGCACAAAATGTTTGACAAGTTGGTGTACAGCAAGGTGCGCGCAGCGATGGGTGAGGAAGTTAAGTACTGCATTTCCGGTGGATCAGCCATTAGCCATGACCTGTTGCACTTCTTCCGTGGGCTCGGGGTGCCGATCTATGAAGGCTATGGTCTGACGGAAACCGCCGCCGCAGCGGCTGTGGACTTCAAGCCACAGCGTATTGGTACCGTCGGTCGCCCAGTCGGAGGTATGGCTGCACGCGTTAACGACGAGGGTGAAATCCTCCTTAAGGGGGAGATGCTGTGCAAGGGCTATTGGAACAATCCGGAAGCTACCGCCGAAGCGATTAAGGACGGTTGGTTTAATACCGGTGACCTTGGTGAAATTACCGAAGATGGCTACCTCATCATCTCGGGGCGTAAGAAAGATCTCATCGTCACCGCAGGAGGTAAGAACGTATCCCCAGGCCCACTGGAGGACCTGCTGCGTTCCCACCCATTGATCAGCCAGGCATTGGTGGTTGGTGATGGCAAGCCTTTCGTTGGTGCGCTGATTACCCTCGATGAGGACGCTTTCCGACGTTGGAAGCTCATCCACAATCTGTCGGAGAAGGCAACCGTCTCCGAGCTGGCGCTGAATCCGCAATTGCGCGCTGACATTCAGGACGCAGTTAACTCCGCTAATAACACTGTGTCCCACACCGAGGCGATCAAGAAGTTCTACATTCTGGATCGAGATTTGTCTGAGGAAGCCGATGAGCTCACCCCGACGATGAAAGTTAAGCGCAACGTGGTCACCCGCCGTTTTGCCAAGGAAATCGCACACATTTATCGGCGATAATTTAAGTTCTCGGCGGGGCACACTAAATTTGCTCCGCCGTTGACTTATGGTT
Source organism: Corynebacterium sp. H128 (assembly GCF_037482625.1). Taxonomy (NCBI): domain Bacteria; kingdom Bacillati; phylum Actinomycetota; class Actinomycetes; order Mycobacteriales; family Corynebacteriaceae; genus Corynebacterium; species Corynebacterium sp. H128. The sequence goes on along the minus strand of NZ_JBBHKW010000011.1, from coordinate 28,415 downwards.
GTCCGTGTTACTGCGACCCGCGGGCCCGACATCCGTACAACCTTCACAAGTCAAGGAGCGAAACGTGCATCTTATCGACGCCAAGCTGCGCCATCGTGAACTGACCCAAGAAGTCTATGACATCGGTGACGAGGTTGTGCAGTACTTGGAGCACTTGATGGAGGCGATCTCCGACTGGGATGTGGAACTGGTAGAGGATTGCCACACCGAGTTCACTGAGATCGTCGAAGAGGCTCGAAGTGATTCACGTCGCGTCGTTGCAGAGTTAGCAGGCCTGCGCCAGGCCCTTACCTCAGGGCTGCGCTCCGGTACTGTGAGCGTGCGCGCGAAGAAGCGGGAACAGGTTGTGGCCGCCCCTGAGGCGGTTACCGCCGAGGACTTGCTCAGCGCATTCCCGCTCGAAGCTCCGGTGCTGATCCGCGAAATGTCGCAGGCGATGAATTCCCGCACCCAAGCTGTGTTGGAACGGTTGGAATGCGTGGTGGAATGGGTTCTCGATCGCACTGCCGTTGCTGCGGATGATCTTGATTCCTTGAGTTTGCCGGTGCTCTATAGCCGTACCCAGCGCACTGTGGATACCACGCTCGATGCATGGTTTAGCGCCGTGACGGGGGAGCATCCGGAGTATGTGCGTAGTATGCGGGGCAGCAACCCGCCGCGATTCCTGCTCGAGCGTGCGCGTATCGACGCCATCGTTGCTAAGGTGGCCGCCAAGCGAGCCAAGGGTCGAGCTTCGTGACCTTCGGGATTTACATCCACGTCCCGTTTTGCGCCTCTCGTTGTGGCTACTGCGATTTCAACACCTATACGCCCGGCGAGCTCGGCATGGGGCCAGCCGCTTACCAAGATGCGCTGGAATTAGAATTGGCGCTCGCTGCGGAGCGGGTTGGCGATCGCCCAGTGGACACGGTTTTCATTGGTGGCGGCACACCGTCGATGTTGGGGGCCGAGGGTTTAGGGCGGATCATGCGTGCAATCAACGCCAATTTCACCCTCCAGCCCGGAGCTGAGGTGACTACCGAATCCAATCCAGAAAGCACCAGCCCGGAGTTCTTCGCGGAACTCAAGGATGTTGGGTACACGCGGGTGTCGCTGGGCATGCAATCTGCTGCTCCCCACGTGTTGCGAGTATTAGAGCGCAAACATACGTCGGGGCGGGCCGTCGCAGCGGCAAAGGAAGCCCGCGCCGCAGGATTCGAACACGTCAACCTAGACATGATCTACGGCACCCCGACAGAAACCGACGATGACGTGCGTCGCACCGTTGACGCGATTTTGTCCGCTGAGGTCGATCACGTTTCCGCCTACTCGCTGATCGTGGAAGAGGGCACTGCCATGGCCCGAAAAGTGCGCAAAGGTGAGCTGCCTGCACCAGATGAGGACGTGCTGGCAGACCGCTATCACATCATCGACACCATGCTCGAAGGCTTCGACTGGTACGAAGTGTCCAATTGGGCGAAGCCAGGTGGCCAATGCCAGCACAACCTCGGCTACTGGCGTGAGGGTGACTGGTGGGGTGCAGGCCCTGGTGCACACTCACATATTGACCACACTCGCTTTTATAACGTCAAGCACCCGCGTCGCTACAACGAGATCCTGGGGCGCGGTGAGCTGCCGATCCAGGAAAGCGAGCTGCTGACGCCAATGGACATCCACACCGAGCAGCTCATGCTGGGGCTCAGGCTGAAAGAGGGAGTGCCTGCGAGCTGGGTGAATGCACCTGAGGTCGTCGCCAAGCACGTGCGCGGCGGGCTACTCACGGCGGGCGAGCGTGTCGCCGTGACTGAGGCCGGACGCCTGCTTGCCGACGGCATCATCGCAGAACTACTGGCAGCCGAAGGCTAGACTGTTGGCCATGGCAGGGTCTACTAGGTCTACAACGGCGCGACGGCTCCAAGTTCTCAACGCCATCGTGGCCGACTACATTGCATCCCAGGAACCTGTGGGTTCCAAGGCGCTCGTGGAACGGCACCACCTGCAGGTGTCCTCGGCTACGATCCGCAATGACATGGCGGCGCTGGAGTCCGAGGGGTACATCTCGCAGCAGCATGCTAGTTCTGGTCGCATCCCCACGGAAAAGGGCTATCGGATTTTCGTGGATTCGCTCAATGAGGTCAAGCCTCTGACCGCGCCGGAGCGAAGCGCTATCCTCGGTTTTCTTGAGGGCGGCGTTGATCTGGAGGATGTGCTGCGTCGCTCCGTGCAGCTTCTGGCCCAGTTGACTAGGCAGGCAGCAGTAATCCAGCTACCTTCCTTGCGGACCTCGCGAGTCAAGCACTGCGAGGTAGTTGCGCTGACTCCGACCCGGCTGCTGCTAGTGATGATCACGGATCTCGGCCGGGTGGAACAACGCAATGTGGAACTCGTACAGCCGATCGAGGATGTTGCTCCGCTGCGTTCGCTACTCAATAATGCGTTGGCAGAAAAGACGATGGCGGACGCAAGCGTCGCGCTCGCGGATCTGCTGGAGCACACCCCGAGCGAATTGCGTGATGTGATGCTGCGCTGCGCGACGGTCCTGATCGAGACCCTGGTGGAAGCGCCATCGGATCGACTGATCCTCGCCGGAACATCGAACCTATCTCGCATTTCTCCGCTAAGCACCTCCGTATTGGAAGCGCTGGAGGAGCAAGTAGTAGTTTTGAAACTGCTGTCGCACGTGCAAGAAGGCGAAGTGAACGTCAGCATTGGTGCGGAGAACATGGATCACGGCCTACACTCCGCCTCAATCGTGTCCACGGGATACGGCGACGAGGATGCCACTTTCGGTGCCCTCGGGGTGGTCGGTCCCACGTTTATGGACTACAGCGGAACTATTTCTAAGGTTTCCGCCGTTGCACAATATGTCAGCAGAGTCTTGAAGAATTAGAAAGGGTTGAAGTCAATGGCGCGCGACTACTACGGCATTCTTGGGGTCGACAAGGGGGCATCCGACTCGGAGATCAAGAAAGCCTATCGTCGGCTCGCTCGCAAGTACCACCCGGACGTCAATAGCACCGAAGAAGCCGCAGAGAAGTTCCGCGAGATTTCTTTGGCAAATGAGGTCCTGACGGATCCGGAGAAGCGTCGCATCGTTGATATGGGTGGCGACCCAATGGAACAACCTCAGGGTTACGGCGGTGCGCCGGGTGGCGGTTTCGGCGACATCTTCGAAGCCTTCTTTGGCGGAGCTGGTACTCGTGGCCCACGCTCCCGCGTCCAGCCGGGCAACGACGCGCTCCTGCGCACGCGCATTGAGTTGGCTGAGGCTTTTGCCGGTGTGAAGAAGGAAATCACCGTGGATACAGCGATCCTCTGCGATGCCTGCGCGGGCTCCGGATCTGGTTCCAAATCCAAGCCACACACCTGTGGGCATTGTCAGGGTTCCGGTTCCATCCAAGAAGTTCAGCGTTCATTCCTGGGCAATGTCATGACCACCCGTCCCTGCCACGTGTGCCAGGGCACCGGCGAGGTCATTCCGGATCCCTGCGAGAAGTGCCATGGCGACGGCCGCGTGAAGTCTCGCAAGGACCTGACCGTGAGCATTCCAGCGGGTATTTCGGACGGTATGCGCATCCGCATGGCTGGACGTGGCGAGGTAGGCCCGGGTGGCGGACCTGCAGGCGACCTCTATGTGGAGATCAGCGTCGCCCCGCACCCGATGTTCATCCGTGAAGGAGACAATCTGCACGTCACCGCTAAGGTTCCGATGATCGATGCAGCGCTGGGCGCGCAGGTCCAACTGGAGGGCCTTGATGGCAATCCGATCGACATCACAATCCCGGCCGGATCTCAGCCCGGTCAGCAAATCCATGTAACCGGGGCGGGCATGCCGGTGCTGCGCTCGGAGACCACCCACGGCGATCTCATTGCTCACGTGGACGTTCAAATTCCTACCGACTTGGACTCACACACCCGCGAGGCGTTGGAGAAGCTGCGTAACCGAAGCAAGGAGACCACCGAGATTCACACCGAGGGTGGCGAATCCTCCGTATTTGATCGATTGCGCAACCGTTTCCGCCGATGAGCCTGCCCACCTTTGTCTATGACCTCGACGCCGTCCTCGCCGGCAAGCGTCCCGAGCTGCCCGCGACTGTCGGCGAGCTCAGCGGCCCGGAAGGCCGGCACGCGGTCACTGTGAAACGGCTCGGTGTTGGGGAGCAGCTGCTGCTTATCGACGGCCATGGGGCGGGCATTGAGGCAACGGTGACTTCCGTGTCTAAGGCTGCGCTGCAGTTTGACGTCGATAAGCACGTCGAATTTCCCGACCGACCTCCGGTGACCATCGTGCAGGCTCTCCCCAAATCCGAGCGCTCAGAGCTCGCGGTTGACCTGATGACTCAGGGTGGGGCCGATGTCATCGTGCCTTGGCAGGCTGCGCGGTCGATCGCGAAGTGGGGCGCAAAAGCGGAGAAAGCTGGTGCTAAATGGCGCTCGATGGCTGTGGCCGCCTCCAAGCAATCGCGCCGGATGCGTATCCCCGAGATTGCGCCGTTGGCCAGCACAGCGGATGTTATCGCTCAGGTGCAGCAATTGGTGGCAGCTGGGGGAGTCGCGGTGGTGCTGCATGAGGATGCGGCCGTGCCGTTTTCCACAGTCGAATTCGGTGCGCGTGCGGCGCTGTTCGTGGTGGGGCCCGAAGGTGGCCTGAGCCCGGAAGAGGTTTCACAGCTGACGGCGGCCGGCGCGGTGTCGGCGCTGCTTGGGCCCGAGGTGCTGCGTACCGCGAGCGCCGGGCTGGTCGCGCTGGCCGCGCACGGGGCGTTGGCGCGGTGGTGATGCTGGCAGCCATGCCCAACTTGCAGAGCACTGCCACAACGAGGAACAGGCTCTTGTCGCCGAATTCAACTCAGTACGGCGGGGCTTAATGCGAGCGCCATTCTAAATTTCAATGGCAGGTTGTTGCGGAACAAACTTGATAGAGTTGGCCAGCATAGATGTACAGACCTGCCGCGACCGGGAAGACTAGGTAATTTTGGCGATTTATAAGCGTGATGACATCATCACTCAGCAGTACGTGTTGAACGAGGATTTCGCGAACACAGTACTGGGCATCGAAGATGAAAATCTGCGGGTGCTGGAGAACCTTATCCCCGTAGACGTCTTTGTGCGGGGGACGGAGGCAACTCTGACTGGGCCGGACTACGAAGTAGCTCGGGTTAAGAAGGTGCTGGATGAGCTGCAGGCGATTGCGCGCCACGGTCACGTCATCAGCCCAGACTCGGTGAAAAACGCAGTGAGCATAGTGTCCAAGGAAGCACCACAGTCCGTGCGAGAGGTGCTGGCGGCGGACATCATCGCGCGCAAAGGCAAAGTGATTCGCCCAAAGACTTTGGGGCAGAAGATTTACGTCGATGCGATCGACGAGAATACGATCATTTTCGGCCTGGGACCGGCTGGTTCCGGCAAAACCTATCTCGCCATGGCCAAAGCCGTACAGGCATTGCACGCCCGCCAAGTCAATCGCATTATTTTGACTCGCCCCGCTGTTGAAGCGGGGGAAAAGCTCGGTTTTCTTCCCGGCACGCTGGATGAGAAGATCGATCCCTACCTGCGCCCACTGCATGACGCGCTGCGGGATATGGTGGATCCGGAAATCATCCCCAAGCTGATGGAATCCGGCCTCATTGAGGTGGCCCCGCTGGCGTATATGCGTGGTCGTACTCTCAACGATGCTTTTGTCATCCTTGATGAGGCGCAAAACACTACGCCCGCGCAAATGAAGATGTTCCTGACCCGATTGGGCTTCGGCTCGAAGATGGTGGTTACTGGCGACATCACCCAAATCGACTTGCCGAGTGGCCAGCGCTCGGGGTTGCGTATTGTGCGTGACATCCTCGCCGATGTGGCAGATGTGCACTTCTCGGAACTGACGAGCGAGGACGTAGTGCGTCACTCCCTAGTTGGGCGCATCGTGGAAGCCTATGATGAGTACGAAGCAGAGACGGGAGAGGGGTACTAAATGAGCATCGAGGTTTTTAATGAATCGGGCTACCCGGGCGTCAACGAAGAGATGCTCATCGACGTAGCCTCCTATGCTCTCACGCGCATGGATATTCATTCTGCGGCGGAAATGAGCATGCACATCGTGGATCTAGATACGATCGCCGACCTGCACGTGCGATGGTTGGATCTAGAGGGGCCGACCGATGTGATGAGCTTTCCGATGGATGAACTCACGCCCGGTTCGGGCCGCCCCGATGCCGCTGAACCAAGCCCGGCGATGCTCGGAGACATTGTGTTGTGCCCCGAATTCGCGGAAAAGCAAGCGCACAAGGCCGGACACGACCTCGGACACGAGCTATGTTTGCTTACTGTCCACGGTTGTTTGCACCTACTGGGATATGACCACGTCACTCCGGCCGAGGAACAGGAAATGTTCGCGCTACAAAATGAGTTGCTAGCGGATTGGTATGAGGACATTGCCGACCGCGGGGTGACTTATCAGCCGAAGCCGACTGGCGCCGGCGCGTTCCCAAGTGCGGCAGATCGGGAGCAACTCGGCTAATGCTCAATGCCTTAGGGCTGGTTATCGCACTTATTGGGTCGGGCGCGCTGACAACGGTGGAATCGGCAGTCTCCTCGATCTCCCGTGCGCGGGTAGAGGAGCTGGTCAAAGATGATCGCCCGGGGGCAGAAGCGCTCCTAAAGGTGGTGACTAAGCGGGCTGAACACATCAACTTGTTGGTGCTGTTGCGCACGCTTCTCGACGCCGTGGCGGCAGTCTTCACCGTGTCGCTGTGCATCGAAATCATCCACTCCCGTCCGCTGGCCATTACTGTCGCCGTGGCGGCACTCACGCTGGTGACCTTCGCCGTGATCGGTGTGTTTTCTCGTACGGCCGGACGGCAGAATCCCTACACTGTCTCGCTCAACTCGGCGATCTTCCTTAACTCGATGTCCTATGTGTTGGGCCCCATTCCGAAGGTCCTGATTTGGCTGGGCAATAAACTCGCCCCGGGCTCCGGCTTCCGGGATGGCCCCTACGCTACGGAAATTGAGCTCCGCGAGATGGTGGACATCGCACAAGAGCGCGGCATCGTGGAAGTAGAAGAGCGCCGGATGATTCAGAATGTGTTCGACCTCGCGTCGACCACCGCGCGCTCGGTGATGGTGCCGCGTACTGAAATGATCTGGATCGAAAAGGACAAGAACGCTGGTCAAGCCACTGCGCTGTGTGTGCGTTCTGGGCACTCTCGCATTCCAGTCATCGGGGATACCGTGGATGACATCATCGGTGTGGTCTACCTCAAGGACCTAGTGCAAAAGACGTATCATCTGCCAGACGGTGGCAAGAGCGTGCTGGTGGAAGACGTGATGCGTAAAGCAACGTTCGTTCCGGATTCGAAGAACCTAGACGGGTTGCTGCATGAGATGCAGTTGCACCGTAATCACATCGCGATGCTGGTGGACGAATACGGTGGCATCGCTGGTCTGATCTCCATCGAGGACATCTTGGAGGAGATCGTCGGTGAGATCGCAGATGAGTACGATCACACTGAGGTTGCCCCTGTCGAGCGCCTCAGTGAGCGGGAATTCCGTGTTGTCTCTCGACTCTCTCTTGATGATCTGCAGCAGCTCATCGATGAAGAATTGGACTTGGAGATTGACTTCGATGAGTACTCTGAGCAGGTAGACACCGTAGGTGGGCTGATTGCCTACGAGCTCGGTAGGGTACCGCTGCCCGGCGCACAGGTTGAGATCGCTGGGCTCAAGCTGACAACTGAAGGGCGAAGAGATCGGCGTGGGCGCATGCGAGTGACCTCAGCGATTGTTGAAGTCATTGCTACACTCGACGCATGACCGAACTTGGATTTACCAACGAAAACTTCCGCTCCGGATTCGTCAGCTTTGTGGGGCGGCCGAACACCGGTAAATCCACGTTGACGAATGCGCTGGTCGGCGAGAAGATCGCGATCACCGCCAACCAGCCGGAAACCACACGACACCCCATTCGTGGCTTAGTGCACCGCCCGGATGCACAGATCATTGTCGTCGATACGCCCGGCCTGCACCGTCCGCGCACGCTGCTCGGCGAGCGCTTAAATGAGATTGTCAAGGAGACCTACTCTGATGTTGACCTCATTTGCTTGGTGATTCCCGCCGACGAAAAGATTGGACCTGGCGACCGCTGGATCCTCGACGCCGTGGGACAAGTGGCGCCAAAGACCAAAATCATGGGCGTGGTGACTAAGATCGATAAGGTTTCTCGTGATCAAGTGGGCGCTCAGCTCATGGAGCTGCACGAACTGCTGGGTGGTGACTGTGAAGTCGTCCCGGTCTCTGCGAAAGAATCCGAGCAAATCGACGTACTAAGCGACGTCATCGTCTCCCAGTTGCCCCAAGGGCCAAAGTTCTATCCTGACGATCACATCACCGACGATGACACCGAAAAGCGCATGTCCGAACTGATTCGTGAGGCTGCGCTATCGGGACTCAAAGACGAACTCCCACACTCCGTGGCTGTGGAAATCGATGAGATCCTCCCCAACGAGGACCGCCCCGGTGTCCTCGACATCCATGCCGTGATCTATGTCGAGCGTCCGGGTCAAAAGACGATTCTGATGGGTAAGGATAACCGCCGGATGGGGCGCATCATCCATAATTCGCGCCAGTCCATCATCAAGCTGGTGGGGCGCAACGTGTTCCTGGATCTGCGCATCAAGGTGCTCAAGGATTGGCAGTCCGACCCGAAGGCTCTCGGGCGCCTGGGCTTCTAATTAGACATGCATTCCTATCGTGCCCGCGCCCTCGTCGTGCGCACGTATGATTTCGGCGAGGCAGACCGGGTTGTTGTGTTGCTCACCCCATCCGGCATCGTGCGCTCGGTGGCGAAAGGCGTGCGCAGGGCGAAGTCCCGGTTCGGATCCCGAGTACAGCCGTTTGTGCTTCTCGACGTCCAGCTGTACCCCGGCCGCAACCTAGACACCATCACTGCGGCTGACACGGTCGAATTCTTCGGCTCCGGGATAATTGCAGACTATGCCAAATACACCGCCGCCAGCGCTGTTTTAGAGGCCGCGGAACAGCTCAGCTTCCATGAAGGCGAACTGTTTGAACTCACTGTGCGGGCCCTACGCAAGATACAGAACGCGTCTTATCCGACAGCAGTCCTGGATGCGTTCTTGTTGCAAGCGATGGATGTTGCCGGCTGGGCTCCCAGCTTGTTCGATTGCGCGCATTGTGGCGCGCCCGGTCCACATTGTGCTTTCCATCCTGGTGCCGGAGGCGCACTGTGTGAGAATTGCCACCTGTCCGGATGTGCCACTCCGCCCACGGAGGCGCTGCGCTTGATGTGGTGGCTGTCCCACGGCGCGTGGGATGCAGTGGGTGCCCTTTCCGAACAACCTGAATTTGAATCGCTGCTGGCCGCCGCGCATCAGCTCACGCGCGCTCACCTACAGTGGCATTTGGAGCGTTCAATGCATGCCCTAAACTTCGTGGATACTGGCTGGACACACTAAGATGGGCCAAGTGAGTGCACCAAACATCCCGCAAGAGTTTCGCCCCAACCACATCGCACTGGTGATGGACGGCAATGGTCGCTGGGCCCAAGAGAGAGGCCTGAAGCGTACTGAAGGCCATAAGCGGGGGGAGGCGGTGCTCATGGATGTGATCGATGCCTGCCTCGAACTGGAAATCCCGTACCTTTCCGCTTATGCCTTTTCCACCGAAAACTGGCGGCGTTCCACAGAGGAGGTGCGCTTCCTCATGGGCTTTAACCGTGACGTGCTGCGGCGCCAGCGAGATACCCTCAATGAAAAAGGGGTTCGCGTGCGTTGGGTCGGCCGGAGGCCACGTTTGTGGCGCGCTGTTATCAAGGAACTTGAGGCTGCCGAGGAACTCACCCAGCACAACACTCGGATGACGTTGGCGATGTGCGTCAACTATGGTGGCCGGGCAGAGATCGTGGATGCGACCCGTGAAATCGCCCGCCGGGCGGCGGCAGGTCAGTTGCACCCGGATCAGATCACCGAGAAGTCTTTTCCGAACTTCCTCGACGAGCCCGATATGCCGGACGTGGACCTGTTCTTGCGTCCCTCTGGCGAAAAGCGCACCTCAAACTTTTTGCTTTGGCAATCGGCCTACGCAGAGATGGTGTACCAAGACAAACTGTTCCCTGATTTCACTCCGGAAGATCTGTATGCCGCGGTGCTGGAGTACGCCAAGCGGGATCGTCGATTCGGTGGGGTGAAATAGTGTGCCCGACAAAGCTCAGATCAAAAGGTGGCAAAAGCACCTAGCTAACGAGCGCGCCGAAGCCGCAGTGTACCGGCAGCTAGCCGCGCGCAAGGCTGGCGAGGAACGGGAGATCCTGCTGACGCTAGCGGAGGCAGAATCCCGGCACGAGGCCCATTGGATGGGGCTATTGGGTGAGCATGCTGAGAAGAAGTGCAGCCCGGATCTCGCCACGAAAATCAAGGGCTTCCTCGCTCGGCACTTCGGCTCTGTTTTCGCCCTTGCGTTGATGCAGGCCGCCGAATCCCGTACCCCGTACACCACCGATGCTGATGCCACGGAACAGATGTCTGCCGATGAGCGCATTCACGCAGAGGTGGTACGTGGTCTAGCGGAGCGGGGGCGGGAGCAAATGTCCGGCAACTTCCGGGCTGCTGTCTTCGGCATGAATGATGGCTTGGTTTCCAACTTGGCATTGGTGCTCGGCATTGTGGGTTCCGGGGTGAGCAACAGCTATGTGCTGCTCACCGGTATCTCTGGGCTCCTTGCGGGGGCGTTGTCGATGGGCGCAGGGGAGTACGTCTCGGTTTCTTCACAGCGCGAGCTACTCGACGCCTCCAAGCCGAATCCCGAAGCGATGACGGCTATCCCGGCCTTGGATGTGGATGCCAATGAGCTGGCATTGGTCTACCGTGCGCGCGGATTGAGTCCTGCGGAGGCCGCAGACAAGGCTGCCGTGGTGATTCGCTCTTTTAATCACCCTTCGGCGGCCTCAGCGTGGGAAGGTAATTTGGGAAGTAATGAGGTGGTGGGCAGTGGCGCTGCTGCGGCGATTTCTTCCTTCTTGTTTTTCGCCTCTGGCGCACTTATCCCGATTGTGCCATTCCTTCTTGGTCTTTCAACCACTGTGGCAGCACTGATCGCATGCGTGCTTGTCGGCCTTGCGCTGATGCTCACCGGCGGCGTGGTGGGAGTGCTCTCGGGTGCCTCGCCGTTGGCACGGGCGCTGCGCCAGGTGGCGATCGGGCTGGGCGCTGCCGCAATTACCTATGGTTTGGGCTGGCTTTTCGGAGTCTCAGTAGCCTAGACCGCAGCAATTAGTTCCCGTTGCAGGGCTGCAAGTTTTCATCCGTGCAACGGGTTAAGTCGTGCGAGAAGGCTAGGAGGCCTTTCCGGCGCACTTGCGGCAGAGGCCAAAGACTTCTGCGGTATGACCGACGAGTTGGTAGCCGTTTTCCTTTGCAACGCGCTCTGCCCATGTCTCAACGGCATCGCCTGCAATTTCCACAGTGTTCCCGCACTCAGTGCACACCAAGTGATGGTGGTGATGCTCGGATTCGCAGTGGCGGTACAAGGTTTCACCGGTAGCCATGTGCAGGACATCTACGGCGTCGATATCCGCGAGGGACTGCAGAGTGCGGTAGACGGTGGTGAGGCCAACCTTCAGGTTCCTCTTGGTGAGAGCCTGGTGGATAGACTTAGCGGATGAGAATGTATCGATGTCACGGAGAACCTCGATAACGGCAGCGCGTTGTCTAGTACTACGTTGGCCCAATTTCGGGATGGGGGACTCGCTACGCGTGGTCATAAGTGGCTGCCTTCCGGACAAAAACCGTTATTTTTCACTATTAAGTTACCACGTCTACAACTTGCGGTAGTTGACGTGTACCCCCAATTCGAAAATGGAATCCAAGATTGGCATGACATTGATGCTGGATAGGGAGTAATACATCTCTCTTCCTCGGCGTTCAGCAGTAGCTAACCCCGTTGTGCGCAGGACCTTGAGATGCTGACTGATCAGGGGCTGACTGGACTCCAACTCACTCACCAATTCATGCACACAGCGTGGGGAAGCCTGGAGCAGATACAGGATTTTCATTCGCAGCTGCGAATCTAAAGCGCGGATCAATAGCTCAGCACTGGCATAATCTCGCTGGGCCACTACGGGGTCTGGTGCCTGCGTTTTCAATTTTGCTCACTCCTTGGTAAGGCTCACTTCCTGGCCCGCAGTAATGAGCAAGAAAGTGCTTATAATTCCAAGTAAAGCCCACATTAGAATCGCAGGTCAAGGGGTAGTTAAGGGAGATTGCGCACACTTGGATACACTGAAAGGACAAGTAAAGCTCGGCAGCCAGTCGAGTCCAACCTTATTTAGCTGTAGCCGCCCAGTCATCGTGTGTCGCCGGTTCACTCCGGAATTAGGCGTACCGACGGATTGTGGGGGATGAACTGCAGCAGTAAACCACTCAAGGAGTGTCGTGGCTTCAGTAATCGATTCCGTAGTTAGCCTCGCGAAACGTCGCGGTCTGGTCTACCCATGTGGCGAGATCTATGGCGGTACCCGTTCCGCTTGGGATTATGGTCCGCTCGGCGTGGAGTTGAAGGAAAACATCAAGCGTCAGTGGTGGCGCACCTTCGTGCAGGGGCGTGACGACGTCGTCGGACTCGATTCCTCTATCATCCTGCCACGCCAAGTCTGGGAAGCCTCCGGACACGTTGCTACCTTTACTGACCCCCTGGTGGAATCTCTGCATACGCACAAGCGTTACCGCGCTGACCACCTCATTGAAGCGTATGAGGCTAAGCATGGCCACCCACCAGCTAACGGCCTGGCGGATATTAAGGACCCAGAGACGGGACAGCCGGGCAACTGGACTGAGCCAAAGATGTTTTCTGGTCTGATGAAGACGTATCTCGGCGCTGTCGATGACAAGGAAGGCCTGCATTACCTGCGGCCAGAGACCGCGCAAGGCATCTTCATTAACTTCAAGAATGTTGCCACCACCGCGCGTATGAAGCCGCCATTCGGTATTGGCCAGATGGGCAAGGCTTTCCGTAATGAGATCACCCCGGGCAACTTCATCTTCCGTACCCGTGAGTTCGAACAGATGGAGATCGAGTACTTTGTTCACCCATCCGAGGTAGAGGCTAAGTTTGACGAGTGGGTCACTGCTTGCTGGAATTGGTTCACTGATCTGGGCATCAAGGAAGAAAACCTGCGCCAGTTCGATGTTCCTGCCGATGAGCGTGCTCACTACTCAGATCGCACCATCGACTTCGAGTACAAGTTTGGCTTCAGCGGCAACCCGTGGGGCGAGCTGATGGGCGTCGCAAATCGTACCGACTACGACCTCTCACAGCACACCGAGCACTCTACCGATGACATGAAATACTTTGACCAGGTCACTGGTGAGAAGTACCACCCTTATGTCATCGAGCCGTCCTTTGGCTTGACCCGTTCCCTAATGGCATTCTTGGTCGACTCCTACACCGAGGATGAGGCACCGAACTCCAAGGGTGGAGTAGATAAGCGAGTTGTACTCAAGCTGGATCGTCGTCTCTCCCCAATCAAGGTGGCCGTCCTGCCACTGTCCAAGAAGGAAGAGCTTGCCCGCCCAGCGGAGGAGATCGCCGCTAAGCTGCGTGGACTGTGGAACATCGACTATGACACTTCCGGTGCCATTGGGCGTCGTTACCGCCGCCAAGACGAAATCGGTACCCCGTTCTGCGTCACCGTGGACTTTGACACCCTCGAGGACAATGCAGTGACGGTCCGTGAGCGGGATACGATGAGCCAAGAGCGCGTACCCGTGGCAGAACTCGAAGGCTACCTAGCGCAGCGTCTGGTAGGTTGCTAACCCTATGAGCACTGTGCAGTGGGGCAAGCGTCACGATCATCGAATTCAGCTGAGCGCAGGCGATCAGCTGCTCGCAGAATTCGAGATCGTCGACGAGAATAAGGAAACTGCTGAGGTCGCTGGAAAGCAGTGGACTTACGAGCTTTCCAGTGATGAAGCTCGCGCTACTGATGGCAGCGTCGAATGGGTCGCGCAGGCACCGAAGGGTTTCAAAAAGTCGAAGCGCTTCGTTGCCACCATCGGAGAGCGCAGCATTGACTTCATCAATGAGCAGAAGTCGGACTGGATCATCGACGAAAATGACACCAAGCTCGGCCAGTTCTCTGGGGCTAACAACGGTGTCCGAAACGTTGCTGTTGAGTTCGAACCAGAGGTAGCACTGGACAAAGCTGAACAGGTGTACCTCGCTTGGCTCTCGCGCATCGCGCTTGAGCAGCGACTTGTCGGTTTGACATGGATATTGACGCTAGTATTGCTTATCCTGACTCCGTTGGTGCTATTTCTGTTCTTCAACTAAGGATTTGACGCGATGACGGATTCGCTACCGCGCTGGACATGGACCGGGAACGAATTACACAATTCGAACGGTCACTTACTGGCGATGGTGCGATCCGACGTCATCGACACCGAAGGCGAACGTCTCCTCATTGAATCCACCCCTGGCCCGATGCACTTTCGGGCCAGGGCAACTACGTCCAATGGTGAGGTATTTACCGTTAACCAGCGCGGCTTTACTGTTGGAAAACTCGTGGCCACCTGTGGTGAGACATTCTATGTGCTGGAGCGCACTACCGTGTGGCGCAAAGAACGCGCAGTTCGGGCTACTTCGGGCGTACTGGCTTATATTCGCCCGATGATCAGTGGACGCGTGGAACTAGTAGGCACCGAGCTGGCAAACCAGCTCCCGGACCTACACGCAATTTTTCTTAGCTGGGCCTGCGTCTTGGTGGACTCACCAGTGCGCAGGCCACGCTACTAGAACTTGCCGCCGGTAAAGCCGCCACCGCCGCCACCGAAGCCGCCACCAAAACCGCCGCCGAAGCCACCGCCGAAGCCACCCCGGCTACCGCCGCTGAGCATCTCATTGATGAGCATTCCTGTGACGATGCCACCCATGTTGGAGCCACCGCCGGAATTGCGGCGACGGTAATCATCGATATCATGCTGCGCGGATTTGGCGGCTCGCTGCGCTGCGGTGAGAGATTGGCGCGCGAAATCGATGCCTTGGCGAGTATTGCTCGTGCGAATGTTTAGGGCTTGGGCAAAGAGGTTTTTGGCGTCGGCAAGCTGCGTACGCGCCTGTGCTCGCACTACCCGGCCACGGGTGGCGATGAGGTCCTCGGCGGCCTGAATCGAGCTCTGAGCGGTGCGCATCGTGTTGTCGAAAACCTGCAAGGTGCGGGCCTGATCCGCGGCGGATGCCCGCACCTTATCCAGCTGCTCGTCAAGGTGAGAGTCTGCGGTTACTAGCTGGTCATAGGCGTCGAGGGGATTGCTTTCGTAGCTGCCCTGAGTCTCGGAAAGGACACGTTTCGCGTCATTGACTGCACTGTTCAAAGCGGACCAATCAGCCTGGATTCCTTGGCTGGCTGCCTGCTGCTCGAGCTGGGCTGCCTCCTGGATCTCAACCTGTACCTCGGAGACGAGGGCCGGGTACTTGTCGCGGGCGACGGCGATGTTCTCCTCGGCATGCTCGATGCCTGCCAGCAGCTGATCGGCTTTGGTGACGGCATTCTCGGCGCGACGGATGTCTTCAATGAGGCGTCCTTGTTGTCCGGCCGGCAGGTGGACGGTGCCGCGGGCGGATTCTAAGGACTCCTCGGCCTCGCTGAGTGCAGCAGCAGCCAGGGCAGGGTTATCCGCGAGGTTTGCTATCACCGAGGACTCATATCGGCTTTGCAACCCGCTGAGCGTCTCCTCAACCTTAGGCATGCGGGTGCGTAGGTCGATGGTGGTGCGGGTGAGTTCATCTACTCGGGTATCGGCGTTGATGAGCAGATTGCGCATTTCCGCAAAGTCGGCGGCTTCCTTGTCCAAAGCTTGGTCGGCTTGGCCGCATGAGGAGATGATGTCTATGAGCATGGCGCGACGTTCGGTTTCGGATTCCGGGATGGAATCGTCGAGGCGTTGCTGGAGACCAAAAGCACGCTGCAAGGTGGTAGTAGATTGATTCATCGCCTTGGTGAAATTACGAGCGCGTTCCGCCCCGAACTCGGCGATAGCAATGTCGAGTTCTTCCCGGCCACGGCGGATGGACTCATCGGTGGAAACGAGCTCTTCCCGGGCGCGCTCATCCAGAATCTCAGTTGGTAATGCGTTCAACGCGCCGAGGTCCTTGGGATCGATACTGCGGGCATCTGCCACCATGGTGCTGTTGGACTTCTTCTTGTTCCGCTTGCTCATGGCATAAGCGCCCACTCCGAGCGCACCGACGGCTGCGGCGCCGCCACCGAGCCAACCAAGCGATTCACCGTCCATCGCGGCGCCACCCGATCCGGAACTACCCTTGCCGGACACCGCGATGACAAAGTTCTCAGCGGCGCCATAGAAGTCACGATCGACCAACTTGTCGTAGGCTGCCTTTTCAATGCGCTGTTGGTCTGTGCTGCTGAACGCGTTGCCGAAAGAGATCCCGTAGTCGTTGGTGGCAGGTGAGACGGCGAAAACGACCACGTTTTGCCCCTGATTCAACTGGCGGGCCTGTTTCGCCCAATCTTCACCGGACTTGCCCCCAAAATCCTTGTTGAAGACAACATACACCTTCTTCTGGGTGTCCTTCTGGACTTGCTTAATCTGCTCTTCAAGCTGCGCTTCTTGCTCCGGCGTGAGCACATCGGCGTTGTCTGTGATGGTCTTGGAATACTGGGTTGGGGCTTGCGCCAATACGGTGTCCCCAGTGGTCGGTGCCATGGCGAAGGCGGGGCTGAGGCCTCCCAGACCAATGCCGAAGGTGCATAGGGATAGTGCGCTGAATTTCCGAAGACCGCTCATAGCATTCAAGGATACTGGACGTTTTCGGTGCTTGACGGCGGGGTGTGGCCGGTTTTGGCTAAAGAGTGGGGCAAGATTGGGCGTAGAAAGGGGAACTCCAGTGCAGTTTGAATACACAGCTGCGGACGTCGAAAGGCGGCATGCAGAAGCGCCCAAGGGAAGTGCAATGGCAGGCGCTGAGCCAGAGCATCGGGGTGCGTTCTCGCGCGATCGCGCCCGGGTGCTGCACTCTGCCGCTTTGCGACGGCTGGCAGACAAAACCCAGGTGGTCGGCCCGCGCGACGGCGATACGCCACGCACTCGGCTCACGCATTCCCTAGAAGTGGCTCAAATCTCGCGGGGGATCGGGGGCGGACTCGGCCTCGACCAAGACCTGTGTGAACTCGCTGCGCTATCTCATGACATTGGACACCCGCCTTATGGGCATAACGGAGAAGTGGCATTGAACGCGCTGGCTAACCAGTGCGGGGGCTTTGAAGGTAACGCTCAAACGCTGCGGATTCTTTCCCGACTAGAACCAAAGGTCCTGGTGGGGGAGGTGTCCCATGGTCTTAACCTCACTCGGGCTTCATTGGATGCCGCATGCAAGTATCCCTGGACACGGGCGAAGAACCCTCGCAAGTATGGTGCCTACGACGATGATCGGGAGCTGTTGGTCTGGCTGCGCGCTGGCCATTCAGACCTGCGCAAGCCGATGGAAGCACAGGTGATGGACTGGTCGGATGACATCGCCTATTCGGTGCATGACGTGGAAGACGGCATCGTTGCGGGACGGATCTCCTTATCGGTGCTGTGGGATCTGGTCGAGTTAGCCGCGCTCGCTGAGAAAGGTGCTCGTGCCTTCGGCGGTGAACCGGAGGCGCTTATCGACGCCGCCGACCGACTCCGTCAGCTCCCCGTGATCTCCCAGGCTTCCGAATACGACGGCTCGCTGTCCTCCCTGGTGGCATTGAAAGCGATGACCTCTGAGCTGGTGGGACGCTATGTTGGCGTAACCATCTCCGCTACGCGTGCCGCAAATGAATTGATTGGCCGGCAACATGGTGATCTGGTTGTTCCAGACACCGCGGCGGCAGAAGTGCAGCTGCTCAAGACTCTTGCGGTGCTCTATGTGATGGATGATCCTGGGCATATCGCCCGCCAGGATCGGCAGCGTGAACGCATCAGCCGTGTCTATGACTACCTGGTGCTCGGTGCACCGGGAACCCTGGATCCGATGTTCCGGTCATGGTTCCAGGCAGCTGATACCGATGCCGCACGGCAGCGAGTGATCATTGACCAGATTGCCTCGATGACTGAGACCAGGCTGGAGCGGGTAGCAAAGTTCAGCTCTGGGGTGTCGGGCTTCTTTGGTTAACGTGGGGCTGCGCGAACCCCTTTTGCCGAGGTTCCCTGGATGTCAGTGATGTTCATTAGTGTTGACCTGGGAAGTTCGCCAAAAGGGGTTCGCAGGGGAGGCAGGCAGCTGGCCTAGCCAGTGGCCACGCGTATCCCGAGATCTTGGCACACATCGGCAAGCTTCTTATAGTCTGCAATGCTCAGGCGACATTGGCTGAGAACTAGGCAATTCAACCGTGCTTCGCGCAGCAGATCAGCTAAACCGTCCAAGTTTCGCGGGATCGGGTGGTAATTAATACCTGCAGCGAGGGCCGCGTAGAGCTCTGCGAGGTTGGTGGCCGGGCGGGCGTCGATAAGCAATGTCTTATTCGGCATCGGGGATCTCACAGAAACTCTCGTAGTGGTTGTCGGTGTAGTACCACACATCGGGGTCGGTTTTGCTGCCGCCGCCGGTGATGATGCGGCGTTCGCCGCGGTGATTCAGGCCTGGGGTGTCCACCGTGTACTCACGGTAATAATTGCGGTCTTGTCTGGGAAGGACGCCTTCGTAGTTTCCGAATCGGACGCCGTCATTGTCCGGATACTTCGGTTGCTTGCCGGCCACAATGCCCTCAATGACGGGGTCAACCTGGTCCGGCAGCGTATCCACGGGGCATTGGCCCGCTGTTTCCGAGGCTGCCTTCTTAGCCGGAGTTTTCGGGGCTGCAGGCTTTGGAGCTTGGGAAGCCTTTGCAGTGTGGGTGGCGGTGGGTTGTGTGGCAGATTTCGTGCCACCGCCGTCGCCGAGATCAAGTCCGAAGAACGCGGCAGCTAGGACGACGAGCGCGCCGCCGATGCCCGCTAGTGCTTTGGGTTTAGATGCCATGAGGATCATCTTCTCATGAACCCACTATGGTAGTAAGCATGGCTAAAGGCAGGATCCCGGAGAGCGACATTCAAGCTATCCGCGAACGCACACCTATCGAGGAAATCGTTGGGGAATACGTGCAGCTCAAACCTGCCGGGGCAGATTCTCTGAAGGGGCTATCACCTTTCAAGGATGAGAAAACTCCGTCTTTCCACGTGCGCCCAAACCGTGGTTACTTCCACTGCTTCTCTTCGGGGGAGGGCGGTGACGTGTTCTCATTCCTGATGAAGATGGAGCACATTACCTTTCCCGAGGCGGTGGAAATTTGCGCTGACAAGATCGGGTATCACATCAACTACGAGGGCGGCGGTCCGGGACGTCGAGAAGAGCCGGGCACTCGCCAGCGCTTGGTCTTGGCGAACCGTCACGCCCACGAGTTTTACCGGACCCAGCTGGAAACACCAGAAGCGGCACCAGCACGTGAATTCCTGGCGCAGCGTGGTTTTGCGGCAGAGCATGCGCATCAGTTCGGCTGCGGATATGCGCCGGCCGGCTGGGACACCATGACCAAACACATGCTCCGCAAGGGTTTTACCTTTGAGGAACTTGAGGCTGCGGGGCTGTCCAAAATGGGGCGACGCGGGCCGATTGACCAGTTCCACCGGAGGCTGCTGTGGCCGATCAAGAACCTGGCCGGTGATGTGATCGGCTTCGGAGCTCGCAAGCTTTTCGACGACGATAACCTCGGCAAGTACATGAACACCAAGGACACCTTGCTGTACAACAAGTCCAAGGTGCTCTTTGGTCTTGACCTCGCCAAGAAGCAGATTGCCGCCAGGCACCAGGCCGTTGTCGTGGAAGGCTATACCGATGTGATGGCAATGCACGCGGCTGGCATCACCACTGCGGTGGCCTCCTGTGGCACCGCTTTCGGCGAGGAGCACCTCCAGATGCTGCGTCGACTGATGCTCGATGACAATTACTTCCGCGGAGAGTTGATTTACACCTTCGATGGTGACGAGGCAGGGCAAAAGGCCGCCATGCGTGCCTTCGAAGGCGATCAGCAGTTCACCGGGCAGTCTTTCGTTGCCGTTGCGCCAGAGGGCATGGATCCTTGCGACCTCCGACTTGCACGGGGAGAAGCCGCAGTGCGGGAACTGGTGGCGTCGCGGATCCCAATGTTCGAGTTTGTGCTGCGCGCGATCATCGCTGAATTTGCTCTCGACACGGTGGAAGGCCGACTCCAAGCGCTGCGCCGTGCGGTTCCCGTGGTCGCGGACATTCGCGACGAGACCCTGCGCAATGAATATGCCCGACAACTAGCAGGCTGGGTGGGATGGGCAGAACCAATGGATGTGGTTCGGCAAGTGCGCGATGCGGTTTCTAACCCGAAACCCAAAAAAGAGCTGCGCCGGATGCGCCGCGATATGCCGGCCGCTGTGGCACCTGAACCGGCTCGGCCATTACCGAACCCGCGAGATCCTTCGCTGTGGCCAGAGCGTGAATCACTGAAGCTGGCGTTGCAGTATCCGGCCTACGCTGGGGACTACTTCGATGGGCTGTCTGAGAGTTCTTTCCGTAACGAGGCGTATCGCGAAATCAACGCAGCGATTGTTGCCGCGGGGGGAGCCGCTGCTGGGCTCGAGCTGGGAAGGGAATGGCTCCCAACGGTGGGCGAGCATCTTGATCTACTGCTGCGCTCCCTGCTCACCGAGCTAGCAGTTGAGCCGATCAATGTGGAGGAAGAACAGCTCGAAGCCTATACCGACAGCGTTCTTTCTAGGCTGCAAGAAGTCCGCGTCGGTAATCAGATTGCGCAACTCAAGGGGCAGCTGCAACGCATGCGCCCCTCAGACGATGAGGAAGCCTATAACTCACTCTTCGCTGATCTACTGGCGCTGGAACAGGCACGTAAAGAGCTGCTGCGCAGGGCGTTTAAGTAGCTCGAAATCGTGGGGTTAATCGTGGTCAGGTTCGAGCACTTGGCTGCCGTCGTCGCGACGCAAATTCTTGACCTCTTTCATGCGTGGCTCGGGGTCAAGTTTGTTTGCGATGGCGCGGCGGGTGGCCTTCATTGCAGCTTGAGAGGCTGGGGAGTTCACGGCTAGATCGTAGCCCTTCTTGATCTGCTCGAAGCGTCGGCGACCAGCCTTAGTTCCGAGGACATAGCCAGCGGCTGCACCAACAACTAATTGGATCATGGGGGTTATCGCACCTCTTTGCTCGACGACGGTAGATCTCTACTTTAGCGTCATAATGATTGTTTTGCCGTTATGCGGCTAGCGATGGCCCAGACGGAACAAACCGCCGGGCCCGTGATCGAAATCGCCACAGGCCCGGCGATCTTTTCCTAACTCGCTTTCATCGGCTATTTCTTGTGAGTTACTAACCTCACCATGAAGACGCCGATGGCCAGCGAACCGATTCCGAAGATGACATCGCCGGGAACCCGCAGCCAGCGTATGAATGTCAACACTGGCGTATAGAGGAACGCATCGCTGCGTGCGTACCACAGGCCGGTATCGATGGATGCCCATGCCTGCGCCAGACCAAGTGGCAAAAGGGAAAGGAAGGACATAGCTAGCAGGCCGCCGTTGAGCCCCCAAAAGCCCCACTTCAGCCACCGGTCATCCCACTGGGCGTTGGGCATGAGCGAGCGCACGCAGAACAGCATCAGGCCGATCCCGAGCATGCCGTATACGCCGAATAGGGCGGTGTGACCATGGAGTGGCGTGAGGTTCAATCCTTGGACGTAGAACAGTGCGATCGGCGGGTTGATGAGGAAACCAAAGACTCCGGCGCCGAGCATGTTCCAGAAGGATACTGAGACGAAGAAGTAGATCGCCCACTTGTAGCCTGCCACCCACGGCTGCAGCTTGAGCAGGTTGAGGTTGCGGAAGGCTTCCACACCGATTAGGGCAAGAGGGACAACCTCCAGGGCGCTAAATACAGCTCCGAGCGCCATGACGTGTGCCGGAGCGCCGGAGAAGTACAGGTGATGGGCTGTGCCGATGATGCCACCGGAGAGGAAGATTGTTGTGGAAACAATCACCGACGTCGTGGCAGCTGCGGGGCGCACCAGGCCGATTCGGGCGAAGAGGAATGCGATAACGGTAGTGGCGAAGACCTCAAAGAAGCCTTCCACCCAAAGGTGTACGACCCACCAGCGCCAGTATTCGGCGATGGACAGGTGCGTTTCATGATTCACGCCAAAGGCTGCGCCGTAGAAGCCAGCAATTGCTAGACAGCTCATGAGGAGCATTGCGGTCAGGGAACGTTGCGTGCCTGCCGCTAATGGGGCTTCCGGCGTAGGGGCGATTTTTCCTGGGGTGTTCTTGGCCTTGCGGATGGCAGGTGCCAGGGCGCGCCACATCAAAATGAACCACAGTGCGAGGCCAATGAAGAGGCCGATCTGGAATACGCGACCGAGATCCACGTATTCGTAGCCTTGAGTGCCCAGCCAGAAGTTAATCGGGTTGCCGTAGCCCATCTTTCCCATGATGGAGAGCCATTCGCCGGCCATGGATCCTAGGACAACGAGGAGGAGGGCCCCGAAGAGGACGTTGACGCCGAGCCGTTGGAACTTGGGTTCCTTGCCGCCAACTGCGGGGCCAACGTACAGGCCAGTGGCGAGCCATGCGGTGGCGATCCAGAAGATGCCAAGCTGGGTGTGCCAAGTTCGAACCACCGCGTACGGCAGGATCTTGTCAATCGGTACGCCGAACAGCGCGCCTCCCTCCACACCGTAGTGGGCGGCAATGATGCCACAGGCGATTTGCAACACAAACAGTAAGCCGACCACAAAGAAGTACTTGAGCGTAGCGCGCTGCGAAGGCGTTGGGTCGAAACCGACCAGTGGATCCTCTGCTGGAATGACATCCGGCGTTTCGTTTTCTTCTCCCTTCCAGCCTTGGTACCAAACGAGGCCACCAATGCCGGCAAGCAGCAGGATGAAGCTGATGATGCTCCACAGGATGTTGCTCGGCGGTGGCACGTTGTCAATCAACTGTTCGTGGGGCCAGTTCTGCGTGTAGGTGGCTTCGCTGTCTGGAGCGTTGGTGGAGGCGGCCCAGCTGGTCCACCAGAAGAAGGCCGCCATGTCCTGGGCAGCGCCCGCGTCCTTGATGGAGTCCTTGGGGATGGCGTAGTTCTCGTGCCCGGTGGTGAACAGGTCAGCGTAGTACTGCTTGTTCGCCTCGAATGCCTCGACGCGGGCGTCGGAAAGCACGATGGTGCCGGTCTCGGCGTTGTAGCCGTTGGTGCGCATGAGGGCCTTCAGGCGAGCCTTGAGTGCGGCTTGCTTTTCGACGTCCAGAGCATCGTAGCTATCGGCGCCTTCGGCCTGCGCCCACGTGTCCAGAATGTGGGTGGCCTCGCGGTGGAGCCAGTCTGCGGTCCAGTCGGGTGCCACGTAGGCTCCGTGGCCCCAAACCGAGCCGACCTGCTGGCCGCCGATGGACTGCCATACTTGCTTACCGTTGATGATCTGGTCGTGGGTGACGAGCACCTCGCCCTGAGAAGTCTCGACCTTTTCAGGGATTGGTGGCTTGTGGACGTTGATTTGCTGGCCCATCCACAGCAGTACCACGAAGGAAGCGATGATGACCGCGGCTAGTGCCGTCCACCATCGCTTGTCTCGTGGGGACATTCGCTGTGGGGCGTGCGTGGCTTCTTGTACTGCCATCGCCTGTGTCTCCAATCAAAAATGGGTGAGTGTTTTAACCATTCCATTAAAACATGAATCTCAAATACATCTTTAATTTGGTCGAGGGGAGGCGTGGCGATCATGATTTCGCGACCATGATCTTCAAGGTGGGGGTTGAATTTTTGGGGATCCGGCATAGGGGGGGGATCCTGTAAATCATGATCGTGAAATCATGATCGTGGGGCGCGTTAGGGGTCACTTAGTGGGAACGCAAAAAGGCCCGCTGTTGCCAGCGGGCCTTTCTCTTGCTCCTCCAACTGGGCTCGAACCAGTGACCCTTCGATTAACAGTCGAATGCTCTGCCAACTGAGCTATGGAGGAATGCTTTGGTGTTGTTAGTTACTGTGTCCAGTTCCTTGCAACGAGTCATAACTATATAGCTGGCTCTTGTTTCAAATCAAATCGGCAGGTAGAACGGCTGTTTGGGGGCAATTTGTTATGGGTGGGTGGCCGCTGGATATACTGAGCTAGCTTCTTGTGAAGTTGGGGCTATAGCTCAGTCGGTTAGAGCCGTGGACTCATAATCCATTGGTCCCGGGTTCGAGCCCCGGTGGCCCCACCAAAGGACCAGGTTTCAGCCTGGTCCTTTTCTTTGTCCGGAAACGATAGACCGAATGGTCTAAATGTGCGCTTGCCAATTCGTAACTAGCAGCGTAATCTCCACTAAAATAGAAAATCTACTTTATAGACCAATACGTCTATTGTGAGCTAGGGAAGTACGCATGAATAAGCGTTTCACCAGTTTTGGTGCACAGATTATCTACGGTCTGCTCGTCGGCCTCGTCCTCGGCTTCATTGCCCGAGAAATGGGGGAGGGGAGTTGGTTGACCACGGGGCTGGTAGAAGTTGGTGGCGCATATGTCAGCTTGCTGAAGGTGCTCATTCCGCCGCTCATTGTTACGGCGGTTGTGACGTCGATAGCCAACTTGCGCGAGGTAACCAACGCGGCGCGCCTTGCGTGGCAAACGATTCTTTGGTTCGCCATTACGGCTTTCGCTTCCGTGCTTGCAGGAATCGGGGTGGGATTGCTTGTGAATCCTGGCAAGAATTCCAGCATCGATCCCACCGTCGCGCAGGCGCCCAGCACCGTGGGGTCGTGGTGGGCCTTTCTGCAGGGGTTAGTGCCCAACAACATCATGGGGCTGACTGTTTCGCTGAAGGGAGATACAGCGACCCCGGGGTTCAATGTGTTGCAACTGTTGCTGCTCTCCATTGCTTTCGGCATCGCTGCTGTGCAGGTGGGTAAGAAGGCGGAGCCCGTGCTCGAGTTTGCGGCATCATTACTCGAGATCGTGCAGAAGGTCTTGTGGTGGATTATCCGGCTCGCACCCATTGGTACCGCGGCCCTTATCGGCAAGGCAGTGGCTGTTTATGGCTGGGATGCGTTGGGCTCGCTCGGCAAGTTTGTGCTTGCCATCTACCTAGGCTTGGCCATTGTGATCGGCGTGATCTACCCGGTGGTGCTGAAGCTACATGGGATCGGTGTTATGCAGTTCTTCCGCAAGGTATGGCCCGTTACGAGCCTTGGTTTTGTCACTCGTTCCTCCATGGGGGTCATGCCGGTTACCCAGCGTGTCACGGAAGAGGGGCTCGGTGTGCCTCGCTCGTACACTTCCTTTGCGGTGCCGCTCGGTGCGACCACCAAGATGGACGGCTGCGCATCGATCTACCCTGCTGTGGCCGCGATCTTTGTCTCGCAGTTCTATGGAATTCCGCTGAGCGTGACGGACTATGTGCTGATCGCATTCGTGTCCGTCATCGGGTCTGCCGCCACTGCTGGCACGACCGGTGCGACGGTCATGTTGACTCTGACGCTGTCCACCTTGGGGCTCCCCTTGGAGGGTGTGGGCTTGCTGCTTGCAGTCGAGCCGATCGTGGATATGGGGCGCACGGCGGTAAACGTCACGGGGCAGGCGTTGGTGCCGGTGGTCGTCGCAAAGCGGGAGCGAATCTGGGACCGGGGGATTTTCGCGTCCGTCGCGGCCCACGCGCAGTAAACTATTAGATCATGAACGTCTTTGAGGAACTCGCGCACTGGCCCGTCGATGACGTTGCGGCTGGAATGGTAGGCAGCAGTTCGGATACCTTCGGCGACATTGATCGAGTGTTTGAGCTGGCCAGTGTGACAAAACTCCTCTCGGCCTACGGGTTTCTCATCGCCTTGGAAGAAGGCATTTTCGAGCTGGACACTCCCATGTGGCCCGCCACCGTCGAGCATCTGCTGGCGCATGCCTCGGGGGTCGCCTTTGCCAAGCATGAAGTGGAACGGGCACCCGAGGATCGACGTATCTATTCTTCCGCGGGTTTTGAGATTCTGGCGGAGGGCGTCGAAAAGCTTGCGGAGATGCCCTTTGGCCAGTACCTCGAGGAAGCCGTGTTTCAGCCGCTCGGGATGACTAACACTGTGTTGCCAGCGTGGGCAGGGCATGGCGCAAAGTCTACGGTGCGCGACCTGCAGGTCTTCATTGCAGAGCTGTTGGAACCAAAGTTGATTCACGCCACTACGCTTAACGACGCCCTGAGCCCGCACTTCCCGGAACTATCGGGAATCGTCCCTGGGTATGGTCGCCAAGTGCCCTGCCCGTGGGGACTTGGGTTTGAACTCAAGGGGTCCAAGTCGCCGCATTGGACGGGGCCTACAATGCCTGCGGACATTGCTGGGCACTTCGGGCAATCGGGGACTTTCTTGTGGATTCATCCGAAGACAAACCAGGGATGCGTGGTGTTGACGAACCGCGTCTTCGGCGAGTGGGCCAAGCCCCTGTGGTCGGATTTCAATGAGAAGTTGTGGCTAACCCTGAACTAAAACTTCAATAAATGGGGGAGTCAAGCGGCACTTTAGGGTTGTCGCTGGTGTTTGTGGTGCGTAAGAATGCAGGTGTTGCACAACGCAGTTCAAGAGGCGCATCGAGTCCGTTGGGGAAGACGTTCTCGTCTTGGCTCGGCAGGAGAAGCCGAGTTACGCACCACATTCTTGAAGGCTAACTCCGTGACAACTTTTATGACTAGGGAAGCCGTCGCATGCACGGCTGTCCTCGCAATTGATGAACTCCCACGACGGCTTCGCCCCGTTGTGGAAGAGCTCATGGTTGACTGTATTCCAAGCCCGCCGGGGTTGGACATTCCAGGTGCCGACCCGCTGACAGTGGATTGGTTTACTCGCTGGGAACGCTCTGCCAGCAGCCCTGCCAAGGTGGGGACTCGCCAAGTGATCACTGGCCATTCCCACGAGATCGAAGATTTGGGCACTGCCTTGGAACAGTTGCGTCAAACCTGGGGATTTGAACTGCGCTTGAGTATCGTGGATTAGGAAGCGAGCTTGCTGTGAATGTACGTTACAGCGTCTCCAACAGTGTGGAAACTGGCGGCGGCTTCGTCATCAATGTGGACACCAAAGGAATCTTCGGCGCGAACGGAAATTTCCACAAGAGAGAGGGAGTCCACGGCAAGCTCACCCGCGATGTCGGAGTCCAAGGTGATTTCTTCTGGATCGTAGCCAGTGCTTTCAACGATGATGTCTCGAAACGCGGTGAAGATGCTCTGTGCATCCTGCTGTGATTCGGTCATGATGATCTCCTCTAGCCATAGAAATTGATTCCTCAAGAATACCCATAGAAAGCAGTACCCCATGGCAATGCCCCAGTTCTTGGCCCGGTTTGCGCGTGGCATCATACCCGCAAAATCTGATGTTCCTGGTTTGCAGGGACTCTGCGAACCCGGCAGCGTGCCTGTCAGCTGCACCCAGGTGGCCAGCTATGTGGCGGGACCAGAGCATCCGCGAGCCACCGTGGTGTTCGTACACGGCTTCACACTCGCTGCTGACTCCTACTTCCTGCAGGTCAAGCATTTGCTGGACAACCATCCTGAGGTAAGAAGCGTGCTCATGGACTTGCGCGGGCACGGCAAGACAGGGGAAGTACCACCAGAGCAGTGCACTATCGACGGCGCAGCGGACGATGTCCTCGCTGTCATCGAGGCCTACGCGAAAACCGGCCCCATCATTTTGGTGGGACATTCTCTCGGCGGGCACGTGGTACTTAACTTGATTAGGCGTTGCCAACCAGAGGTATATGAGCGGATTCACGGTGTGCTACTGATCGCGACCTCAATCGAATCTCTCTCCGCGCAAGGCTCGCCACGCCTGCTGACCACCAAGCTGGCAGATAAGGTCTTTAACGCCATGGAGGATACCCCGGCTGAGGTGGATAAATTCCGGGGTGAAATTGCTAACCTACTTGCTCCAGCTCTGGCAGCGACCGTGTTTAAACGCCTCAGCACCCCGTACAACCTAGTGAAGTTCCACGCAGACATGATCAAGGAGACCCCACTTGCTACCTTCGTGGGGTACTTCGATGACCTGGAAACAAATTCCGAGGTGGGTGCTGCGGAGCGCCTCAGCACAATCCCTGGATTCGTGTTGGTCGGCGATGATGACCATGTGACACCGCTTTCCCAAAGCAATCGGATCATGGAGCTATGGACACGAGCGGAACTACGCAGCACGGATCGCTGCGGGCACATGCTCATCTTGGAGGATCCCGAGCTGGTCAACCAGGCCCTGGACGAGATCCTGGCCTAAAAGCTAAAGAAAACCACCCGCGGAGGCAGCTTTTGAACTGGCCCCCGAAAGTTGGACTGGTTTAATTCTAGGCGGTTAGGGGTTCAAGGGTCTGGTTCCGGTAGTGCATCGGAGTCAGACCCTTGAGTCGTTTCTGGAGTCGTTCGTGGTTGTACCAGT
>NZ_JBBHKW010000010.1:0-98296 GCF_037482625.1 Corynebacterium sp. H128 | reverse complement strand
TCGTCTTCCTGGAACAGGATCTCTACGATGGTGCCGGCTACTGGGGAAGGCACCTCGGTGTCGACCTTGTCGGTGGAGACCTCGAGGAGTGGCTCGTCGACAGCGACGGTGTCGCCGACGGACTTGAGCCAGCGGGTAATGGTGCCTTCAGTGACGGATTCGCCTAGTTCAGGCATCTTCACGTCGGTGGTGTCACCGGAACCTGCAGCAGGAGCAGCCTCCGCAACGGTGGCATTTTCTTCCTTGGTTTCAGCTTCCTTGGTTTCGGCCTCGGAAGGGGTCTCCTGCTTCTCGGCTGGCTTGGCTGCTGGTGCGGAGCCGTCGCCGATGCGGACGATGATTTCGCCGACATCGACGGTATCGTCTTCCTGGAACAGGATCTCTACGATGGTGCCGGCTACTGGGGAAGGCACCTCGGTGTCGACCTTGTCGGTGGAGACCTCGAGGAGTGGCTCGTCGACAGCGACGGTGTCGCCGACGGACTTGAGCCAGCGGGTAATGGTGCCTTCAGTGACGGATTCGCCTAGTTCAGGCATCTTCACGTCGGTGGTGTCACCGGAACCTGCAGCAGGAGCAGCTTCCTCGGCTGGGGCTGCTTCCTGTGCTGGCGCAGCTTCTTCGGCGGGCGCGGCATCGGAAGAACCGGCGGCTTCGCCTTCCTCGCCGATTTCAGCGATGACTTCGCCGACATCGACGGTGTCATCCTCTTCAAACAGGACCTTCGTCAGTACACCGGACGCAGGTGCTGGGATCTCGGTGTCGACCTTGTCCGTGGACACCTCCAACAAAGGCTCATCAGCGGTGACGGTGTCGCCAACCTGCTTCAGCCAGCGGGTAATCGTACCCTCGGTTACTGACTCACCGAGCTCGGGCATCTCGACAGAAAACGCCATTGTGTAGGACTCCTCAAACAATTGGGTCTATAGAACGATGTTGATACCTAGTAGAGTACCGGTTCCCGTTGTGGAGTGTGGCGTATAGGTGGTGGTCTTTGGCAAATAGCTGCACGGAGACTGGCGGATCGTGGCTGTTTCGGGGGATAGCTAGGAAAAACCATCCTCGACTACTGCTTCCCACGGGGTTGTCGTGGCAGTCGAGGATGGCGATTCAGCGCGATCCACACTCTTAGGAGGCAAGCTCCTGGAGCACAGCAACAATGGTTCGCACAGGCGCGCCCGTGCCTCGAGTTGGGATGTAGCCGTAGGCGCCTGCCGTATTGTAAGCCGGTCCGGCGATGTCCAGGTGAACCCACTGCACATCTTCAGGTACGAACTGGGATAGGAAGTAGCCAGCTTGCATCATTCCGCCGAAGCGGGTTTTGCCGATGTTACGTAAGTCGGCAACATCGGATTTCATTTCATCTGCGAGCTCCTCAATCAGAGGCATCGCCCAAGCTGGTTCACCGACCTCTCGGCCCAGTTCAGCGACGCGATCGCGGAATTGCTCTGTTCCCATCACACCGGTGGTGCGGGCACCGAGGGCGACGAGTTGAGCGCCAGTGAGCGTGGCCATGTCCATGAGGTAGTCCGGTTTGTCCTCAGCGGCGCGCGCCATCGCGTCGGCAAGCACGAGGCGACCTTCCGCATCGGTGTTGAGGATCTCGGAGGTCTTTCCGCCGTAATGGGTGACTACATCGCCGGGGCGGTAGGATTCGCCGTCGGGCATGTTTTCCGCCATCGGAATGGTGGCAGTGACATTGACCTTAATACCCAGCCGGGCAGCGGCGATCGTCGCTGCGATTGCGGCCGCAGAACCGCCCATGTCTGAGATCATGTCGTCCATCTTCGCGCCTGGTTTCAGGGAGATTCCGCCGGTGTCAAAGGTGATTCCCTTACCCACGAGCGCGACGGTTGGAGCAGACTTTTTAGCCTCGTAGCGCAGTCGTAGCAGCCTAGGTTTACGTGCCGAGCCATTGCCGACGGCCAGAATTCCGCCAAACTTGTTCTTGGCCAGGTCCTTTTCGTTGAGAATCTCGGCTGCAATCCCCAAATCAGCGGCCATGCCCGCAATGATGTCTGCGTAGGCCTGTGGGTAAAGATGCGAGGAAGCGGTGTTGACCAAGTCCCGGGCCAGTGCCACAGATTCAACAAGGATTACCGCGTCCTTGAACTCGGCCTTCTTGTCGGAGATGAAAACAAGCTCGCCAACCGGTGCGGCGCTTTTATCCTGTTTGCTGGTTTTCTGGCCACGGAAAGAATAAGCGCCGAGGGCGGAGCCAATAACGGCGTCGGCAAGCCCAAACGTGCCGAGCGTCGAGGCAACCTTGCCGAAGCCCTTGAGCGCCCGGCTTGCCACGCCCGCGCATCGACGCAGCTGTTCCGCATCGAAGTCCTCCGAGTCCCCAAGTCCCACGGTGACGATCACTGGAACCGAATCATCCAGGCCGGTGAGCTTGGTGATCTCCTGCGATTTGCCGCTCGCCCCGAGAGCCGTTAGTGCCTCGAGGATTGCTACCTCGGTCTTTTCCTTGAACACGCCAGTGGCTGCGATCTCAGCTCCTGACTCACCACTAAAAATCGGGATCAGAACCGCCTCGGTCTTCTTTGGCAGTTTGGCGGAAATGCTCAGCTTAGGCATGGCGCCCGTGGCGGGTAATGAGAGCTGCTTTGGCATGTGAGGTGTCTCCTTCATTCGCGCGAATTAAACCATTCCTCCACACAGTACGTGATGCCCCAAAAGTGGTGACTGGGAGCGCAACAGATTAAAAAATGCGATGTACGTCTCAAAGTTGCGTTAAGTTGGTTCCATGAGCCCTTTGAACTTTGAGATCACAAAGAATCCGAACCCAACCCCGCAGGAAAAAATCGACGAAGTTCTGGCGAACCCAGGCTTCGGTAAGACCTTCACCGACCACATGGTGACGATCGACTGGAACGAATCTGAAGGCTGGCACAATGCTGCCGTGCTCCCTTATGGTTCGCTGCCGATGGACCCGGCGACCACAGTGTTCCACTACGGCCAGGCCATCTTCGAGGGCCTGAAGGCGTACCGCCAGCCAAACGGCGAAATTGCGACCTTCCGGCCCGAAGCTAACGCCAAGCGTATGCAGGACTCGGCACGCAGACTGGCGATGCCAGAACTGCCCGTCGCGGACTTCCTCGAGGCGATCCGACTGCTCGTGGACGCAGACCAAGCGTGGGTGCCAGCAGCAGGCGGTGAAGAAGCCCTCTACTTGCGCCCGTTTATGATCTCCACCGAAGTCAGCCTGGGTGTCCACCCAGCAGGCGCATACAAGTTCATCGTTATCGCGTCCCCAGCGGGTGCTTACTTCTCCGGCGGAATCAAGCCCGTCAGTGTGTGGCTCTGTGAGGACTACGTCCGTGCTGCCCCAGGCGGCACCGGTGCCGCCAAGTTTGCCGGCAACTATGCAGCCTCTCTGCTGGCGCAGGCACAAGCCCAAGAAAAGGGGTGTGACCAGGTGGTGTGGCTGGATGCTATCGAGCACTCCTACATTGAAGAAATGGGAGGCATGAACTTGGGGTTCATTTATCGCGATGGCGAAGAGGTCACCCTAGTGACTCCGCAGTTGAGCGGCTCGTTGTTGCCCGGCATCACCCGTGATTCCCTGCTGCAGGTGGCGCAGGATCTTGGTATGCGAACTGAAGAGAAGCTGATCTCCACCGAGGAATGGCGAGCAGATGCCACCTCGGGTGCTATGTCTGAGGCTTTTGCATGTGGCACTGCAGCGGTGATCACTCCGGTGGGCACCGTGCGTTCTACCTCGGGTGACTTCACCGTGAACAATGCGGAGACTGGCGAGCTGACTATGAAGCTGCGCGAGACTTTGACCGGCATTCAGCGCGGCACTGTCGAGGACCGGCACGGCTGGTTGCACACTTTGGTCACTGCCTAAAAGGTCAAGGCCAGCGTTACGACGGCGATTGCGACGGCTACCTCGATAGCGGCTCCAATGCAATCGCCGTTGAGGCCTTGAAACCGGCGGTTACAGTGGCGCAGCAGTATATGCGCTCCTAGCGCTGCAGTGAGCACAGCTAATGTTGGCCCCAGCAGAATGTGGCGACTAATCAGCCACATCGCGAGGGTGCCGAGCGTAGCTAGGCCGAAGAGCCATCCTGCGATCCAGCCCGTGCGTACAGTGCCGATGATGAGACTGCCGAAACCTGTGCTGGAAAACGGCTGATAGGCGCAATGGCAGCCAATCAGGCTCGCGGCCCGTCCGATTGCTGGCACTATGGCACTCAGCAGTGCGCCGCGCGTGCCATATATGGAGAAGATTGCGGAAAGTCCCGCGAGCTGCGTTAGCAGCGTGAGCAGCACTGCCCCCATCCCCAGGGCCCCGGTGTAGCGGTCGCCGAGGATTTCCTGTGCGCGTTCTGGCGGAGCATAGGAACCCAGCGCATCTCCGACATCAGCAAGCCCGTCGATATGCATCATGCGGGAGCCGAGCTCCCAACCAACTATTGTGAGCGCGGCTATGAGCAGTGCAGGAGCGGAAAAACTCAAGGCAATGGCAGTTGGAACTGCCACGGCACTGCCGAGGGCGAGGCCAGCTACAGGAATCGCAGCCATGGCGCGGGCGCCGGTGGTGCGATCAAAGGTCTGCGCGCCCCGGGCAGGGAAGATCGTCAACCAGCTCAGCGCCGTGCCAATGCCCTCCACTAGCGCATTGCCATGGTTGCCGTCGCCGGAGTGCCCCGCCTTGCCTGACATGGCTAGTGCGCTTCAGATACGCCGGCAGCAGCAAAGGTGGCCATATTTGCCATGATGTCAGCGGCGGCTTTGACTAGCGGCAGCGCCGTCATCGCGCCCGAACCTTCACCCAAACGCATGTTGTATTCCAGCAGCGGCTCTAGCTCAAGGTTCTGCAAGGCAAACTTGTGGGCCGGTTCGGCAGACTGGTGACCCGCCAGCCACCAGTTGCGGGCTCCAGGTGCGAGCCTCGTGGCCCAGAGTGCCGCTGAAGTAACCACCACACCATCTAGGATCACCGGTGTACGCCGAATCGAGGCTTGGGCGAGGAACCCAGCCATCGCGGCAAGATCGGGGGAGGAGATAGCTTGCAACACCCGGATCGGATCGTTGCGGAAGTTTCGCACCCGGAACATAGCGTCACGAACAACGGATACCTTCCGCTTCCACCCCTCGTCATCGATACCGGTACCGCGGCCGACAACAGCCACAGGTTCGCTGCGAGTGGCCACACCGATCAGCGCAGCTGCCGGGGTGGTGTTGCCGATGCCGAGATCGCCTGCCATGAGCAGGTCAGCGCCACCATCGACCTCCTGGTCGGCGATCTGCTTGCCGATCTGCAATGCTCGAATCACCTGCTCCGCGGTCATCGCATCTTCTAAGTGGATTGCGCCGCAAGAACGGGAAACGCGTTCTTCACCCCAGGCCTCGTGATCCAAGGAAATATCGGCGACGCGGACGCTTGCCCCGGCAGATTCCGCCAGCACAGAAATCGCCGCGCCCCCAGCGCGGATGTTTGCGGCCATTTGCAGAGAAACTTCCGAAGGGAAGGCAGAGACACCATGCTGCGCCACCCCGTGGTCGCCGGCGAACACAACAATGCGAGCCCGATTGATCGGGCGGGGTGGTACCTGCCCCTGGCAAGCGGAGAGGAACACCCCGATCTCCTCAAGTCGCCCCAAGGAACCAACTGGTTTGGTCAGCTGCGTCTGAAACTCCGTGGCTTCCTCCCGGGCCTGTGCGCTCGGCGTTTGCACGCGGTCAAAGATTTCAGCAGGTACCATGAGGTCTCCTTCAGAGGGATTCGTTAAGAGTCAGATTTCAAGGTTAGCGGGATACCAGCTACCACGAGCACTACTTTGTCAGCCAATTCGGCAACACGGGCGTTCAGTCGCCCCAACTCATCCCGGAAGAGTCGGCCAGCTGCGGTTTCCGGGATCACACCGAGACCAACCTCCGGGGTAACGACCACGACGTTGTTTTGTGTTTCCGTGAGTACGCCAAGGAGCTTGTCGACGTCCGGAGTCACTGTCCCTCGTGGCAATTCCCATGCCGTGGCCGCATCAATTCGGTGTGTGAGCCAGGTGCCGAGGTCGTCGATAAGCACATGCTCATGCCCAGCCTGGAGCGCCTGGCAAAGCTCCAGCTCATCCTCGGTGACCCAGTGCGCCGGACGGCGATCCTGGTGTTCCTTGATCCGCGCCGCGAAGTCAGTATCGCCAGGATAGGGGCGCGCGGTTGCGATATAACACACCTGCGCGTCGGTGGGGAAGAGCGCCTCTGCCCATGCGGACTTGCCGCTGCGTGCCCCACCGAGAACTAGCGTCAACATGGGCTAAACGCTTTGTCCGACGTCCACTCGCGGCTTTGGAGTACGCAGTTTGCGGAGCTGGGAGGCTCGAGAACAGGCATAAAAGCCGAGGCCGAGGCCGTGCTCGGAAGAATCGGGGAACTTTTGGCGGACGGCCTTGTTTACACGGATGCCGGTGATGATGCCTTCGATGAAGAAGATGGTTATTATGACCATTGACACCATTGAGGCGCCCGCCGCGATTTCCGGGTAGGACTGGCCAATGAACAGGATCACCAACAAAACCAGGGCGACAGGCATCACGAGTTGCATGAAGAAGCGCCGCGAATCGACCCAATCGCGTACAAAACCGCGCACTGCTCCCTGATCTCGAGGCTGCAGGTACTTCTCATCGCCGCGATCCATGGCTGCTTGGATCCGCCTGGACTCAGCTGAACGCTCTTCGCGTTGCTTGCGCTTGTAGTCTTTCCACTCTGCCTTGGTCATTGACTCCTTGAGCGCCTTTTCATGGGCTTTGCGCTCTTGGGGTGTCTGAATCTTGGTAGAGCCACCACGACGGACACCGCGCGCCCGCTCGACCTCGTCGCGCTTTGGGGTCGGTCGCCCCTTCTTCGGGGTGTAGCCCTTAGGTAGGTTGTTTTCCGCAGAATCATTCGGTGTAGTCACGCCATAAGAGTACCGCGAGAGCACTGGCAACAAGGAAACTGGGTGAAATGGAAACAAAGTAGCACCGGCCGACGTTGAATACACTAAGAGCCACAGCGCCAGCTCTACCTCAGCATTACCTCAATGATGCCCAAAACAGAGTACGGTAGTGGCACAGAGTACGAGATCTTCAAGGAGAAGCAATATGACTGCCCCAGAAACCAGCACCGGTGTCATCCTCACCGACGCAGCTGCAGTTAAGGCAAAAGCCCTACTTGAGCAGGAAGGGCGCGAGGACCTAGCTCTGCGCATCGCTGTTCAGCCCGGCGGCTGCGCTGGCCTGCGCTACCAGCTCTACTTCGATGACCGTGAGCTCGACGGTGACAAAACCGATGTCATCGGTGGCGTCCGACTCGTGGTGGACAAGATGAGCGCACCGTACCTTTCTGGCGCTCGCATTGACTTCGCCGACACGATCGAAGCTCAGGGCTTCACCATCGACAACCCGAATGCGTCGGGCTCCTGCGCTTGTGGTGATTCCTTCAACTAATAGGAATCGCTAAATCCCCCTAGCCAGCTGAGCGGTTATCTTCAACTCCGCGCGGCTGGCTAGGGGGATTCGCCGTTTCTAGAGATGGATCGGGTAGTCCTTTTCTTCGATCTGTGGATCGATGCGGCGCTCCATGAAAATACCGTGCCAGATCATGAAGGCAAGGACAGTCCAAAGGCGACGGGAATGGTCGGATACGCCTGCGCGATGCTCATTCAGCATCTCGAGCACAGCCTTCTTGTTAAAGATGTGCTCCGTTTGGGACTCATTGATGGTGTCCTGGGCCCACCCGAAGAGTTCATCACCAGCGAGCCAGTGACGCATGGGCACCGGGAAGCCGAGCTTCTTGCGGTGCAGCACATGATCCGGCACGATACCCTCCATCGCACGGCGTAGGGCGTACTTGGTGGTGCCGTGGGAGATCTTCATGTCATAAGGAATAGACTCCGCGACGTCAAAGACCACCTTGTCTAGGAAAGGCACGCGCAACTCGAGGGAGTTCGCCATGGTGATCTTGTCCGCCTTGACCAGAATGTCACCGCGCATCCAGGTGAACAGATCCAAGTGCTGCATGCGGGCCACCGGGTCCATGTCTCGAGATTTGGCGTAGATCGGGGCAGTAACGTCCTTGTGGTCCCACTCTTCGCGAGCCCAGGGGAGAACCCGCTGCAGCTGCTCAAAGTTGAAGGAGCGGGCATTGCCGTAGTAGCGCTCTTCCATGGTCATGGAGCCACGCTGCAACAGGGATTTGCCCTTGATGCCGTCGGGAAGCGAGTTGCCCAACATACCAAGGCCACGACGTAGCGGTGCCGGGACCTTTTCGAAAGGAGCTAAGGACAGCGGCTCTTTGTAAATCGTGTAGCCGCCGAAGAGCTCATCGGCCCCCTCGCCAGAGAGAACCACCTTCACATGCTTGCGGGCCTCGGCGGCAACGAAGTACAGCGGAACTAAGGAAGGATCGGCCACAGGGTCATCGAGGTACCACATGATCTTGGGAACTGCGGCGGCGTATTCCTCAGGGGAGACCACCTTGACGATGTGCTCGGCGTCGATAGCCGCGGCGGACTCGGCTGCAACATCGACCTCGGAGTAGCCCTCGCGTTCAAAACCAGTGGTGAAGGTTAACAGGTTCGGATTGTGACGCTTGGCGAGCGCGGCGATGGCCGTGGAATCGATGCCGCCGGAGAGGAAAGAGCCGACGGTAACATCAGCACGCATATGCTTCTCGACGGAATCCTCGAGCGCCTTAGCAATCCGGTCGAACAAATCATGCTCATTGCTTACAGGGCGTGTTTCAAACTTCGGCTCAAAATAGCGTTGTGCCTCAACCTCGCCACCAGGCTTAACGACGGCGAAACAACCGGATTCGAGGCGTCGAATGTCTGCATGTAGCGATTCAGGTTCTGGCACGTACTGCAAATCCACGTAGTGCTCAATCGCGCGCTTGTCTAGATCGTTGCTTAAACCGATAGCTTGTGCCATGTCTAGAATGCACTTCTTTTCGGAAGCGAATACGGTACCGGCAGCGGTCGAAGTAAAGTACAGCGGCTTGATGCCAAACTGGTCACGCGCTAGGAAGAGTCGCTTTTCCTGACTGTCCCAAATTGCAATCCCGAACATGCCACGCAGGTGTTTAACTACGTCGGTGCCCCAGTGATGGAAGCCTACGACGATTGGTTCGCCGTCACCCTCAGTGTTGAAGGTATAACCCAACTCTTGCAGCTCGGCGCGGAGCTCAACATAGTTGTAGATCTCACCGTTAAAGGTCATTGCGTAGCGATCCGGCTGGTTTTCCGGACCCCATTGCAGTGGCTGGTGAGAGTGCGCGATGTCAATGATCGAAAGTCGGTTGAAGCCGAAGACTGCGTCATTGTCATGCCACGTGCCAGCGTCGTCGGGTCCACGGTGTCGCATGCATGGGAGAGCATGGCGGATCGCGCCGTCGAATTCCTGCGCGTTGCTGTGAGCGGTCAGCATGCCGAGAAGGCCACACATACGTCTACTTAACCCTTTCGATTCTGAATCTATGTGCTGTCTAAAGTGAAAGGACAGCTATCAACACTGCAACTGTACGGGCTTGCGCCAGAAAACGGGCAGCAGCGCTGCGGTGGAATGCGTCAGTTTTACACTAACGTCTTGATATCAACCATAAGTAAGCCCCCGTTGAGGGCGGGAAAGTCTGTGAGTTAGGTTACAAATGTGATGAGTTGTACCTGCAAAATGGCCCGAAATTGCAGCACTCCTCTCTCTTGAAAGCCTGGTAGTAGCTAATGCGGTTAACCCCACGGCGCCTATCGGCATGGAATTCCCTGCAAAGTGCGATATTCTGCACAGTTAGGAATGGGAACTTAGTGTCCTTTGGTTTGTGTGGAACAGGAAGGTAGACACACGTGAAACAGCGAAACAAGCGCGGCTTTCACCGTAAAGCGCTGCTCACCGGCGTAATTGGCGC
Source organism: Corynebacterium sp. H128 (assembly GCF_037482625.1). Classification (NCBI taxonomy): domain Bacteria; kingdom Bacillati; phylum Actinomycetota; class Actinomycetes; order Mycobacteriales; family Corynebacteriaceae; genus Corynebacterium; species Corynebacterium sp. H128. The sequence goes on along the minus strand of NZ_JBBHKW010000010.1, from coordinate 88,408 downwards.
GGGAAGCCTCGCACTTGCTGGTTGTGATGTAGCGCCGCCAGAAAACGGTCTCTTTGATGCCCTGCGCATGGGTTGGCCGAAAGGTATTACCCCGGAAGCAACTGCAATGGGTAACTTCTGGGTCTGGACTTGGGTGACTGCCTGGATCATCGGCATCATTATGTGGGCTCTGATGCTCTACTCGATCCCAGCATTCTCCGCGAAGCGGGCTAAGAAGGCTGGTAAGGATGAATTCCCTAAGCAGTTGCAGTACAACGTGCCGTTGGAACTGGTCCTGACCATCATGCCGATCCTCATCGTCATGGCCCTGTTCTTCTTCACTGTTCAGACTCAGGACAAGGTCACAGCCCTGGACAAGGAGCCAGAGGTCACCGTGGATGTGACGGCTTACCAGTGGAACTGGAAGTTCGGTTACTCCAAGGTTTCCCCAGCCTTCTCTCCAACCGGAGCTGAATATGTGGGCACAGATCAGGCCCGTCAAGACCAGGCTGAAGCCTCTGAGATCGACGAGGCTTACATGGAGGAGCACGGCATTGGCGGCCCGATTCACGGCAAGTCCAAGTCGGATGTGTCCTACTTGCACTTCAACCAGATCGAAACTCTGGGTACTACCGATGAAGTTCCAGTATTGGTTCTCCCATCCCAGACCCCAATCGAGTTCAACTTGGCATCCGCTGACGTTGCGCACTCCTTCTGGGTTCCTGAGTTCTTGTTTAAGCGCGATGCTTACCCACACCCAGAGATGAACAAGTCCCAGCGTTCCTTCCAGGTTGAAAAGATTGAAGAAGAAGGCGCCTTTGTCGGTCGTTGTGCCGAGATGTGTGGTACCTACCATGCAATGATGAACTTTGAGATCCGCGTCGTTTCGGCCGACAAGTTCAAGCAGTACATGGAATTCCGTAACCAGAACCCTAAGGCGCCTAACTCTGAAGCGCTGAAGGCTATCGGCGAGGCTCCATATGCGACCTCCACCGCTCCATTCGTCTCCGGTCGTCTGGACAGTCGTAATGCAGACAACGCTGTCGAACTCAATGAAACAGCAAAGTAAGGGAGCTGACTAAAAATGAAGTCTTCCGCAAAGATCATGTACGGTCTGGCCGCATTTCTGGTTGTGGTCACCATTGTTTACATCGTTTCAACCATGCACGTTTCGGATGCCGGTAACTTGCAGGGCATGGAGTGGGCTGGCGGCACGGGCCTAGTGCTGGCTACTGGGCTATGCCTCATGCTGGGTGGTTACTTCCACTTCACCGAGCGTCGTCTCGACGTGCTTCCTGAGGACTGGGAGCAAGCAGAAGTTGAGGATGGCACCGGTATGCTCGGCTTCTTCAGCCCTGGCTCCGTCTGGCCAGCTGTGATGTCCGGCGCGATCGCTGTGCTTGGCTTCGGCATCGTGTATATGCACTACTGGCTGATCGCCTTCGGCGCCGTACTGCTGATCTGGTCCGGCACCATGCTGAACCTCCAGTACGGCATCCCAAAGGAAAAGCACTAAGCTAGTCATTCCTATAGCAGCAGGCTCGCCATTTCGGTGAGCCTGCTGCTGTTTTGTATGGCGTTAGGGCTTGCTTGTCGACGTCCATGGCCTGCGCAGACCCTCAGGGATTACATGATGGCCCGGACCCAGGCTGTGGGGTGGGGGTCAACCCAAAGTTGTAATTTTCGGATAAAGTTCCCGCAGTAAATGTGACATGAATCTCCGCAATACATTGGTGAATCCTGTGAAAGTTGCCGATGGTTCGGATAAAATTAATAGACGGCCTGCCGCTTGGGGGAGTGGTGCGGATAATACTTCAACTGACCTGCACAAACGCTTGAGTCGGAAAAATTCTGGGATAGTTCCCATGGGGGTAGAAAAAATTCCCCCGAAAAATGATGATGATACGGCCTGCGACTTTCGGTGGATTTCCCCTGTGTAGCGGGGGGTTCAAAGTGACTTAGGCGACGATTACCGGCATACTAGAACGCGTGACGAGCGCAGTAGGAAATACAGGTATGGCAGCACCACAGCGTGTTGTGGCATTGAACCGACCAAACATGGTCAGTGTCGGCACGGTTGTGTTCCTGTCTCAGGAATTAATGTTCTTTGCTGGTCTTTTCGCGATGTACTTTGTATCTCGCGCTAACGGCCAGGGAGAAGCGTGGGACTGGGGTACTGGACACCTCAATGTTCCTTACGCATTGACTATCACCGTCATTCTGGTGTCGTCTTCTTTTACGGCACAGGCTGGCGTCTTCGCAGCGGAGCGAGGTGACGTCTTTAAGCTTCGCCTTTGGTACGCAGTAACCATTCTCTTGGGTTCCGTGTTCCTTCTCGGCCAGGCTTATGAGTACTACCACCTCGTGGAGCATGGTTTGACCATCCAGAGTTCTGTGTATGGTTCAGCCTTCTTCATTACGACTGGCTTCCACGCCGCACACGTGCTTGCAGGTGTGCTGGCATTCGTCGTCGTGATGCTTCGTATCGCGAAGTCTAAATTCACCCCGGCTCAGGCGACCGCGGCAATGGCAGTGTCCTATTACTGGCACTTCGTTGACGTTGTCTGGATCGGCCTCTTTATCACCATTTACTTCATTCAGTAGGCCGTAGCGGCCGAAGCGTTTGGACTCACCTAAAGTGCTTCATTCGGCCTACAGCCCTTCACTTTCCGAATACGAGTTTTAAGGGAAATGATGGAAACCAACCCACAGCAGCAGGAGATCGTTGCAGACGCAACGAGCACTGCTAAGAAGGCCAAGAGCCGTCGAAAGGTACGTCGGACTGTTGCCGGCGCCGCGGCGCTCACATTCGGCCTTACCAGCGCAGGCCTCCTCGCCTCCGCATTCACCCCGGACGCACAGGTTGTCACGGCCGATGTCGATGAGAAGGCTCTCGTTGCCGAGGGCAAGGATCTCTACGACGTCGCTTGTGTCACCTGCCACGGTGTCAACCTTCAGGGCGTTGAAGGCCGCGGCCCATCGCTCATCGGCGTCGGTGAAGGCGCAGTGTACTTCCAGGTGCACTCGGGCCGTATGCCTATGCTTCGTAACGAAGCACAAGCAGCCCGTAAGAACCCTCGCTACAACGAGCACCAGACTCTCGCTATCGCTGCCTATGTCAACGCCAATGGCGGTGGCCCAGAGATCGTGAAGAATGAAGACGGCTCAGTAGCTATGGAGTCTCTTCGTGGCAAGAACTTCGACGGTCAGATCGACCCGGCAGACGTTGCTCGTGGTTCCGAACTGTTCCGTTTGAACTGCGCCTCATGCCACAACTTCACTGGCAAGGGCGGTGCCCTCTCCTCCGGTAAGTACGCTCCTTACCTCGACCCTGCCAACGAGCAGGAGATCTACCAGGCAATGCTCACCGGTCCACAGAACATGCCTAAGTTCTCCGACCGTCAGCTGACTGAGGACGAGAAGAAGGACATCATCGCCTACATCAAGAATGCTAAAGAAACCCCAAGCCCGGGTGGCTACGCCCTCGGCGGCATTGGTCCAGTTGCTGAAGGCATGCTGATGTGGCTCGTCGGTATCGCGACTCTGATCGCGGCTGCACTGTGGATTGGATCTCGCTCATGAGTAATAACGAAGCAAAGAAGTACACCGCCAAGGAATTGAGCGGCATGAGCAATGAAGAACTTGCTCGTCTTGGTACCGAGTTGGACGATGTCACGGTTGCGTTCCGTAAGGAGCGTTTCCCAGATGCCAACGATCCCGCTGAGAAGCGCGCAGAGCGCGCGGTCACCATTTGGTTTGCTCTCGGGGCTGTGTTTGCACTGGCCTTCATGGCCGTCTACATTTTCTGGCCTTGGGAGTACAAGGGTCACGGTGAAGAAGGTCTGGGTTGGTACAGCCTCTACACACCACTGCTCGGCGCTACGATGGGCCTGTCCATCCTGAGCCTGGCCTTTGGCTTGACCCTGTACCAGAAGAAGTTCGTTCCGGAAGAGATCTCCGTGCAACGTCGCCACGACGGCCCTTCTGAGGAAGTGGATCGTCAAACCCTGGTTGCGCTGCTCAACGATTCTTGGGATACATCCACTCTTGGTCGCCGCAAGGTGCTGAAGGGAATCGCTGGTACGGCAGCCGCTCTGGCTGGCCTGACGATCATCTTCCCGCTCGGTGGAATGATCAAGAACCCATGGAAGCCAAAGGAAGGCCCACTGGACTACAACGGTGACGGCACCCTGTGGACTTCCGGGTGGACTAAGGCTAACGAAGGCGCCAAGGTCTACCTCGGCCGAGACACCTCCGCAATTGCAGAAAAGCATGGTGAGCACTACAGCACCACTGGTGTTACCCGCCTGGTACGCATGCGCCCAGAGGATCTATCTGCTGCCGCAATGGAGACCGTCTTCCCGCTCTACGAAGAAGATGTCAACGACGGCGATAACTACGACCCAATGCTGGACGTGTACGAGATGCACATGCACTCCATTCACGGCCCACGCAACGCAGTTATGCTGATCCGTCTACGCAGCGCCGATGCTGAGCGTGTGATCGAGCGCGAAAACCAGGAAGATTTCCACTACGGCGATTACTACGCGTACTCCAAGATCTGTACGCACATTGGTTGCCCGACTTCCCTTTATGAAGCACAGACCAACCGTATTCTTTGCCCTTGCCACCAGTCGCAGTTCGACGCGCTGCGTCATGGCAAGCCACTGTTCGGTCCGGCGGCTCGTGCACTGCCACAGCTGCCAATCACCGTGGACGAAGAGGGCTACCTCGTCGCTGCAGGCAACTTTGTTGAGCCTGTCGGCCCTGCATTCTGGGAGCGTAAGTCATGAGCAACAAGCTAGCTGAAATCGGTAATAACGTTGATTCTCGGTACACCATCTCCGGGATGGTTCGTACCCAGATCAACAAGGTATTCCCAACCCACTGGTCCTTCATGCTGGGTGAGGTAGCGCTATACAGCTTCATCATTCTGCTGTTGACCGGTGTCTACCTGACCCTGTTCTTCGATCCATCGATCACCAAGGTGATCTACGACGGCGCATACGCTCCGCTCAACGGCGTCGAAATGTCTCGTGCCTACGAGACCGCCCTGAACCTCTCCTTCGAGGTCCGTGGCGGCCTCTTCATCCGCCAGATGCACCACTGGGCTGCACTGATGTTCGCAGTGTCCATCATGGTTCACATGATGCGTATCTTCTTCACCGGTGCTTTCCGACGCCCACGTGAAGCGAACTGGATCATCGGCTGCATCCTGCTTATTCTCTCGGTCGCTGAAGGCTTCATGGGTTACTCCCTGCCTGATGACCTGCTTTCTGGTGTCGGCCTGCGAATCATGTCTGCCATCGTGGTATCCCTGCCTATTATCGGTACCTGGATGCACTGGGCAGTATTCGGCGGTGACTTCCCATCGGAAATCATGCTTGACCGTTTCTACATCATGCACGTGCTGTTGATCCCGGGCATTATCCTGGCGCTGATCGCGGCTCACCTCGCAATCGTGTGGTACCAAAAGCACACCCAGTTCCCTGGACCTGGCCGTGCGGAGAACAACGTCGTCGGTGTTCGAATCCTGCCAGTGTTCGCAGTGAAGTCTGTAGCCTACGGTCTGTTTACTTTCGGTGTTCTTGCACTGATGGCCGGTGTCACCACCATTAACGCCATTTGGAACCTCGGCCCTTACAACCCGGCACAGGTCTCCGCTGGTTCCCAGCCTGATATCTACATGCTGTGGACTGACGGCGCGGCCCGTGTCATGCCAGCGTGGGAGCTCTACCTCGGTAACTACACCATCCCTGCAGTATTCTGGGTAGCAATCATGCTCGGCATTCTGGTGGTGCTGCTGTTCGCCTACCCATGGATCGAGAAGAAGATCACCGGCGACGATGCTCACCACAACCTGTTGCAGCGTCCGCGCGACGTTCCCGTTCGTACGGCTATCGGCGCGATGGCTCTCATGTTCTACTTCCTGCTGACTCTGTCTGGCGGTAACGACCTGTTCGCCTACCACTTCCAGATTTCGCTGAATGCGATGACGTGGGTCGGTCGTATCGGCTTGATCATCCTGCCTCCGATCACCTACTTCCTGACCTACCGCATCTGCTTGGGTCTGCAGCGTTCTGACCGCGAAGTTCTGGAGCACGGTATCGAAACCGGCGTCATCCACCAGCTGTCCAACGGTGCCTTCATCGAGGTGCACCAGCCACTGGGCCCAGTGGACGAACATGGTCACCCAGTGCCATTGCCTTACGCTGGCGCGAAGGTGCCTAAGCAGATGAATGAACTCGGATTCGCTGATTCCTTGAGCCATGGCTCTGCATTCAAGTCTGATGACGCGGAACTCGTAGCACTTAAGAACAAGCGTGCTCACGAGAACCATGAAGAAGAAGCTCGTATGTTTGAGGAGCTTCAGAAGCGCACCCGCGCTGAAGACGAGGAGAATGGCCGCTAACGGCCACCCTGACTGCGCAACTTAGAGTGCTGGCGTCCTTTACCCCGAAAGTTGGGGTAGAGGCGCCAGTTCTTTTTTGCCCTATTTTTAGACCCGCCAATGGCAGCAACTTGGGGTCGATGATGTGACCCAAATTCGCATGGATTAAGATCGGTTGCGGTTGTGACTGCTGGTGTGGCTGTGACTCACAGGATTGCAGTGTGACTAAGGCCACAGTGTTAATTTTTAAGGCTACGGAACTGGTGGTTTCGTGGCCCTAAGTGCTCTAATTTCAGGTTTGCAACTTTAGTATTTGCCCAGCGCATGCCTATTGTTCGACAGGTTTACTTAAAGTGGTAGCTTTCTGCTGATGGCGAGTCTGTAGTAGTTCCACTGTTTGTAACAAGCTTGTAACGGCCTGTGAGGCCGGTGCGTCGTTGGACATCCGTCGTTGCAATTTCGTAATCTTGTCGAGACATTACGGGACGCGCCAAATGTCATTTGGGCGATACCTGGAATACAACCGAAATAATGCCTAATCGGGCGTTGTGGAACTGGATTAATTTTCAGTCCGCTACATCCGAGTCGGGGAACCACCTTTTATCTGGGGTGTACTCGCCGCGAGAGTCCTTAATAGGGGATCGAGTGGGGAGGGGAAGCTTCCGTTTCCTAATCCGTCAGCTAACCCGGCCGGCTCACTGGAAGATTTGGAGAATATTCATGGGTAAGCACACCCGTTCGAACGTGACCATCGCTAAGCGCACCGCCGCATCCGCGGTAGCTGTTGGCGCCGCTGTATCCCTCGCGCAGCCTGCAAACGCTGTTCCGGTAGCAGTACCAAACACCGGAATGACCGTCGAGGTTCCTGGCCTTGAAAACGTTCCAAACCTGGCCAATGTGCCAGGTGCTGATCAGTGGGTTCCTGCGCTGCAGAACCAGGGGCAGACCGTGAGCTACGCTTCCGTGAACGAAGCAGCCGCAGCCGTCGCTGCACCGCAGTCAAACAATGGCCAGGCTATTGTTGACGCCGCTCGCTCCAAGATCGGCTCCCCATACGTTTACGGCGCCGCTGGCCCAAGCGCTTTTGACTGCTCTGGTCTTACCTCCTGGGCTTACAGCCAGGTCGGTAAGTCCATCCCTCGTACCTCCTACGCACAGGCCGCAGAAGGTACCCCAGTTTCTCGTGACCAGCTGCAGGCAGGCGACATCGTTGCGTTCTACGATGGTGCTTCCCACGTTGGCATCTACTCCGGAAATGGCACCGTTATTCACGCTCTCAACGAAGGCACCCCTTTGTCTGAGTCTCCATTGGACTACATGCCGTACCACTCCGCAGTGCGCTTCTAGTTTTTGCATTGACTCCTTTGCCCAGCCCGGCTATTCGGGCTGGGCAATCGTCGTTTTGGGACAAATCGCGCAACGGATGTGCTATTGGTTATTGCGTCGTTAATGACGTATTCTGAGAAGCAATTCGCACGCGCAAGACTCTCTGGTTCTCCCGTGCCTCCTTGTTACTGAAAAGGTCATTTCACCTGTGAAAACTTCGTCGATTCGCGGAGTGGTACTTGCTTCGCTAATTGCAGGATCCTCTGCACTACTTCCATTGGCGGCCCCAGTAGCATTTGCTGATCCAGCCGTCTCCACCGCACCGAGCGTTCCCGAAGCTAATGACATGGATAGCTTGGTGAAGGCGCTAGACGCTGCCTCTGAGCAAGTCTCCACAAAGAGCGAGGAATTCAAGCAGCTGCAGGCCGATGTTGATGCCAAAGAACACCGTCTTGGTGAACTGCGGGCACAATCAAAGACTGCGACGGCAGCTGCGGAACAAGCGCGGCAGGAAGAATTGCTGGCAAAGGGAGTAGTGGACGAGCTGGCGGCCACTAAATACCGTGGCGCTTTGATTGATCCAATCACCACCGTCATCAATTCGGATGGCCCGCAGAATGCTATTGACCGTTCCGCTTACATCTCCTCTTATCTTCGGCGTGCACAAGCCGCGTTGGATGAACAGCGTGCAAAATCGGCAGAAGCCGGAAGGCTTCATGGCGAAGCCGCACGGCTAGAGGCAGAAGCCGAGTTCCAAGTGAGCGATTTGAACCATAAGAAGTCCGAACTGGAGGCGCAGGACAAGGAGCTCCGGGGGCGCATTGCGGAGATTGAGAAGCGGATCAACGAGCTCAATCCGGCAGAGCGTGCCGCGTGGGAGCGTAAGAATGGCCCCGTCAAGCACAGTCTCGCTGGGATCACCTCGACTAACGCTGAGGGGATGAAAGCCCTCGAGGTAGCAATGACGAAGATCGGCGCTCCCTATGGTTGGGGTGCAGCTGGCCCGGATACCTTCGATTGCTCGGGCCTAGTGGTCTGGTCCTACGCACAACAGGGCAAGTCTTTGCCGCGTACTTCTCAAGCTCAAATGGCTGGCGGCGCGCCTGTTGACCGGGCTGCGCTGCAGCCTGGCGACGTCGTTGGTTTCTATCCCGGTGCCACACATGTGGGCATCTACGCGGGAGATGGAAAGATTGTCCACGCATCTGATTACGGCATCCCGCTGCAGGTTGTGAACATGGATTCCATGCCGTTTTATGGAGCGCGTCGCTATTAGGACTTACATCCGATGAAGGTTCTCCTGGTGACTAATGATTTCCCGCCCACCATAGGCGGGATTCAGTCTTATGTCCGCGATTTCCTCGCCACGCTCGATCCCCGAGATGTGATTGTTTTCGCCTCTACTCAGGACGCACTTGCCGCTGCGGCATGGGATGCGGAGAGTCCCTATACGGTGGTGCGGTGGCCACATCGAGTGATGCTGCCGACTCCTGCCACTGCACGGGAAATGGCACGACTCATTCGCGAACATGAAGTGGATACTATCTGGTTTGGCGCTGCTGCCCCCTTGGCTCTCATGGCTGGGCAGGCACGTGCCGCGGGAGCACGAAAGATCGTTGCTTCCACTCATGGACATGAAGTCGGTTGGTCGATGCTCCCGGTGGCGCGCCAGTGCCTAGGTGTGATCGGCCAACGCTGTGATGTGGTGACATACATTTCGGAATACACCCGGCGTCGATTAGCGCGGCCCTTTGGACGCGGCACCCGGTTTGCGCACCTGCCTTCGGGGGTCGCAGCGGACGCGTTTCTCAGTCCCGCCCCAGAGGCCTTAGCTGCTTTCCGGCAGCGCTGGGGCCTTGAATCCGGGCCAGTGGTCAGCTGCATCTCGCGGCTCGTCCCGCGCAAAGGACAAGACGCCTTGATTAAAGTGTGGCCCAAGATTCGTGAACGTTTTCCCGCAGCGCAACTATTGATCGTTGGGGACGGCAGCTATTGCACCCGGCTGAAGAAAATGGCTGGGAATGGCGTGGTGTTTACCGGACGAGTCTCGGATGAGGAACGCTTGTGCGCTCTAGCTATTAGTGACGTATTCGCGATGCCAGCCCGGACGCGAGGCTGGGGGTTGGACGTTGAGGGCCTTGGCATCGTTTATCTTGAGGCACAGGCCGCACGATGCGCAGTTATCGCCGGGAATTCCGGTGGCGCCCCGGAGACCGTCACCCCTGAGAGCGGCCGAGTCATTGACGGCCGAAACCTAGCAAGCCTAGAGCACGAACTGCTGACACTGCTTTCAGATGGGACCTTGAGGGCAGCCATGGGGGAGGCCGGTCTGCGAAACGTTCGGGAGAATTGGACGTGGGAGCAGCTGGGCGCGCGTTTCCAGGAAGTGTTACGTCCTTAACACCCACGCTATACTTAACGGGTTTGCTTGGTATGGCAAGGGAAGAGGGAGGTGGCTGCAGTGTCTGAGCAACTCGATCACGTCACGTTAGGGTTTGACATCGGCGGTACCAACCTGCGGGCCGCCGCCGTTACTGCGGATGGCACGATCGTCGAACGTATGCAGCTGAAGTCTTACGGGACTGAGCGCAGCATGGAAGACTCGATCGTTCATATGAGCATGGATTTCATCGAGCGGTACCACGTGCTTGGAATAGGAATCGCAGTAGCTGGTTTCCTCACCGCAGGGCGCGAAAGGGTGCGCTTCGCCCCCCATCTGCCGTGGCGCGATGCGCCATTGCAAGAACGACTAGCTGCCCGGCTTCCTGTGCCCGTTGCGTTGGAACATGACGCAAACTCCGCAGCGATAGCGGAGGCGGCCTACGGCGCAGCGCGCGATGCTGAGACCTGGGTGCTGGTCAGCGTTGGCACCGGCATTGGGGCTGCGCTGGTTCACCGCGGTGAAATATATCGCGGGGCATTTGGCACCGCTCCGGAGCTTGGGCATCTTCCGGTGGTTCCCGACGGCCGAGAATGCCCATGTGGCAAGCGTGGCTGCCTGGAGCGATACTGCTCGGGGACAGCGCTCGCTGCTACGGCCATCGAGCTAAGCGCACAGCACGGCTCCTCAGACCAAGCGTGGACCGGGGAATCTGTGATTGCGGCAGCGCGCACTGAAGACCCCATAGCGCTGGCCGCAATGGCTGATTTCACCCACTGGCTCGGGGTTACTCTCGCCATGACTAGCGATATCTTCGATCCCGAACTGATTGTCCTCGGGGGTGGTGTGTCTGCGGATGGTGATGTATTCCTGCCCACGGCCGTCGAGAAGGCGCAGCGGGAGATCGTCGGAGCCGGTCACCGGCCTTTTCCTGAGGTGAAGCTGGCGCAGTTGGGTAACGATGCCGGCATCATCGGTGCGGCCCGAATGGCAAGGATTGCAGCAGACACAGGGCGCACAATGGGCAAAGCTGGCACAGCCCAAGGTAAGGTTGGAAAAGTTCAGTAATTCAAGGCCGAGGTGGAGAGTCGAGATGCGCAACAAGTGGTACTGGCTGTTTAAGAACGTCTTTGTTGGCCCGTTCTTGCGCGTCTACAACCGTCCGACCATTATTGGTGCGGAAAACATCCCAGCAACGGGCGGGGCATTACTGGTGTCGAACCACCAGGCAGTGATGGATTCTTTCTACCTGCCGCTACTGTGCCCAAGGCAAATTACGTTTCCGGCTAAGAAGGAATACTTCACCGGAACCGGTGTGAAGGGGAAACTGCAGCGTTGGTTCTTTACCAGCGTCGGCCAGATTCCTATCGACCGCAGCTCGGGTGACGCCGCGCAGTCAGCTATGGATGCAGGTGAGGCCGTTATCAAGCGTGGCGACGTCCTTTGCATCTACCCGGAAGGAACTCGCTCCCCAGATGGACGCCTATACCGTGGCAAGACGGGAATGGCGCGTATTGCCATGGCCACCAAGGCCCCGATCATTCCAGTGGCGATGATCGGAACCCGAAAGGCAAACCCCATCGGCTCGTGGATACCGCGACCAACGCGGGTAGGCATTGTCATTGGTGCCCCGATAGATCCAATGCAGTTCGCTGCGGAACGCGGATTGGATGCGAATGAATACAGCACGCAGCGCGAACTCACCGATCATGTGATGCACGTCTTGGCGGAGCTTTCGGGCCAGACCTATGTCGACGTTTATGCAGCTGACGTGAAGAAATCCTTGGAAGCTGGCAGGGGATATCCGCCAGCAGCCATGCCCGGAGCGTAGTTTCTAAGTTTGGCCCCGCACTTTACTTTGGGTTAACCTAGGAAAACCCTGGAGAATCCTATGGGATTCCAGTTTTCTAGTAGTTAATCGCAACAAGTAAGGCAATATGGCGGCGCAGGTTGAGAAAGAATACCTGGATTGGCCCGACGCAGCTCGGGGACTTTCAATCCTCGGTGTGTTGTTTCTGCACGCGACCCTAGTGGTGCCCAATGGGCTTGAAAGCTGGCCCGCCAAAGTAAATGCCTTTCTGGACCCGATGCGGATGCCACTGTTCTTTGTAGTCAGTGGCTTCTTGGCTGCCAAGGTTTTGCACTTCACGCTGGCGGAATTGCTGTTTAAGCGCGTGTGGTTCATCCTCATCCCTTACGCAATTTGGGCGCCCGTCGAGCTGTGGCTGAAGTACGTGGAATGGCACAAGTTTCTTGCCGATCCCGAGCCCACCTGGGACATTGTCTTTAAGACGGTCCTGGAAGGATCCACCTTGATGTGGTTCTTGTATTGCCTGGTGGTGGTGACCATCATTGCTTGGGCTACACGCGCGCTAGCTACCCCGTGGGTGTTTGTCCTCAGTGTGCTTCCGCTATGCGCCTTGTTGATAGAGGAACGCCCAGTAATCGTCAATCATGTGGCGCTGTACCTACCAATCTTCCTGATTGGTGTCCGCTGCAAACCGGCCATTTCATATTTCACGAAGAACGCGTTCCACCCGCTAGCCCTCGCGCTTACGGCGCTCACCTACGCGGGCTCACGCAAACTCGACCTACTGTGGATCCACCAGTGGTCCGTAGACTTTGTCGGTTGGCCACTGTGGTCTGACCACGTGCTGGGATTCTATGAGGCGGAACTGCTGGTGAAACTGCCCGTGCGAGTTCTGACGCTGCCAGCGGCGCTGCTGCTCGCCGTGGCTATTGCAAAGTTGCCTGCAGTATTTCCTGTGTTGCGGTTTTTCGGGCGTAACACTCTGGTGCTGTACATCGGGCACGGCTTCGGGCTGACCCTGTTGTTCTGCTTCCCGTTCCTGTTCCGGGGCCTACCCTTCGAAATCGGTGCCCAAAACCCCTTGCACAACGCCACAGTGTGGGTATGGATGTGCGTAGTCTTCAGCTTGGTCGGTGGGGTAGCCTTCCACCTCATTTCCAAGATCCCCGTTCTGGGGTGGTCAGTAAAGCCGCCGGCGGTCTACCAGCAGCTGCTAGCAATACTGGGGCAACAGTCCGAGCCTGCACACCGCCGACTATTGTTGAGGTAGAACCGACGCTCAACTAGAAAGCCTCTGCGTGCGCTATTTTTATGACACCGAATTCATCGAGGACGGCCAGACTATCGAGCTGGTCTCCATCGCAATAGTGGCTGAGGATGGCCGCGAGTACTACGCCGTCTCCACGGAATTCGACGCATCCAAGGCCAATGCCTGGGTAGCGGCGAATGTCCTTGCGCAACTACCCAATCCGAGCGATCCGGCGTGGAAGTCCGAGGAACGCATTCGGCAAGAGGTATATGAGTTCTTGACGTCGACAGGCACCCAGCCCCAATTGTGGGCGTGGGTCGGCGCCTATGACCACGTGTTGCTTGCCCAACTATGGGGCGACATGGCGGGTTTGCCACGGGCCATTCCGCGCTACACCCGGGAGCTCAAGCAGTACTGGGAAATGGCCGGTTATCCAAAGCTGCCGCCGATTCCGCAGGGCAATCACGATGCGCTGGTAGATGCACGCCACAACCTAGCTAAGTTCCAGGTGTGTATGCAGGCGCTGCCTATCGACGCCAAGAACTGCGTCAACTAGTTCGCTCCGCCCATCTAGCGTGGTAGTTTGTGGAGTGTGAGTTGGACTGTTGATATCCCTGTAAACGAGCTACCAAGCCTCCCACCATTGCCGCCCGGAATGGAGGAGCGCTTCCGTGACGTTATCGCGCGTGACGCGCATCAGCAGCCGACCTGGGATGAAGGGCAATCAGCCGCGGTGCGCCGCATCCTAGAGACTGTTCCGCCGATCGTGGTGCCACAGGAAATCCGCAACCTGAAGAAGCAGCTGGCTGACGTCGCCTTGGGCAAGGCTTTCCTGCTGCAGGGTGGAGACTGCGCCGAGACCTTCGAGAGCAACACTGAGCAGCACATCCGAGCTAACGTTAAGACCCTGCTGCAGATGGCAGTAGTGCTGACTTACGGTGCCTCGACTCCGGTAGTCAAAATGGCCCGTATTGCAGGTCAGTACGCCAAGCCACGCTCTTCTGACCTCGACGCTACGGGCTTGCCGAATTATCGCGGTGACATCGTCAACGGAGTGGAGGCTACCCCGGAGGCGCGTCGCCACGACCCGGCCCGCATGATCCGTGCATACGCTAACTCTTCGGCCGCGATGAACTTGGTGCGTGCGCTCACCAGCTCTGGTACCGCTGATTTGCGCAGTCTCCACGAGTGGAACCGCGAGTTCGTGCAGAATTCTCCTGCCGGTGCGCGTTATGAAGCGCTGGCCCGGGAGATCGAGGCTGGTCTGCGATTCATGGATGCCTGTGGAGTGGATGACCCTGGTCTGCGCGCCGCCGATATCTTTGCCTCCCATGAGGCGCTCCTGGTGGACTACGAGCGCGCGATGCTGCGCCTGGATGAGAACCAGGAAGAACTCTGGGACGTGTCCGCACACCAGCTTTGGATCGGGGAGCGTACCCGTGGCATTGATGATTTCCACGTCAATTTCGCTGCGCTGATCGCGAACCCCGTAGGCATCAAGATCGGCCCTTCCATCACACCGGAGGAAGCTGTGGCATACGTGGCAAAGCTCGATCCGAATAATGAACCTGGCCGGGTAACCATCGTGGCACGCATGGGTCATGACAAGATTCGTGAGGTTCTTCCCGGCATCGTCCAGGCTGTAGAGAATGCTGGGCACAAGGTCATTTGGCAGTCGGACCCGATGCACGGCAATACCTACACCTCCTCCAATGGCTACAAAACGCGGCACTTTGACAAGGTCATCGATGAGGTGCAGGGCTTCTTTGAAGTGCACCGCGCGTTGGGCACCCACCCCGGTGGTATTCATATCGAATTGACCGGTGAGAACGTCACCGAGTGCTTGGGTGGTGCAGAGGACATCACTGATGTTGATCTGCCGGGACGGTATGAGTCGGCGTGTGATCCGCGTTTGAACACTCAGCAATCACTGGAGCTGGCGTTCCTGGTGGCGGAGATGTTGCGTAACCAGCGTCGTTAGCCCAAAATTAGCTGTTTCGGCGCCTCTGGAAGGATTGATCCCAGAGGCGCCTTTTGCTTGGGTGCTAAACCGGCGCGACCTTCGGGAAAAGTCGCAGCGTGACCACAAAATACGCCAGGCACAGCACCGCGAAGCTGGCCACCACAATGGACTCCAGCCACGGTAGTGGTGCCGCAAGCGGGAACACAAAGATCAGCAGGAAGAACGTCAAGGCAGCAAGCACCTTAAACACGTCCTGCCGCACGCCGACTGCAGCTGCAGATTTGATCGCGAGCAGTGCGAGTACCGGCAACCACGTCCAGTGATGCGTCCAGCTAATTGGGCTGACCAGCAGACCAATCGCCGCAATGAATACCAGGCTCAGCACAGGCTGGCCACAGCGGTGTGCCCGGTAGGCTGCCCATACCCCCAAGGCGAGGCTGACTACTAGGGCGAGGTACCACACTGCATCCGGCGCCCCCAGGCGGAGCAGATCACCCTTGAGAGCGGCGTTGTAGATGTAGGCGGGATTGCCGACGCGGTTCGGGTCGACGAGAGCTTCGGTGAAATAGGTCCAGGTATCCCGTGGTTTCCATACCGCCATCCCGAGCGTTGCCGCAGCGCCGCCAGCCAGCATTCCCAGCAAACCACGGAAGTCGCGGCGTACTAAGAACCACAACAGGAAAATTCCTGGGGTGACCTTGATCGCTGCGGCGATGCCAATCAGCACTCCGCGCGGGAGCCATGCTGGGCGTTTATCAAAAGCGTCCGCCAGGATCAGCGTCATCAGGAAGATGTTGATCTGGCCGAAGCTGAGGGTGTTGAAGGTGGGGTGTGCGCACAGGAAGAGCGCAGTGACAACAGCAGTGGGCACCGGTAATGCGAGCCAGCGCGCAATCGCCCACAGGCAGGCCAGGCAGGCGCACAGATAAAGCGTGACGACGACCGGAAATGGGAGCCAGGCGAAAGTACTGAAGAGGAATGCCGCGAAAGGGGGATAGGTGAAGGGGAGCCCGTTACCAGACTCGCCAAAGGACGCAGCGTAGAGCGGCAACCCGCGGAGAAAAGTCATTCCGCCATGGGCATACACCTGCAGGTCAATTGCGCCGCGTAGGCGCACGCCGCTGGGACTGACAACGATTCGGCTGAACAGGGCAATGACGATGATTGTTGCCCACGCAATGGGTGCGGCGTACTTGGTTTTCATTCTTTAGATAATTGTCAGTTCTATACTCGTGCGCGGCTCGACTTTGCTTCCAGCTCGAGGGCTCTGCCGGATTACTCTGTCGCCCGAGCGGTTAACAGAAACACCCAGACCCTGGGCGCCGAGGATGGCGGTTGCTTCTTGCACCGTCTTTCCTGTCACAGATGCTACCTTGATTTTTGATGCGACTGTAACTTTTAGCTCCGCAGAAGCAGGATCTACCAGATCGCCTGCCTTTCGCGATACCCCCACGATCTCATTGGGGACGTCGCCAGCCGCATTAGAGCGCTCCACGGTGACGATGAATCCGGCCGCTGCTAGCTCTGACTGCACCTTATCCAGCGAGGTTCCTTCTAAGTCCGGAACCTGTAGCGCATTGGAGACCTTCAGGTCCACAGCGGAGCCTTTGGCTAGCTTCGAGGACGCGCCCGGACTACTGGAAATCACGTGCCCCTGGGCATGCTGTGGGGAGTAGTCCTCGGAAATAGACCCAACGTGTAAACCGGCTTGTTCCAGCATCGCACGCGCAGTGTCGAGTTCACGCCCAGCGACGTCTGGGACCGGGATTGGGGCGGCTCCCTTGCTCAGAGAAGCCGTGATCGTGGAACCGGTTCGCACGCTCACCCCAGCCGCAGGGGAAACCTGGGCGATTGCGCCGACCGGAACCGACTCAGAATAAACATCGTCGCCGATCGCCAATTGCAGTGTGCGTTCCTCTACGCTGCGCCGATATTCGGCGATATCGCCGCCGATTGGCAACGCTGGCACCGTGGGCTGACCTTGTGAGATGAGTACCGTTACCTGATCAGATCGCGGCACTCGTTGCCCAAAAGGGGGTTCAGTGCCCACCGCCTTTCCTACCGGAACATCATCCGAATAGGAATCCGCTATGACGGGATCAAAACCGGCCTCGGATACTGCTGCGACTGCTGCGGCCTGCTCCATGCCGAGGATCTGCGGAATCTCGCCATAGCGACCCGAGCCGAACCACCATCCGCCTACGGCCACAGCTGAAATCAGCAGCGCAACCACCAGTAGCCACGCAATGAGCTTGATCGGGGAACGGTTACTTACCGGCTGAGATTCTTCAAAAGCGATATCTGGTGGCTGCTGGTCCCTCATCTCCAGGTCACGGGGCGGTAGTGGTGTTGGCAGGGGAGCGCGTTCCATTGGGGTGGCAGCGACGGGAAATGCCGCGGTTTCCGGGGCGACTGGTTCCGGCTCCTGATACGGCGGCAAGATGCTGGTTGAGTGGGCAGTGTCCGGAGCCAGGGGCTGCGCAGCGGGCAGCGGGGCGACAATCTCTGTGGCGCGCGAGGCCGCCGTATCGGTGGGAACTGGCACCTTGAAAGAAGGTAACTCCAGTTCAGTCGCAACGTCTTCGAGCGCTGCGAGGAAGTCGGCGGCCGTCGCGAAGCGCTCGGCAGGGCTGCGGTGAGTGGCGGCGACGACTAACTCGTCGAATAGCGATGGCACGCCGTCGATGCGCGAGCTCGGGAGTGGGACGTCCTGGTTCAGGCGCCGCATCGCGTGGGCGAGCTGGGTATCGCCATCAAATGGGGTGGTGCCGGTGAGCAACTCGAACAGGAGCACCCCGGCCGAATAGACATCTGAGGCGGGCCCAATCTGCGCTCCGCTGACCTGCTCAGGGGAAAGATAGGAGACTGTGCCAACGATGCTGTCGGAGGTGCGATCCGAAGAAGAAACCGCCCGGACTAGGCCGAAATCGGCAAGCTTAACGCGGTGATCGGAATTGATCAGGACGTTGTCCGGCTTAATATCTCGGTGGACGAGTCCCTTTTGGTGCGCCGCAGTCAGACCCGTCAACACGCCCCGCATCACTTGGGTTGCGGCATGAGGAGGCATCGGACCCCGCTCGGCCAGCAGCTCGCGCAACGTGCCGCCAGTGATGAGCTCCATGACGAGGAAAGCGTGGTCACCGGTGGAGTTGAAGTCATAGACATTCACCAGATTCGGGTGGTTGAGCTGCGCCATTGACTTTGCTTCACGTTCGAAACGGCTCCGGAAGACAGGATCGTCCAAGTAGCGCTCGTCCATCACCTTCGCGGCGACGGGCCGGCTCAGCCTCATATCAACGCAGCGATAGACCGTAGACATGCCGCCTTTGGCAATCTGCGTTTCTACCCGATAGCGCCCATCGAGGATGTCACCGACCATTACATTGCTCATGGGGAATAGTATGGCCCACCGAACTGCGAGAACGCTAGGCGACCCGGGTAGACTGTGTGCTTGTGAGTTCTATTCCTTCTGCACACGACGTACTTTCCGCCGATGAACCCTTGTTGACGATTCCCGAATTTGCGGATCGTATGGGTGTGGTGGTGACCCGAGTTTTCCACCTGTTGCGTGAGCGCCAGCTCATCGCAGTTAACCGTGATGGCGTCAAATACTTGCCGGAGCGCTTCCTTGCCGAGGACGGCCACCTGGTGAAATTTGTCCCCGGTGTAATCGCGCTCCTCAGCGATGGCGGCTACACCGACGAAGAAATCATCGGCTACTTGTTTACTGACGATGATTCGCTACCCGGACGCCCGGTGGATGCGCTGCACGGTCACCTCGCTCGGGAAGTGATGCGGCGCGCGCAGTCGATGGCCATTTAGGCCGACCGCTGGGCTGCTTCCTCACCGAAAACAAATTGGGTTAGCAGCCAAGCGCCAACAACGACTCCCGCCATCCAGGTGATGTTATACAACATGTGATTGCCGCTGCCTGTGAAGGATGCGGCAATCACCACGGAGAGCATTGTGGTGAGCCGACGCACCTTAACCGGCTGTGGAAACGTCCCGACTAGGTTGAGCAAGCTGGTGTAGTACCAGGGCAGGGTTACCGCGTTGAAAACCACGGCCACAGCATAGGCAGCGACGATGCCCATGACAGCCCGCACGCGGTTCTTGCGGAATATCCACCAGACAGTTACCAAACCAACCAGCATCAGCACCTGGCTGATCGGGCGGGTAAATACGAGGAAGTTGTTGTAATCAATGTCCTCGTTGATTAGCTGTCCGATGGGCGTGAGCACGCCGGCGACGAAAGACGGCAGCGCCAGCGGATTGATCACCTTAGAGTTGCCGGAGATCTGCGAAATCCAGCCCCAAGAAGCGCCGGAGGCCCAGGTAACTGCGCCGACCACCGCTACTGTCAGGGCGGTCATCCACACGCCACTGAGGACGAATGCCAGACAACGTTGCGCGATGCTCGGCTCGGCGCTCGTGCGATGCGCGAACTTGCGCATGGCCATCCACACCATAAACGGCAATGCGAACACCGCGGTTGCTTTCAGTGACACCGAAATGGCCACCAGTACTACCGCGGGAACGAAGCGGTCTCGGATCGCACACAGCACGCCGACGCTCACCAACCCCACCATGAGGGACTCATTGTGCATGCCGCCGATGAGATGGAAAATCATCACCGGGTTAGCCACACCGAGCCACAACGCCCAGCGCGGATCGGCCCCCAGCTCGGTAGCGATGCGTGGTACGGACCAGGCGATCATCAGGAAGCCACAGATCGAGACCACCTTGTAAAGAACTACGCCCAGGGTGACGTTGTCGCCCACTATCGAGGTGATAATCTCGCCGATCCACAAGTGCAGCGGGCCATAAGGGGTGGTGGTATTGCGCCAGTCATGGCTAACTTCCAGCAGCATGGGGCCGGGATTGATGGCTGCGCCTTGGGTATAGGGGTCGAAGCCGTCGCGAAGCATTGCGCCCTGCATCAGATACGAGTACACGTCGCGGGACAAAATCGGGGCTGCAAAGGTCAGCGGCGCGATCCACCAGATCAAGACCCGTCGCAGTGAGCCTGCGGTGATGGCAGCCGGCTCCAGGCGGAGGCGTCGTCCCAGGACCACCCAAGCGGCGATCATCCCCAGCATGCCGACCCACAGTAGGGCGTTGCTCAGGGCAGCGCCGTGCCCATACGCAAACAGTGAAAGCCCGAGGTGTTCGAGCACTCCACCACGATTGCGGATCGCGCCCGCCCCAAACGAGGCGATAGTGATCAAGCAGGCGGAAAGAAGCCCCAACCAGGGGGTACGCAAAAAGGAAGTCACGCTAGACCTGTCGCTTCGTGGCTCGGATCGCCAATTCGCGCAGCTTCAGGCGCACTTCTTCAGACAGCTCGGTGCCTTCGAGGTGCTGCAACCCAGTCTCCGTCAGTTCTGCGATTCGCTTTTCGACGACATCGTCCGCGCCCAACTCAGCAATGATTCTTGCCAATGCAGCGAGTTGCTGCGGGTCATCGGTGGCCCCAATGCCGGTGCGCAGCGCAGTGGCATGGGCCGGCGCATCGGCATCCGCGCGACGCAGCGCCTCCGCTAGCAGCACTGTGCGCTTTCCTTCCCGAAGGTCATCGCCAGCAGGCTTGCCGGTGATGCTGGGATCTCCAAAGACTCCTAGGAGGTCATCGCGAAGTTGGAACGCGATGCCGATGTCATGGCCGAAGGCGCGGTAGGCGTCGACAAGCGGGGCAGGAGCATCTGCGAGCGCAGCGCCGATATGGAGCGGGCGCTCGATGGTGTACGCGGCGGTTTTGAAGCGGTTGACCTTTTCCGCGATGTCCGCGCGCTCATTGGCGGAACTCTCGGCGGTGATATCGAGGATCTGGCCCGCGATGACCTCGGTTTTCATAGCGCTCCACGGGGCGCGGACCCGGCGCAATGCGGCATCGGACAGTCCCGAACTCTGCAGCATTTCCTCGGCCCAGGACAGTGCAAGGTCTCCGATGAGGATCGCGACCCCGGTGCCGAAGTCTGCGGCATCTCCGACCCACCCGCTGATGTTGTGATTGGCCTCCACCCTGCGGTGCACGGTGGGGGAGCCACGACGCGTATCTGAGGCATCAATGATGTCATCGTGAATGAGCGCGCAGGCCTGAATGAACTCTAGCGCCGACACCGCCCGCAGCACTGCCATCGGGTCTTCCTCGACATGTCCGCCTGCGCCCTGATAACCCGCCCAGGCGAACATCGGACGCATGCGTTTGCCGCCACCCATCACCATGTCTTCCAGCAGCGACACTGCATCGAGGACCACCGCGTCGATCTCCGCGACAACGGCCCGCTGCGAATTGAAAAACTCCGCGAGGCACTCATTGACCGCCGCCGGAATGTTCTCCAGCGTTAGGTCTTGGGAATCGAAAGTAGTCACAGCACTTCCCTCACTTGTAGTTGGCCGAGCACCCTACTTTTGCGGAAAACCCGCAAACAGCACTTCTATAACAATAAGATACCTAGCCATGGCAGAACCACGACATACCCCAATTTCCACGCTGCTAGCCGAGCCAAACGATGCGCGCGTCAAATTCTCCGTGGAATTCATGCCGCCGAGAGACGACGCCGCGGAAATGCGCCTGTGGAATGCCGCCACTGCTTTTCAGCGACTTGGGGTTAGCTTTGCCTCAGTCACCTACGGAGCAGGTGGTTCCACCCGTGACCGCACCTTCAGAGTAGCCAAGCGCCTCGCGGCGATGCCATTGCCGACACTCGTGCACCTCACCCTCGTCGAGCACTCTGTTGCCGAGCTAACCGAAATCCTCTCCGCCTACGCTCAAGCAGAACTGACGAATCTGCTCGCGCTCCGCGGCGACCCCCCAGGCGACCCCCTCGGCGAATGGCGCAAGGATCCGGCCGGACTCGAATACACCAAGGAGCTCATCGAGCACGTGCGAAAGACCCCGGCATCCGCCCACTTCGACATCGGCATCGCAGCATTTCCCGAGGGACATCATCGTGCTGCGAACCTCGAGGCCGATACTTCCTACACGCTGGAAAAGCTGCGCGCCGGGGCGAATTATGCGATCACCCAAGTATTCTTCGACGCAGAGCACTTCTTAAGCCTGCGGGATCGCCTGATTGCTGCCGATCCCGAGCAAGGCACAAAGCCACTCGTACCGGGAATCATGCCCATCACCAGTCTGCGTTCAGTTGAGAAACAGATCGAGCTTTCTGGAGCCACGTTGCCGTCTGCGGTGGCAGTCCGCCTCAACAAAGCTGCAGCTAGCGGCCCAGCGGCAGTTCGCGAAGAGGGGATTGCGCTGTCTACCGAGATGGCGGAAAAACTCATTGCTGAAGGCGTCCCTGACCTGCACTTCATGACAATGAACTTTGCAAAAGCAACGCACGAGGTACTACACAACCTTGGGATGGCCCCAGCGTGGCAGCCGGCTGGCTAGTTGGGATGTTGGGTTGCCGGTGCTTTTGGATCGGGTGGGTTTTCCGAATTCCGGCTTTCATGATCCGACTTTCGCTTGCCGGCGTTAGGAAAACTGCAGGTCGCCGATGGGTGGTTTAGTTCCGGGTCGAAACATGGAAGTCGGATTTCGGCGGCTGGTGCTATGTGGGTTGGTTCTCGCGGAGTGGTAGTGGTGCCGCGAGTATCTCAAATCCGCGGGCTTCGGGTTCTGGTGGTTTTTCCGAATTCCGACTTTCATGATCCGACTTTCGCTTGTCGGCGTTGGGAAATCTGCAGGTCGCCGATGGGTGGTTTAGTTCCGGGTCGAAACATGGAAGTCGGATTTCGGCGGCTGGTGCTATGTGGGTTGGTTCTCGCGGAGTGGTAGTGGTGCCGCGAGTATCGCAAACTCGCGGGCATCGCCGCTGAAGATGAAGTTTCGCAGGATGTCCTCAAAGCCAAATTTTCGGTAGAGACCGAAGGCGCCGTTGCGTTCCTCGGCCACTTCCGGCGTTGACAGCATCACACACGGATGCCGGTTTTCTGCGAGCAGCTCTCGCAGTAGACCGGTACCGATTCCTCTTCCTTGTTCGCCGGGGCGGACGTGGATCTCGGAGAGTTCGAAGTAGTTGATGAGTTTCCGGCGATGGAGGTCATGTTTGCCGGTGGTGATGAGGCCGTTTTGTACCTGTAGGTGCCACCAGTTCATGGGATTACCGGAATGCCCATGGGCGATACCGAGTAACTGTTCTTCGTCGTATGCGACCACGGCTACGAAACCGGCATTGGAGGCGTGTTGCCGCCATGACTGAATCCACGTAGCTCGCAAGTTGTCGTCGTAGTTCATGGCGTCCATGTACAGGTCGACGAGTTGCGGAACATGGTGGGCAAACTCGATGCGGTCGAGTCGGCGGATTTTTACAGGCACATGACTATCGAAGCATGATTGTTGGCTCAGAGTTGGAAAACCGTTGTTTTTGTTGATGACTCGGGCGTAGAATATGGAGTGTAAGCAGGTGTTTTATCTGCCGATTAGAAAGTATGTTCTAAATTGGAGATGGTGGTGTCCGGCTTGACTTTTAAGGTGTGGGTAATAGCAGCGTAGAACAAGTATTAGGACGTGGTTCGCATGGCAACGGTGGTATCGGCGACAACGAGGTCAATCTCTAAGTATTACGGTAAGCAGGCTGGATTTATTAGCCGTGCTTCGGTGTTAATTAGAGATGCTCTTGAGGCATATCAAGCCGGAGACTATGCGAGCGCTCTGGAATTTGCGTACCAGGCTGCGTTGCGCACTGCTGGGGCGTGTGTCGCTGGATCTGCTGTTGCTAATCGACGCCGTCGACCTTCTAGCGCCTGGGCGCAGCTAGAGCTGGTTGATTCGCGGGGTGGAGAATGGGCGGCGATTTTTAAGCCTTATTCCCGGATGCGGTCGCGGGCAATTAATGGGCTTGAGACAGAGGTGGAGCCTCAAATGGTGGCGGGGCTTCTTGAACTAGTTGAGCAGTTTCTGGATGAAGTTGAGGGAGGCGTGTTTGCTGGGGCAATCGCGGCTTAAGGAACTGTGCAGTTTTTTCTAGCGCAGGGAACTTTCCCGATAGGGTGGACGTTAAGGGGAGTATAAGGGCGTAGGTGTGGAATCGTTGCCCGTGGTCGATTGGAGGAAACAGTGTCGCTATCTGAACAAGAGTTGCGTGCACTTCGGGAAATCGAACAGTCTCTCTTGGCTGAAGATCCCAAATTTGGTGCCACGGTATCTAGTGTAGCTGGGGAATCGCGTTTTGAGTTCTCCCTGAAGGGCGTAGCCATTTTTGTGCTCGGTCTCGTGTTTCTCATCGGCGGAATCGCCCTGAGTCAAGAAACCTTGTGGTTTGTAGGGCTTAGTGCGGTCGGCTTCTTAACTATGCTCGGCTCTGGAATTTGGATGCTGCGAAGTAATGATAGGGTCGTGCCCCTATCGCGACCCCAGAGTGTCCGCCAACGTAAACCGAGTAACGGCTCTGGGTTTACCGGCCGCATGGATGAGCGCTTTCGTAGTCGCTTTGAAGAAGGTCAGTAAGAGCTAGAACGAAAACTCCCTGAGGATCAATGTGTTGGATGATCCCAGGGGTTTTTCTATGCCCAAACGGGGCGTCTATAGCCATCTTGACTCCTTCTTTCCGCCTTGGAAGTGGCCGGCTTTCTCAAAATAGGGAAACTTCCCCCACTTTGCCCCACTCTGCATTCCTGTTGGCGGGAAAACGCTAATGATGTGGGGAAATGTCATGGGGTCGCCGCATAGCCCGCAGCGCCATTTTGTTGCCAATGTTGCTGATGTGGCTAATGTGATTTTTGCATCAAAAAGTTACCAAATTTCTTCAAGTGCATTAAAGTGCTTTCACCTGCATTTATATTTGTGAAGGCATTGGTGGTGGGGTGTTAGGGGTTGTGAGTGGGGGAAAGTGGGGTATTGTGGGTTTCGGTGGTTGGGGTAGGTGACTCTTGAATCGGTACCCAACGAGGATGGAATCAACTCGCCAGCAGCCAAAGAAGTTCAACTCCCGAACTTGTTCAAAGCTTGAAGGAAGGTGGGTCCGGGAATGTTCCTAGGTACCTACACCCCAAAGCTCGATGACAAGGGGCGACTGACACTGCCCGCAAAGTTCCGCGAGGAGCTCGCAGGTGGATTGATGGTCACCAAAGGGCAAGATCACAGCCTTGCGATCTACCCGAAGGCGGAATTCGAGGAACGTGCCCGCAAAGCGGCCATGGTCTCTCGTACGAACCCAGAAGCACGCGCATTCATTCGAAACCTCGCTGCGAGTGCTGACGAGCAACGGCCGGACTCCCAGGGGCGAATCACCTTGGCGGCCACGCATCGGCAGTACGCAGGGTTGACCAAAGAATGTGTCGTGATCGGTTCGGTGGACTTCTTGGAAATCTGGGATGCCGAAAGCTGGTCCAACTACCAGGCAGAAACCGAAGACTCCTTCTCCTCCGCGGAGGGCGAGATCTTGGGTGGCTTGCTATAGGGCAGAAAGCTCGCGCCATGCGGTGCGTGTATGGACTCTGCTTGGAGGTCGAAAGCTCTGGTGTACTTCCCCGACATCAGATCGATCCCTCCGAGTAGGGCCCTATACGTATCGGGGCTGTGAACAACGAAGCGTAACCCAAGCAACTACGGCAAAAGGGAGGTGGCCACAGGATGGAAAATTTCGATATTGAGGCTCATCACGGCCACGTCCCAGTGATGCGCGATCGCATGGCAGATTTGTTGCGGCCGGGCGTCGAGAAGCTTGGTGCGAACGCGGTGATTGTTGATGGCACGCTTGGTGCCGGCGGGCATACGGAGCATTTCCTGCGTACATTCCCGCAGGCCAAGGTGATCGGCATTGATCGTGACCCCCTCGCGCTGGACGGTGCGCGTGAACGGTTAGCACCCTTCGAGGGCCGCTTCGTGGGAGTGCAGACGCGTTTCGACGGCCTCGAGGACGCCATCTCGAACGAAGCCGGAGAAATTTTCGATACCGCTCGCACACACGGCATCGCCGGGGCCTTGTTTGATCTCGGGGTGTCTTCCATGCAGCTCGATCAGCCGGAGCGTGGCTTTGCCTACAAAGTGGACGCGCCGCTGGATATGCGAATGGACCCGACCAAGGGCATCACGGCTGCCGACGTCCTGAACACCTACTCCCATGGCGAGCTGGCGCATGTGCTTAAGGCATATGGCGACGAGCGCTTCGCAGGAAAAATTGCTTCCGCGGTGCTCCGGGAACGCGAGAAGGAGCCGTTTAGTACGTCGGCCCGACTTGTGGAGTTGCTCTATGCGACGATTCCTGCGGCAACCCGGCGCACAGGTGGACATCCCGCCAAGCGCACCTTCCAGGCGCTGCGGGTAGAGGTCAACGCTGAGCTGGATGCTCTGGCGAATGTCATCCCCATGATCTGCGAACGCCTGGCATTGGGTGGGCGAGTGGTGTTCATGAGCTACCAGTCGTTGGAAGACAAAATCGTGAAGAAGCAGCTGGCTGAGCTGAGTAAGTCGAAAACCCCGCCGGGGTTGCCGATGGATTTGCCGGGCACTGCGCCCCAGTTCGCACTCGTTACGCGAGGTGCGGAGACGGCTACCGAAGCAGAAATCAACGAAAACCCACGTTCCGCACCGGTCCGCGTGCGGGCGGTCGAACGCATTGCGCACACTGACGGAGGAGAATTCTAATGAGTGTCATCACCCCGCCACGTACCCCGAAGCGCGGACAGCAGCACCGCAATCCGCAGGCCCCAGTGCGTACTCAGCGCGCGGCAACTGCGCTCCTTGATCGCCCACAAACTCCGTCCCGGTTGCAGCCAACCCCAACGCGTCGTTTCCAGCGTCGACTTGGTTCACAGCAGGTGGTATCGGTTCGCGGGCGCCGTGTTGTGGTCGAAAAGGCCAATCCGCATCGCACGAACCTTGCCATCGGAATCGTAGTACTGATCATGTTTGCGATTGCAGCGGCGATGCTGCTCTCGGGCAAGTCCACCGAGCAGGCCTTTCACCTCCAGGAACTCAACGCGCAGGAACAGCAGTTGGACAACCAGCTGGAAACCCTCAACCGCGATGTGGAGGCCACTCGTGCTGCCGCAGAAGTTGCACGTGTAGCAGCTGACCACAAGATGGTCGTGGCCGAGCAACCGGGAATCCTTGCCGTGGAAAAAGATGGCGCAATTACGGAGCAGCGTCCCAGTGATCCAGCAGCTGTTCGTCCTATTATTGATGTCAACGGTGCGCAGAGTCGCCCACAGCAGGCGTCCAGCAATCCGAATGAAATCAAGGCCGTAACGGAGAACATTCAACCGATTCCGCAAAACGGTGCCACGGTGCCAGGTGTAGCACCATATGCACCACGTGCTCGCGGCGCTGGAACCAGCGGGATGGAGTAAGGAGCTAGATGACCCCGCCCCGCAAAGGCCGGTCACATTCGCGTCCCTCCTCCCCATCGGGGAGGGGATATTCGTCTCGCGACTTGTCTTCAGACCGATTTGACGCTGATGCCCGCCGCGACAGCGCAGCTCCAACATGGGATGACGATTATGGGCGTCGAGAAGCGCCGGGCCCTTCCATGCGGCTGGGCGCCGCCGATGGCACCAACAAGCGTGACCCTAACCGCAGGCTCAAATTTGCCCGCGGCGTTGCCGTCGTCGTAGCAGGCCTGCTCGTGGCGCGCCTCGGCTGGGTACAGATCGTGTGGGGCCCAGAGTTTCAGGCCAAAGCGGAGGAACAGCGCACCCGCGTGTACGTTGACCCTGCTCGTCGCGGCGCAATCACCGATCATGAGGGCAATCTGCTGGCGTACACCATGCAGGCACGGTCCCTGACGGTCTCACCAGATCGACTCCGCGATGAGATCAAAGAACGCGCTCGACAGCGGCTTGCTACCGAAGGGCAATTGTCCGCGATTCCCGAGGATCAACTCGACGGCGTACTGGAACAAAAGCTCGATGAGGAAATTGAGCGGATGGCTACCGAGATCCCGAAGATCATTTCGGAATCCGGAGGCTCCACAAACAAAGTTAACGGCGATGACATTAAGCGGAAGATCCGCGCGGACAGCCACTACGAGGTTTTGGTTCGCAACGTGGATCCCGATGTTGCCGCAGACATCGCCCAGAAGTTCAAAGGCGTGGCTGCGGACCACCAAGACATCCGGCAGTACCCGAATGGGGCAGTCGGAGAAAACGTGGTCGGCAAGATCTCCATGGACGGCGAAGGCCAGTTCGGGCTCGAAGCAAGCTCAGATGCGATGCTTGCTGGGCTCGATGGACGGTTGACGCAGGATGTGTCCGCGGATGGCCAATCCATCCCAGGTACCTCCCGCGATCACATTCCGGCGACGGACGGCGCGGAAGTCGAGCTCACCCTCGACCTAGACTTGCAGACTTATGTGCAGCAGCAGGTGGAACAAGCCAAGGTGAATTCCAAGGCTAAGGAAGCTTCAGCCGTGGTGCTGGATGTGAAAACCGGCCAAGTTCTGGCGATGGCTAACTCGGACACCATAGACCCGAACGGGGACATCGAAAAGCAGGTTGAAAAGGGCCGGAGTTTTGACAACCCGGCTGTCACGCACCCATTCGAGCCGGGCTCCGTGGCTAAGATCATCACGGCTGCCGCAGCGATTGAGGGCGGCGTGACCACACCGGACGAGGTACTCACCGTTCCCGGCTCCATCCACATGTCTGGTGTGACGGTCCGCGATGCCTGGGAGCACGGCGACGCACAGTACACCACCACAGGAATCTTTGGTAAGTCCTCCAACGTTGGCACCCTGATGCTGGCCGAACGGGTTGGTGAGGATCGCTATGCGGAGTATCTGGAGAAGTTTGGGCTCGGACGTGTCACTGGCGTCGAGCTGCCTAGCGAATCTGAGGGACTAGTTCCGGACCGCTCCCAATGGTCCGGCGGTACTTTCGCTAACTTGCCGATCGGCCAGGGCATGTCCATGACCCTGTTGCAAATGACTAGCATCTACCAAACGATGGCTAACGGTGGCGAGCGTATCGAGCCACGCATCGTTAAGAAGATCACCAATCCAGATGGCACGGTGCAGCAACAGCCAGAGCCGGCGCGCACTCGCGTAGTCAGTGAAAACACCGCCAAGGTGGTCACAGACATGTTCCGTTCTGTCACCCAGAAGGATCCCACCGGAGTGCAAATGGGCACCGGCCCAGGTGCAGCTATCGACGGCTACCAGGTCTCCGGCAAAACTGGTACCGCCCAGAAGGTAGATCCCGTCACCCAGTCCTATTCCAATAGCAAGTATTGGATCACTTTCGCTGGCATTGCCCCGGCTGATGACCCGCGCTTCGTGGTTGGCATCATGCTGGATGAGCCGGAACGTGGCGTGCATAGCGACGGCGGACAAAGCGCAGCTCCGTTGTTCCACGACATCGGATCCTGGCTACTCAACCGCGACAACGTGCCGCTTTCCCGGCCAGCCGAGGGCCAGCTCATTCTGCAGGCGCACTGACAGACTCAATAATTAGATACAGAACAAAAACAATAAGGAGAATGAGGAACGTGACTGTCACAATTAATGAAGTGCTCGCACTGAGCGGCGGGCGCCTCAACGGCGGCGACGTGGCTGATCTCGTCTTCGACCACATCACGCTGAACTCCAGTGAGCTTAAAGCCGGCTCCCTGTTCGCAGCGCTGCCGGGACTGCACGCCCATGGAGCTAAGTATGCTGCCGGCACTCCGGCTGCTGCGATCCTCACCGACGAAGACGGTCTAAAAATTCTGCAAGATAGTGGAGAGACCCGGCCCGTCATTAGCGTGGCAGATGTGCGGTCGATACTCGGTCCGGTGAGCGCGGCGGTCTACGGGCACCCCTCGGAGGACATGACTGTTCTCGGCGTGACGGGAACTTCCGGAAAGACCACCACTACTTATCTCTTGGAAGCCGGGCTGATGGCGCTGGGACATAAGGTCGGCATTATCGGTACTACGGGAACCCGAATTAACGGTGTCGCAGTGCCCTCGAAGCTGACTACTCCCGAGGCTCCCAAGCTGCAGGAACTCTTCGCCATGATGCTTTCCGAAGGGTGCACGCATGTGGTGATGGAAGTGTCCAGCCATGCGATCTCCCTGGGCCGAATCACCGGCACTAAGTTCGCCGTAGGTGGTTTTACAAATCTTTCTCAAGACCACCTAGACTTCCACAACACAATGGAAGAATATTTCGAGGCGAAAGCTGGCTTTTTCCGCGCTGGTTCTCCTGCGCGCGCTGAGCGAGCGGTCATCATGGTCGATGATGAGTGGGGTGCCCGGATGGTCGAGGTCGCCGGTGAAGCCGTCACCGTGAGCTCCCAGGGGGGAGCGGTAGATGTGTGTGCTGGCGACGTAGTTACTAGCCCAGCTGGAATCCAGGAATTCACCGTCTCCTGCGCAGGTCGCGATCATCAGGTACAGCTTGCGCTGCCGGGGCAGTTCAACGTGGCCAATGCAACGCTCGCGATTGCTATTGCCCATCAGGTCGAGTCTGACATTGCAGCTTTCATCGCTGGTATTGCCGAGGTCGGTGTGCCGGGTCGCATGGAGCGGATAGATGAGGGCCAGAACTTCCTCGCAGTCGTGGACTACGCCCATAAGCCAGCTGCTGTCAGTGCTGTGCTCGAGAGCGTTAAGACGCAAGTGCAGGGACGAGTTGCAGTGGTACTCGGTGCCGGCGGCGACAGAGACGCCACCAAGCGGCCCATTATGGGTTCTGCTGCGGTAGGCATTGCAGACTATGTGGTGGTCACGGATGACAATCCACGCTCGGAAGATCCCGCCACTATTCGCGCCGCTGTCCTGGAGGGCGCACATAACGCACTGGCCACGGCAGCACATAACCCGAGCGTCATCGAAATCAGCGATCGGGGAGAGGCTATTATTGCCGCTGTCGAGTGGGCACAAGAAGGCGATGCGATTATCGTTGCCGGTAAAGGGCATGAAAATGGTCAGTTGGTGGGAGAGGTTAACCATCCATTCGATGACCGAGAGCATGTGCGTGAGGCGCTTCGAGCTCGCGCGGAACGAAACGGGAGCTAAGAAATGATCAACCTCACCCTCGCACAGATCGCTGATGCGGTCGGAGGGACCCTCAGCGGCGGCGCCGACCAAGCTACCCAAGTGACTTCAAGCGTGGAATTCGATTCGCGCAAACTGCAGCCCGGCTCCTTGTTCGTAGCGCTGCCAGGCCAGCGGGTAGATGGTCATGACTTTGCTGAACAGGCAATCCAGGCAGGCGCAGTAGCCGTATTAGCCGCCCGGGATGTTGGAGTGCCGGCAATCGTCGTTCCTAGCACTGAGGTTCCCACCTCGAATGCGGATGCCTTTGCCATGGCTGGGGAAAAAGCCGAAGCTATGGCAGCCGTACTGGCCGCTCTCGGCCGGCTGGCCCGGTTCGTGATCGAGCGCTGCGCAGCGGACAGTGGCTTGACGGTTGTCGGTGTGACAGGATCTGCTGGCAAGACGTCTACGAAAGACCTGATGGCTACTGTGCTCGGCAACGCTGGCGCAACGGTGGCGCCCCCTGGATCTTTCAATAATGAAATCGGGCACCCCTACACTGCACTGCGCTGCGATGAAGAAACGCGATTCTTGGTAGCGGAAATGTCTGCCCGCGGTATCGGCCACATTGCTCGCTTGGCGGAGATCGCTCCGCCTCGCATCGGCGTGGTTTTGAATGTAGGAACCGCCCACTTGGGTGAGTTCGGCAGTCGGGAAAACATCGCCCAGGCTAAGGGAGAGCTCATCGAGTCTTTGCCGGCTGATGGCCTGGCTGTGTTGAATGCGGACGATAGCTTTGTCAAAGCGATGGCACGGCGGACGTCGGCACGCGTGGTGTACACCTCGGTCCGCGAGCCTGCGGACTATTACGCTACCGACATCCGCCTGGATGAAGTCGCACGAGCGAGCTTCAACCTCCACGTCGCAGGAACAACGCAAGCGTATCCGGTAAGCCTGCAAGTCTTTGGTGAGCACCAGGTGTCTAACGCACTAGCGGCTGCGGCCGTTGGTATCGCAGCCGGGCTGAGCGCTCAGCAGGT
Organism: Corynebacterium sp. H128; assembly: GCF_037482625.1. NCBI lineage: Bacteria > Bacillati > Actinomycetota > Actinomycetes > Mycobacteriales > Corynebacteriaceae > Corynebacterium > Corynebacterium sp. H128. The sequence continues at coordinate 56,366 of NZ_JBBHKW010000010.1, read as the reverse complement.
GGCCGCGGCGCTGTCATCGCACCACACTGCTTCTGCGAACCGCATGGATGTACAGACCCGCGCGGATGGCGTGACCATCATCAACGATTCCTACAACGCCAACCCAGACTCGATGCGGGCTGGGATCGCGGCGCTTTCCTACACCGCGCATGGGCGTAACGACGTCCACAGCTGGGCAATCTTAGGACAAATGGGTGAGCTCGGGGACAACGCCATCACCGAACACGAAGCGTTGGCTGAGGTCTTGGTGAAGATGCAGGTAGACCGGCTTGTTGTTGTTGGCGGTGACGTCAACAGCCATGCCTTAGCCACTTCGGCAGAGCAACGGGGTATAACTACCATGACCGTCGATTCTGCCGACGCCGCAATCAACGTTGTGGACCGCGAGCTGAGACCAGGGGATGTTGTCCTGGTTAAGGCCTCAAATTCCGCCAGATTGTGGCGCGTTGCAGAGGGATTGTTGGGACAAAGTGCAGCCGATCAGCTTGCTAAGAATAGCGGCGCAGCGAACTAGTCGCTCGCGCAAAGATGAGGATAAGTAGACTATTGTGACTCAGATCATTATTAGCGGAGCAGTGAGCTTTCTCGTTGCCATTTTCATGACTCCGTTGTTGATCCGCTATTTCAGCGCCGAGGGCTTGGGGCAAGAAATCCGGGAAGACGGGCCACGTTCGCATATGCGCAAGCGCGGCACCCCAACCATGGGTGGCATCGCCATCCTGAGCGGCATCGTCTTGGCATATCTGGCTGCGAACTTTTATGCGTTAGCTACCGGCATGCAAGCATTCACCGCCACCGGTTTGTTGGTGCTCTCCCTGATGCTGGCATTGGGAGGATTGGGTTTTGCTGATGACTACATCAAACTCGCGATGGGGCGAAACCTGGGCCTGAACAAGAAAGCGAAGCTCATCGGCCAGTTGGCCGTATCCCTGCTTTTTGGCTATGCCATCTTGCAATTCCCAGACGACCATGGGCTTACCCCGGGGTCCAGCCACCTGTCTTTCCTGCGTGATATTGACACCTTCGATATCGCTTTGGGTGGCGGAATCTTGGGCACCATCGTGTTCCTGCTTTTCATCTATGTGCTGATTTCCGCTTGGTCCAACGCAGTGAACCTCACTGATGGCCTTGATGGTTTGGCCGCTGGAACCACCGCGATGGTGATGGGGTCTTACACCATCATCACGTTCTGGCAGTTCCGGAACTCTTGTGATGTCACCGTGGAGCCAGGGTGCTTCGCAGTGCGGGATCCGCTCGACTTGGCCGTACTGTCCGCTGCTGGACTTGGCGCGTGTGCCGGTTTCCTGTGGTGGAATGCCGCACCAGCCAAGATCTTCATGGGTGATACCGGTTCCTTGGCACTGGGCGGTCTGGTAGCAGGCCTGTCTGTGGCCTCCCGCACGGAGTTGCTCATGGTGATCATCGGTGCACTCTTCGTCATTGAGGCAGCCTCGGTGGTTATCCAGGTAGCGGTGTTCCGTACGCGCGGTACGCGCTTCTTCCGAATGGCGCCGTTCCACCATCACTTTGAAAACGGCGGCTGGGCCGAAACGACCGTCGTTATCCGTTTCTGGTTGCTGACCGCGATGGCTTGCATGGCAGGCCTGGCGATCTTCTACAGCGACTGGCTGTCTGCGGCAGGAGTCTAACCCATGACCACTTTCCAGCTTCCTCCAGATCTCAGCGGTGAAGTCTTGGTTGCCGGCGCCGGTGTTTCCGGCGTGGGCTGTGCCCGGATGCTGGTTCAGCTGGGTGTGAACGTTAGCGTCGCCGATGACAATGAAACCGCCCGGCTGCGCATTGCAGAGGCGCTGGGGGTGTCCCACCTCAGCGTTGCTGATGCGAGGACGCGGCTGCATGATTTTTCCATGATCGTCACCTCACCAGGGTGGAACCCGCGGACCCCGCTGCTGGTAGCTGCTGGCGAGGCGAACATCCCGGTGATCGGCGATGTTGAGCTAGCGTGGCGCTTAGATCAAGCAGGGGCATTCGGGGAGCCACATACCTGGGTTGCTATTACCGGGACCAACGGCAAAACCACCACTACTGCGATGACCACTGCGATGCTGCAGGCAGGTGGTATCAAAGCTGCGTCCGTCGGCAATATTGGCGTCGCCATCGGAGATGCTCTACAAGCCACCGATCGTATCGACGTCTTGGTTGCGGAACTTTCCAGTTTTCAACTCCACTGGTCTGACACGCTGCGTCCGGCCGTCGGGTGCCTGTTGAATATTGCCGACGACCATATTGATTGGCATGGATCTTTCCTCGAGTACGCGGCCGCGAAAGCTAAAGTCTTGCTCTCTGAAGTTGCCATTTTTGGCGCGGATGATGCGGCGGTCCTGGAACAGGTCGCGCTTCTGAGGGCTTCGCGGCAGCTTGCCGACGTCCGCACTGTCGGATTCACCTTGGCCGAGCCCGAGACAGAACAGCTCGGTGTTGCAGCAGACAAGCTGGTGGATTGTGCTTTCAGCTCCCGTGAGGTTTTGGCCCCTGCCACAGAGATCTCTCCTGCAGGTCCTGCCGGGCAACTCGACGCCTTGGCAGCAGCCGGTATCTCTCGGGCGCTCGGTGTGTCCGGAGAGGCTATCGCCCAGGCACTGGCCGGTTTTGAGGTATCTGGGCATCGTGGTCAAGTGGTCCATGAGATGGCGGGAGTTACCTTCATCGACAACTCGAAGGCGACCAATCCGCACGCCGCGGACACCGCGATGCGTGGGCTGGAGAGCATTGTGTGGGTAGCTGGCGGACAACTCAAAGACGCTGATGTCAGCGAATTGGTGACCAAGCACGCGGCTCGCATCAAGCATGCGGTGCTGCTGGGCGTCGATAGGCGAGTGCTTGCCGACGCCCTCACTGCCGTCCGCCCAGACTTATCGATCACGCTGATCGATACCGCGGAGCCCGCAGCAGCGATGGAGCAAGCAGTAGCAGCCGCGGCCACGGTGATGGCTGCCGGCGATACTGTGTTACTAGCGCCAGCGGCTGCCTCACTGGACATGTACAGCGGAATGGGGCAACGCGGAGACATGTTCGCCGCCGCAGCCCAAGCCTTGAGCAAGCCAAGCGAGAAGGAGTGAGCCCATGACCGCGACGAACGTGAACCCCCGCCAGGGCCTATGGCAGAAGATCACAGGCATCGTGGCGGACTTGAATGCCCGGCCCTTGGCCAACTACACCATGATCATGATCTCCGTAGCTTTCCTTACGGGGCTGGGAGTGATCATGGTGTTCAGCTCTTCTATGACCTGGTCGGTTGTCGATGGTAGCTCGGTGTGGGATACCGCGATCCGCCAGGTTCTCATGGTCATTATTGGTTTGTTCGTCATGTGGGCGGCTATGCGTATCAAGCCTGCTTCCGTGCGTCGGATAGCGCCGTGGTTGATGCTCATCGCAGTCATTTTGTTGGTCGCAGTGCTCATTCCAGGCATCGGTACCGGTCGCGAGGAAGTGGGATCGCAGTCCTGGATCGTGCTGGGGCCGTTGCGCTTGCAGCCCTCCGAGTTCGCCAAGGTAGCGATCGCGATTTGGGGTGCGGCTTTCCTCGGAGTTCCGGATGAACAAGTCTCTGCGAACCGGCGATTCATGCTGTTTACCGGTGTAGCTGCACTCATGGTGTTGCTCATCGCCGCTGAGGGCGATGCTGGTATGGCGTTGACCTTCTTCATGATGGTGGGCATCGTAGTGTTTTTCGCTGGCATCGACTGGCGTTACCTAGTTGCCGCAGGCGGATTGGCAGCGCTCGGCGCCGTCGCTCTGATGATGGGAGGCGGTTTCCGTTCCCAGCGTTTCACCGTGTACTTCGATGCCTTGTTCGGGCGTTTTGAAGATACCCATTCCAATTCTTTCCAGTCTTACCAAGGCTTTCTCTCCCTAGCGGACGGGTCAGCGTTTGGTGTTGGTCTGGGGCAGTCGCGCGCAAAATGGTTCTACTTGCCGGAAGCGAAGAACGACTTCATCTTCGCGATTATCGGTGAGGAAATCGGGCTGTGGGGCGGCGCGCTGGTCATCCTGGCGTTTCTGCTGCTCGGTTTCTATGGCATCCGTTGCGCGATGAACTCCCACAACAAGTTCATGAGCCTGCTGGCAGCCTCGCTGACGGCCAGCGTGGTGGCGCAGGCATTCATTAACATTTCTTATGTAATTGGGCTCGTCCCGGTCACCGGCATTCAGCTGCCGATGCTTTCTGCCGGAGGTACTTCGGCGATCATCACCCTCGGTTCCATGGGGTTGCTAGCGAGCTGTGCACGCCACGAGCCGGAAGCGATTTCGGCGATGCAAAACTATGGTCGGCCGTTGGTGGATCAGCTGTTGCGTCTGAAGGAGCCGAAAATCCGGGATGTGGAAATCGGTGCGGGAGATAGTTCCACTCGGGCTAAGAGCAAAGAAGCTCCGCGCCGGGAACCGGTGACGCGTCGAGTCAGTGATCGTGACCTCGAGCCACGTGGAGTGCGCGGTGGTAGCGTCGACTCCAGAAGCGAACAACGCAGGCAAAGTCGGCGTCAGGAGACCCGCACTCAGCGTGGCGATGGGGTGCGGCAGACACCGCTCCGACAGGAGGGTTCGCGAGTGGCACAGCCTAAGAATCAGCAGCGACCTGTTCGGAAGAGGAAAGGATAGCTATGGCCAAGTCAGGATTGTCAGTAGTTGTTGCCGGCGGTGGCACCGCCGGTCATATTGAGCCTGCGCTTGCCGTCGCAGACGCACTCGTCACCGAGCATGATGCCAGGGTGGTCACCCTGGGTACTGCTAAAGGTCTCGAGCGTGAGCTTGTCCCTGCGCGTGGCTTCCAGCTGGAGCTAATTGACCCGGTGCCCGTGCCACGTAAACCTGGTATCGCCCTGGTCAAACTGCCGTTCCGCGTGCTGCGTGCGGTAAAGCAAACCCGGGAGATCCTGCGCCAAGCCGAAGCCGACGTAGTGGTGGGATTCGGCGGCTATGTTTCCGCACCTGCCTACTTGGCAGCCAAGCTAAACAAGATTCCTTTTGTCATCCACGAGGCCAATGCTCGTGCAGGTCTGGCTAACAAGCTCGGTGTCTGGCTGGGAGGTACCGGCCTGAATGCGGTAGCTAACTCTGGCATGAAGGGCAAGGTAGTCGGTGTGCCGATCCAAGCCTCCCTCACAGAGAAAGCCTCCTGGGAAAAGCGTGCAGCCGGATTCGCGAAGTGGGGGCTTGACTCCAGCAAGAAGACTTTGCTTGTCACTGGCGGTTCGCAGGGTGCACGTTCAATCAACCAGGCGCTGCTGACGGCTGCTCCAGAAATCGTTGCGGCCGGATTCCAGATCCTCCATGCTTATGGCAAAAAGAACAGTGCCCCGGAGAGCTTCCCGGGTTACGTCCCGGTGCCATATATCGACACGATGGATTTGGCCTACGCTGTGGCTGACCTCGTGGTGAGTCGTGCTGGTGCGATGACCGTGGCTGAGGTTACCGCGGCGGAAATCCCAGCTTTGTATGTGCCTCTGCCACACGGCAACGGTGAGCAGGCGCTCAACGCGATGCCGGTGGTGGAGGCTGGGGGAGCGCAGCTTATCGACGACGCTGAGCTCACCGGCGAGAAGCTGGCGGAAAGCGTCATCGCATTGCTTCGCGACGACGATCTTCGCTCTCACATGATCCGCGCTGCGCAATCCACCGGATTTGGGCAGGCAGCAACAGAAGTGGCAGGCATCGTTGCTGATGTTGCTTCTAACAAAAAATAGTTATCACTCTTAGTTAGATTGGATTCTCAAGCACCGTGAACGCCCCCATTGACCTTTCTCGAGTCCACCTCATCGGCATCGGTGGCGCTGGCATGTCCGGTTTGGCCCGTATCCTATTGGATCGCGGGATGACGGTTACCGGATCCGATGCCAAGGATTCTCGAATCATATTGGCTCTTACTTCGGCGGGGGCCAAGGTTGCGATTGGCCACGCTGCCGAGAACCTTGAGCTTTCGGGTGAACTGCCGACGGTGGTGGTGACGTCCTTTGCGGCGATTCCGCAGGATAACCCGGAGTTAGCAGGTGCGCGGGAGGCCGGAATTCCGGTAATTCGGCGTTCTGATCTGCTGGCAGAGCTCATGACTGGGTACAAGCAAGTATTGCTGGCCGGCACGCACGGCAAAACCTCCACTACCTCGATGACCGTCGTCGCAATGCAGGCGGCAGGCCTGGATCCTAGCTTTGCTATCGGTGGCCAGCTCAGCAAGGCGGGCACCAACGCGCATCACGGCACCGGAGATGCCTTTGTGGCAGAAGCCGACGAGTCGGATGCTTCGCTGCTGCGCTATGAGCCCTATGTTGCCGTAGTGACCAACATCGAGCCAGATCACTTGGACTTCTTTAAGACCCACGAAGCCTACTTCCAGGTATTTGATGACTTTGCAGATCGCATTCCCGCTGGCGGAACCTTAGTTGCCTGTCTCAATGATCCCCACGCCGCCGCGCTGGCTGTGCGGACGATGCAGCGGGGCATCGCAGTGCTCGGCTATGGCACGAGCGAGGCTGTCGCGAACTATCCCGAGGTGCCGGTGGGGGTGGAGATCACCAACCTAGCGGCCACTGACTTTGGATCCGCAGTGCGAATGCGTGTGGCGGGCCAGGATCTGGACGTTGATCTGCATATTCCGGGTGCGCATATGGCACTTAATGCGGCGGCCGCTTTGATATCTGGGATCCTGGTCGGGGGCGATGCCGAAAAGCTCGCCGCTGGGCTGACGGAATTTACCGGAGTGCGTCGTCGCTTCGAGCACCGCGGCACCATTACTGCGGGTGAGTTTGCCGGAGTCCGCGTGTTTGATGATTATGCTCATCACCCCACTGAGGTTGCTGCAGTGTTGGAGGCTTCCCAGCAGAAGGTAGCTGCGGAGGGCGCTGGGCGCGTGCTGGTGGCGTTCCAGCCACACCTCTACTCGCGCACCATCGAGTTCGCGGAAGAATTTGCCGCCGCACTTTCCTTGGCGGATGAGGTTGTGGTGCTGGACATTTATGGTGCTCGAGAGCAGCCAGTAGCAGGTGTGAGCGGTCAGCTCATCGCAGAAAAGGTGACCAAGCCGGTGCATTATGTGCCGGAGTTTGATCGGGTTGCCACGGTAGTACGTGAGATTGCGCGCCCAGATGATTTGATCTTGACTATGGGGGCCGGGAGCGTGACTATGGCGGCGCAAGCGATCCTGAATGAGCTGGCCTAGATGAAGAAGTCCCGCAAGTTGGGCCTGGGAATTGGCCTTGGAGTGAACTTGGTGGCGGCGCTTGCCGTCGTCGCAGCGCTGTTTCTACCTTTGTTTCAAGTGGCAAAGATTGAGGTGAGCGGCAACAGTCACACCGCAGTAGAGGAAATCGACGCCGCGAGCAGCGTTGCCCTTGGCACGCCATTGATTCGGGTAAACACCACTACTGCGGCTCACAATGTGGCGCAGCTGCCCTGGATTGCCAAGGTGTCCGTCGATCGGGCGATGCCGGACACCGTCAAGGTGACAGTGGAGGAGCGTCAGGCGCTGATGTTTGCGCGTCGCAGTGACGGGGAGCATCTTTTCGACGCAACGGGTCGGCCTTTCGTTATTGAGACGCCGCCACTGGGCTGTACGGAAGTAACCGGCACCAAAGAGGATGACCCGGTGTTGTTTGCTGACGTCGCCACGGCGATCACCGCCTTGGACCCGGGGGCGCGCGAGAAACTAGAACGCGTGGACGCTCCGAACCGCTTCGAACTTCGCCTGCATTTTGCAGGTGGCAAGGAAGTCTACTGGGGCTCCACCGAGCAGGCGCATGACAAAGCTAAGGCAACCTCTACGGTGATTCAGCGGGATGGCGCGCGCTGGAATGTCAGCGCGCCAGGGATGGTCACCGTCCTTCCCTGATCGGGAAGAAAGAGCACGTCAAAACCCTAAACCTCTAGTTGAGGGTACCGACACGCCAAGAGAAATGTCCCCACATTTTTGGCGAGTTTCTTAGAAGATGGAAAGCACAAACGCTTAAGGTCGGCTTAGCCCGGCGCGAAAGCATTTAAACCACACAACTCTGGCGCGAGCATCCGGAAACTTCGAAAGGCGAGACGAGAAGCACATGACCTCTCCGAACAATTACTTGGCCGTTATAAAGGTCGTCGGTGTCGGCGGCGGTGGCGTTAACGCTGTCAATCGCATGATTGAAGAAGGTCTGAAGGGTGTCGAGTTCATCGCCATCAATACTGACTCTCAGGCGCTGATGTTCTCCGACGCAGACGTGAAGCTAGACATTGGGCGCGAAGCCACTCGTGGCCTGGGCGCTGGCGCAAACCCTGAGGTTGGTCGGGCATCTGCCGAGGACCACAAGTCTGAAATTGAAGAGACCCTCAAGGGTGCTGACATGGTGTTCGTCACCGCAGGTGAAGGCGGCGGCACTGGTACTGGCGCTGCCCCGGTAGTGGCGAACATTGCTAAGAAGCAGGGCGCGCTGACTGTTGGTGTGGTTACCCGGCCGTTCAAGTTCGAGGGACAGCGTCGCACCAAGCAGGCTGTCGAGGGCATCGATGCGCTCCGCGAGGTGTGTGACACTCTCATCGTGATCCCGAATGATCGCTTGCTGCAGCTCGGCGATTCCTCGCTGTCCATGATGGATGCGTTCCGCTCTGCCGATGAGGTGCTCTACAACGGCGTTCAGGGTATTACCTCCCTGATCACCACCCCGGGCATGATCAACGTCGACTTTGCGGACGTACGCTCCGTGATGGCTGATGCTGGCTCCGCTCTCATGGGCATCGGTTCTGCACGCGGCGAGAACCGCGCGCTTACCGCTGCCGAGCAGGCAATCAACTCGCCACTGCTCGAATCCACGATGCAAGGTGCCAAGGGTGTGCTGTTGTCCTTCGCTGGTGGCTCCGATTTGGGTCTCCTCGAAGTTAACCAGGCCGCTGAAATGGTCCAGCAGCAGGCCGACCCTGAGGTCAACCTGATCTTCGGCACCATCATCGACGATAACCTCGGCGACGAAGTTCGAGTGACTGTTGTCGCAGCCGGATTTGACGGCACCGCTAACAACACCGCGAACGTCAACGCTGCGGCAGGCGCGCAGCAGCCACAGGCAGCCGCTACTCCGGCACCTGCAGCAGGTTCTACCTTGTTCAATGAGGCTCCTGCCGAGCAGCAGTCCGCGGCCGAGTCTTCCCGGGAAGAGTCCGATTACGACCGTCGTGCAGATGCCGCCCGGCATCGTCTCGAAGGGGAGCGCGGTGGCATGTTCACCGATTCCCGCGATCGCGACTACCGCCGGGATGAGCGTCGGGATTCCCGCGACTACCGCAGGGATGACCGCCGGGATGAGCGTCGGGATGACTTCGGCGATGATGACCTAGGAGTCCCAAGCTTCTTGCGCTAGTACCATAGGGCGCATGGCCCTTTCTGAAGATTTCCGCCCCGTCCGCAAGGTTTTCACCAACCGTGCGGGCGGGGTTTCTGCGTCCCCTTATGAGTCCTTTAACCTTGGCGATCATGTTGGTGATAACCCAGCTGATGTCGCCGCCAACCGAGCGCGGCTGGCCCGTGTGTTGGAGCTGCCGCAGGAACGACTGGTGTGGATGGAGCAGATTCACTCCAACAACGTCACGGTAGTAACAGGACCATCCGCGGATCCGGTCGAGGCGAGCGATGCCGTGGTGACGATGCAGCGCGAATTGGCCCTGGTGGTTCTAACTGCTGACTGTGTGCCGCTGTTGCTTTCCGACGACCATGCCGGCGTCATCGCAGCAGTGCATGCGGGTCGCATGGGGGCGCGCAACGGGATCGTGTTGAAAACGCTGGCTGCGATGCAGGACCTTGGAGCGCAGCCACAGCGCATCCATGCGTTGATGGGCGCAGCTGCCTCCGGGAAGAACTACGAGGTTCCCAAAGCAATGGCGGATGACGTTGAGACCAAGTTGCCGGGGAGTCGGGTTCGCACGGCTAAGGGAACTTGGGGCATTGATGTGCGTGCCGGCCTGGTGCGCCAATTGCTGTCCCAAGGGGTGACGGCTATCGACGCCGATCCGCGCTGCACCATCGCGGACGAGAGCTTCTTTTCTTATCGAAGGGAAGGCACTACGGGGCGGCAAGCGGGTGTCATCTGGTTGCCTGCGTTATGAGTCGCGCGGCGGAGTTAGCGGCCAATCTGGCTGCAGTGCGGGAAAGAATTGCCATTGCGGAGGCTGCAGCTGGGCGAACCTCCGGGGAAGTACAACTATTGCCGGTGACTAAGTTTCATCCGGCGAGTGATCTAGCTGAATTGATCCGCCTTGGGGTTAGCGATGTTGCGGAGAACCGGGAGCAAGAAGCCCGGGAGAAGGCAGCTAGTTGTCCTGCGGCTCGGATTCATATGGTGGGCCAAATCCAGACGAAGAAGGCCAATTCTGTTGCCAGGTGGGCTGCGTGTGTGCATTCAGTGGATTCCCTGAAATTGGTACAGGCTTTGGACCGTGCGATGGGGCTTGCAATCGAGCGCGGGGATCGTCAAAGCGGGCTGTTGCCTTGTTTTATTCAGCTCAGTTTGGATGGGGATGTTACGCGTGGGGGAATTGAGGTTGAGGGCGTCGAAAAGCTGGCTGCGGCGATGGAAGAATCGTCCCATTTGAGGCTGTCGGGAGTGATGTGCGTGCCACCGAAAGGCTGGGACCCTGCCGAGGCGTTTTTGCAGGCAGTGGCGGTGCGGTCGCGGCTGGAAGGTGCTTTCGGAAGGCCGATGGAATTCTCCGCTGGAATGTCTGGGGATTTGGAAACAGCAATTTCTTGTGGATCGACAATCGTGCGTGTCGGAACGGCGATTTTAGGCACGCGCCAGTTACGGTAAAAACCACAAACGCTGCACATCACGAAACCATCACCGCAAAGGAAAAACACATGTCGAGTGTTCGCAAGTTCAAGGAATTTTTCGGTCTGGCACCTTTCGAGGGCGAGGACGAGGCGTACTACGCCGATGAGCATCAGTTCGCTACCCCTGCCTACAGTGCAGAAGCAACCGCGCGTGCCTATGAGCCAGCTCCGCGCGCCTACGCCGCTAGCATCGTGCGCGTTGTTCTGGAATCCTTCGATGATGCTGCCGAGATCGGCGAACCATTCCGCGACGGCGACGCTGTTGTTTTTGACATGGTGGGAATCCCACAAGCCGATGCGCGGCGCATCGTTGATTTCGCAGCTGGTCTGTGCTTCGCACTGCGTGGCCGGATGGAGCAGCTGGACAAGCGCATCTTCGCTATCGTTCCTGAGAACGCTTCCGTGACCAACTACGAGCTTGATCGGGCAGCGCGTCTGCGCTAGGCGCTTTTCGACGCCTTTGATGACGTCGCTGTGCAGCGACCTATCTTCACCTAACCCCAGTCTGAAAAGGCTGGGGTTTTGCCATTGGTGGTTGTGTTAATCTAATGCGATTGAACAGTGTTTAATTCTGCAAAGGAACCCCTATGCCACAACCTCTCGATGTGTTGATAATCGGCGCCGGCATTTCAGGAATCGCACTCGGTTGTGAGTTAGCGAAGCTTCCCAGTTTGGATTTTAAAATCCTGGACAAGAGAGAACGAGTCGGAGGGACCTGGGATATTTTCACCTACCCAGGCGTACGCAGCGACAGTGAAATGGACTCCTATTGCTTCTCCTTCGAGCCATGGCGGGGGAGCCGGCCCTTGGGTAAGGGGGCGGAGATCCGCAACTACCTCGAGCAGACAGCGCGAAAGCATGGCTTGCTCGAACGAATCGATTTCGGGGTCCGTGCCACCCGCGCGACTTGGTCCTCCGCAAGCAGCACGTGGACGGTCCATAGTGACCGAGGGGCCTACGAGGCCCGCTTTCTGCACGTGGCAGCAGGCTATTTCGACCAGGAACACGGCTATATTCCGGACTTTCCCGGCCGGGAAACATTCCGCGGATGCATCGTTGAGCCACAGCGATGGCCAGCGGATCTGGCCTGGCAAGGCAAAGACATCGTGGTCATCGGTTCTGGAGCTACCGCCGCCACAATAGTACCCGAGTTAGCGCAGGCGGCTAACGTGACCATGCTGCAGCGCACGCCAAGTCACATGGCGCCACTGCCGAACCACCAGCCTTTTGATGCGCTGAACACCAGCGCGCGGGTGCGGCGGGCCCGCGCGATACTGGGCAACCAACTGATCATTCGCGCAGCTCAGCATTTCCCCGCCCTGACAGCTAAGGCCCTGAGCTCGCTCCGTGCCCGACTCCTCCCGGAACCGCTGCGTCACCACTTCGAGCCGGACTATCCGGTGTGGGAGCAGCGAGTGTGCCGCATCCCAGATGGTGACCTCTTCCGTATGTTGGCCGCGGGAAACGCACAGATTCTCACTGACACCGTGGCACAGTTCACCCCGAGTGGAATTCTTACGGGATCCGGAGTGGATGTGCCCGCTGACATCATCGTGCTAGCTACTGGCCTGCAGCTCCAGGCGCTCGGCGGCTTGACATTGGAGATGGATGGGACGGCGGTGGACGTCGGCACGCGGGCAGCCTACCGTGGCACCCTGCTTGCGGACGTACCTAACCTCACCTTCACCCTGGGATACGTCAATGAATCCTTCACCCTCCGTGCTGAACTCGTGGCGGTCTATGTACGCCGCCTCGTGGCGCATATGCGGGCAGGCCGTCTTCCGGTAGTCCGGGCTAGTGGCCAGCCGCGGGGTAAACGCAAGCGGATCATTGACCTGAATGCAGGTTATGTCCAGCGCGGCATCGCTGCCTTTCCCTATGTCACCGACCAAGAACCTTGGGCGCTGCACAATGACCATTTCCAGGAAATGCGCGCTTTTGGTAGCGATGAATTCTCTGGTCTGGACTTCGGCTTTCAGCGACTCGGCACCCAGCAGCTGCGGGCCCGGATCTACGGTCCGGCAGACGGGCATCCCATCGTATTAATTCACGGCATCGGACGCAGCCTAGAGGACTTTGATCAGCTGGATGTTCCAGGCGCGCGACTCATTGCGCTCGATCTGCCCGGGTTCGGGGACACTGCGGCACTAGCCAATCCCACGATGTCGGGGGTAACCGCGGCGGTGTGGGATGCCATCGATAGCCTCCAACTGCCAGGGAAAATCACCCTAGTGGGGAACTCTTTAGGCGGCGCGATCGCCATGCGGATGAGTATCCAACGTCCGGATAGTGTGGAAAGGGTAGTGCTGATCGCGCCCAGCGGCTTCAGTGAAGAAATAACCTCCTCCGTGGCACTGGCGGCGGGTAAAGCTGGGCCCGCGCTGCTGGAGATCATGGGTGGGCCGATGCTCCGGAAAGTGGAAGAGACAGTAGTGGCGGATAGCTCGCTAGTAGGCGAGTATCGCCTGCGCATTGGGCGTCGTAACGCGCGACGACCTGACCACGTCCGCACCTTCATCGCCCTGTCCCGCGAGCTGGTTGCCGTCCCAGCACAGCAGCGGACGGGCGTGGCAGCATCATTTGCAGCACTCAACCTGCCCGTGGACCTAGTGTGGGGCAGTGCGGATGCTGTGCTTGAAATCGGACAGCTCGCACAAGCCCGGGCACTTTTGCCGCAGGCCAGCGTGCATGAATTCCCAGGAGTGGGGCACATTGTCCAGCTGGAGCGCGCGTCCGAAGTATCTCAGCTCCTGCAAATGCGCTAGTGTCGTGCACGTGAATAGCATTACCGCGATCTTGGCGATGATCCTGCAGATCTACTTGTATCTGCTGATCATCCGAATCATCATCGAAATGATCCAGTCATTTTCCCGGCAGTTCCGTCCGCCGCGCTGGTTTGCACTCATCGCCGAGCCAGTGTTCATTGTGACGGATCCGCCGGTAAAGGCTTTGCGACGTCTCATTCCGCCAATTCGCACGGGTGGTGTGGCGCTTGACGTGTCGATCCTGGTGCTATTCATCGGACTGCAGTTGCTGATCGCAGTGTTGCACATGATCTAAAACTCGCATTAGATTGCCGGGCACGGGCGATTTAAAGTGAGTTTCTGCGATGAAAATGATAAATTCAAACTGCGTTTTGCTGTTGCGGTAGATTAAGTACTTTCCGGCATTAGTCGGGGAATCGCTACCGTGGCTTAAGAAAAGTAACTAAACTGTAAAGAAATTTGCTGTGGGGACTTCCTGCAGCGTGCCTCCAATTCCAGTTGGGGGCTGCAAATTATCGCGAAGGGAACGGTCAATGCCGCTGACTCCAGCTGACGTGCACAATGTCGCTTTTAGCAAGCCTCCAATTGGCAAGCGTGGCTACAACGAGGACGAAGTTGATCAGTTCCTCGATCTCGTCGAAGACACTCTTGCACAGCTGCAGGAAGAAAACGACGATCTCCGAACCAAGGTAGAAGGGTTTGAGAAGGATGGCGGCAAGGCCCCATCCGTCGCACCTGCCACCAAGGATGTCGACGTAGCTGCCATCGAGAAGAAGGCAGCGGCTGAGGCCGAGGCCAAGATTCGTGCGGAATACGAAAAGAAGCTCAACGAAGCACAAGCAGCTACCAAGTCCGCACAGGATCAGGTCAAGAAGGCACAAGACGAGGCTAAGAAGGCGCAGAGCGAAGCACAGGCAGCCCGCGCTGAAGCTGAGAACGCCAAGAAGTCTTCCGCTAACAAGTCTGCTGCTCCAGCCGCTGCTGCAGTTGCCGGTGCAGGCGTTGGCGCAGCTGCAGGCGGCGCCGCAGCTGGTGCTGATACCCACATGCAGGCAGCCCGCATCCTCGGCTTGGCACAGGAGATGTCTGATCGTCTCACCAGCGAAGCCCGCGAAGAGTCCAAGTCCATGCTGGACGAGGCACGTGCCGCCGCTGAGAAGACCATCAACGATGCGAACTCCGCTTCCGCTGCGACCCTGGCCGAGTCCCGTTCACAGGCTGACAAGATCATCGCCGATGCAACTCAGCGTTCCAACGCAATGCTCGCCGACGCTACCGCTAAGTCCCAGGCCCAGATCAAGCAGGCTGAGGACAAGGCTAACGCACTGCAGGCCGACGCAGAGCGCAAGCACACTGAGACCATGGCAACGGTCAAGCAGCAGCAGAACGCCCTGGAAGGCCGTATCTCCGAGCTGCGTACCTTCGAACGCGAGTACCGCACTCGCATGAAGACGCTGCTTGAGACTCAGCTGGAAGAGCTGGTCTCCCGTGGCCCAGCCGCACCGAATGGTGGCGCTGAGAACCAGTAATTGCAACCTCATCTCCCTCTTGCTCTAGACTTAGCTCTTGGCGCAAGAGGGAGATCTTGCGTTTTACTACCGTGTTTCTTGGAAGGCACCATGACTCTGACCACTTTGATTCTCGCCCTCGCTGCATTTGCTGCGTTTGTTGCTGGCGTTGTCACCGGGGACGTGCTGTGGTACATGCTCGTGATTATCCTGACCATCACAGGGTTGATCCTGTGGGTGATGGACTTGCGTTCTAAGAAGCGCTAACTTTCAGCGATCAGTTATACTGAGCCAAACAAGCAAAGATCCGGCCATCACCGGGGAGCTTTCCGGAAGAACGGCCTCACAGGGGCCCAGTAGAACCGGACGGGTGGGACCGTGAGATACCTTTTCGGCCAATAAAGTGGGTCCGCTGCAAATGTGTAGCTGGCCAAGCAGGGTGGTACCGCGTCCACATCGGGCGTCCCCGCGGCAGAAGATGAACTTAGCTGCTAGGAGCCACTTTATGAACAACACGGGCCGCGTTTACCCCCGCGAAGACCTATCAGGCGGAACCAATCAGTTCCCACAGATGGAACAGCAGGTTCTTGATTTCTGGGCCAAGGATAAGACTTTCCAGGCCTCGCTAGACAATCGCGACGGGGCTGGGGAGTACGTCTTCTACGACGGCCCACCGTTCGCTAACGGACTGCCACACTACGGGCACTTGCTCACCGGCTACGTAAAAGACATCATCCCGCGTTACCAAACCATGCGCGGCAAGAAGGTCGCACGCGTCTTCGGCTGGGATTGCCACGGCCTACCAGCGGAGCTGGAAGCTGAAAAGCAGCTCGGCATCAAGACCGGTGAGATCGAAGGCATGGGTCTGGCCAAGTTCAATGACTACTGTGCTACCTCGGTGCTGAAGTACACGGAGGAGTGGAAAGAGTACGTCACCCGTCAGGCACGCTGGGTGGACTTTGAAAACGGCTATAAGACCATGGATACGGACTTCATGGAGTCCGTCATGTGGGCGTTCAAGGAGCTTTATGACAAGGGCCTGATTTACCAAGGCTTCCGGGTCCTGCCTTATTCCTGGGCGGAGCAGACCCCACTGTCGAACCAGGAGACCCGCCTGGATGACTCTTACAAGATGCGCCAGGATCCAACCCTCACGGTCACCTTCCCAATCACCGCTAAGGTCGCTGGTTCCGCGGCTCCGGATGCGCTGATCGGTACGAGTGTCCTGGCTTGGACCACCACGCCGTGGACCTTGCCTTCTAACCTTGCGTTGGCAGTTCACCCAGAGGTGACTTATGCGGTCGTTGAGGTAGGGGAGGACGGTCTCGCAGAGTTCCGCGGTCAGCGACTGCTGCTTGCCGAGGCTCTCATCGGTGCACACGAGAAGGAACTGGGCACCGAACACACCGTGGTTGCTACCTACCAGGGCGCCGAATTGGAAGGCCTGAGTTACCAGCCACTCTTCGAATTCTTCCTGGACCAGCCGAACGCTTTCCAGATCATCGTTGCTGACTATGTCACTACCGAGGACGGCACCGGCATTGTCCACCAGGCCCCCGCCTTTGGTGAGGACGATATGTTTGCCTGCGCCGAATACGGCATCGAGCCGGTCATCCCGGTCGGCATGGATGGAAAATTCACCTCCCTGGCGGCTCCTTACCAAGGCCAGCTCATCTTCGATGCGAACAAGCAGATCATCAAGGACCTCAAGGCCGCTGGGCGCGTGCTGCGTCAGGCAACCATCGAACACTCCTACCCGCATTCCTGGCGTTCTGGCGAGCCGCTGATCTACATGGCGCTGCCGTCCTGGTTCGTCGCTGTCACCAAGTTCCGTGATCGCATGGTGGAGCTGAACAAGGAGGGCATCGAGTGGATGCCGGAGCATATCCGCGAGGGTCAATTTGGTAAGTGGCTGGAAGGCGCCCGCGACTGGAACATCTCCCGTAACCGCTACTGGGGCTCACCGATCCCAGTGTGGATGTCCGATGATGAGAACTACCCACGCGTAGATGTCTATGGCTCCCTGGACGAGCTGGAGCGCGACTTTGGCGTGCGCCCGCAGTCCCTACACCGCCCATACATCGATGAGCTGACCCGCCCGAACCCAGACGATCCGACGGGCAAGTCCATGATGCGCCGCGTCCCAGAGGTTCTGGACTGCTGGTTCGAATCTGGCTCCATGCCGTTCGCCCAGAAGCACTACCCGTTTGAGAACAAGGACTGGTTTGATACCCACGCGCCAGCTGACTTCATCGTGGAGTACTCCGGCCAGACCCGTGGCTGGTTCTACACCATGCACGTGCTCTCCACCGCGCTGTTCGACCGTCCTGCCTACTCCAAGGTGGTTGCCCACGGCATCGTGCTTGGCGACGACGGATTGAAGATGTCCAAGTCCAAGGGCAACTATCCGAACGTCAACGAGGTGTTCGATCGGGACGGCTCCGACGCAATGCGTTGGTTCCTGATGGCCTCGCCAATCCTGCGCGGCGGCAATCTAATTGTCACGGAGCAGGGCATCCGTGAGGGCGTGCGCCAGGCCCTGCTACCGATGTGGAATGCGTACAGCTTCCTGCAGCTCTACGCCTCCAAGCCGGCAACGTGGCGGGTGGATTCCGACGACGTGCTGGATCGCTACATTCTGGCCAAGACACACGACCTTGTCGCTGGAGTCCAGGCTTGCTTGGACGGCACTGATATCGCGAGCGCCTGCGACCAGGTACGTGTGTTCTGTGATGTGCTGACCAACTGGTACGTGCGCCGCTCCCGCGACCGTTTCTGGGCTGGCGATGAAGCCTACCCGGCTGCCTTCGATACCCTCTACACGGTGCTGGAGACGCTGACTCGGGTAGCTGCTCCGCTGCTGCCGATGGCTACGGAAGTCATCTACAAGGGGCTGACCGGGGATCGTTCTGTACATCTCACGGATTTCCCGAATCCGGCGGACTACCCAGCTGATGCCGATCTCGTCGAAGCGATGGACGGCGTTCGTAGCGTGTGTTCCGCAGCGTCTTCTGTGCGTAAGACCAACAAGCTGCGTAACCGCTTGCCGTTGCCGGCGTTGACCGTGGCTATGCCGGGCTCGGATCGACTCGCGGATTTTGCTGCCATCATTCGCGATGAAGTTAACGTGAAGGATGTCCAGCTGTCCGATGACGTTGACTCCGTGGGCCGCTTTGAGGTCGTCGTTAATGCCAAGGCCGCCGGGCCCCGCCTGGGCAAAGACGTGCAGCGTGTGATCAAGGCCGTTAAGGCCGGTGACTACACCCGCTCCGGCAACGTCGTGCTTGCCGACGGCATCGAGTTGCATGAGGGGGAGTTCACCGAGCGTCTTGTCGCCGCGAACCCGGAGTCCACCGCGCAGGTCGACGGTTTCGGCGGTTTGGTTTCCCTAGACATGACTGTCACAGAGGAACTGGAAGCTGAGGGCTGGGCTGCTGACCTCATCCGTGGTTTGCAGGATGCCCGCAAGGCGGCGGACTTTGACGTCACCGACCGGATTTCCGTAGTTCTCAGTGTGCCGGCAGAGAAGCTGGAATGGGCGCAGCGTCATGCTGAGCACATTGCTGCCGAGGTGTTGGCGACTTCCTTCGAAGTCGGTACCGACGCTGTTGAGGGCGCTGAGGTGCTCAAAGGTGTGACCGCCAGCGTGGCAAAGGCTTAACGCTCTATCCAATAAAGCAATGAAGGGGCCTGCGGGCCCCTTCATTGCTTTATTATGCTGCTGGTTCTGACATTCTTCGCAGCTTGAGGCCAACTCGTGCGAAGTAGATGCCGAATAGGACTTCGATCGTCAGGGATGGCCCCCACGCCAAGATTTCGAAGAACGTATACCAGCGACGGCTGAGGTTGGCGCAGGAGTAACAAAGCCAGAACGCGCCATCGAGTGCGATTCCGTAGGCAAGCCAGCGCGGAAACAGCGGGTGATGGTAGAGGCAATATGCGCACGGAAGTAACGCAATGGCGAAAACAAATTGAGCTATGAGGAAGGCGGTCTCGAAACCATCGAAGTTTGGGACACGCTGAATGAGCTCCGACACACCGTAGAGCTGAATCATGCCCGAGACGCAGGCGATTCCGAAAGTCATGAGCTTCGGGGTGCGAAGGTATGTCGGCATGGTGCCTAGATAGGCGATGAGGACACCGAAAAAGCACAAAATGCCGCCGAAACGAGTAAGCGCCAGCGCTATAGAAGTGGACCAATTCGCATCCGCGATAGCAACCAAAGTTAGATAGCCCGCCCATCCAGCAGCTGTGATGAGCATGGCTAGGCCTTGATCGCGTAGGTCGAAAATGGTCCCTAGATCTCGATCTGCCACACCTTCTCCGTACTGCCGAACTGGTCTGTTGTCAGACAAACAAGTTTATCAAATCATTACAATGGTCGAATGATTTTGTATGTAAATCCTTAAAAAGGTGTGGTTTGTGATCGATCTGCAATAAATATCGAGCCTTTCATGAAAAAGCACTACCCGCTCGCTAAATTGCGAACCGGGTAGTGCATAGCGCCTTAAGCGTTAAGCGAAGGCTTCGTCGATAAGCGCAGCCTGCTCAAGCTGGTGCACCTTATTGATGCCCGTCGAGGTGGAGGACTGTGCTCGGCGGGAGACCCGCTTCAGCTTCGGCATATCAGGAAGCAGTTCTGGCAGGTTGAGTGCATAGAACGGCCATGGGCCCTGGTTAGCAGGCTCATCCTGGCAGAAGCGGACTTCCTCCAGGTTCGGGAACATCGCGAAGATTTCACGCAGTCGGTTATGCGGTATCGGATGCAGCTGCTCGAGGCGAACAACGGCAACGTCCTCGCGGCCGTCCTTCTTCTTGCGCTTCTCGAGGTCGTAGTACAGCTTGCCGGAAACCAGCAGCACCTTCTTGATCTTCGCGGCATCGCCGATCACGTTGCCGAGGGCATCCTGGATCGCCGGATCGTTGATCACGGAGCGGAACTTCTTGACCTCGGTGAACTCCTCAACGGAGGAAGCTGCAGCCTTCATGCGCAGCATGGACTTCGGAGTGAAGACCACCAGTGGGCGCTTCAGCTCACCCAGCGCGTGGCGACGCAGCAGGTGGAAGTAGTTAGCTGGGGACGTCGGCTGAGCCACCGTCATGGAGCCCTCAGCACACAGCTGCAGGTAGCGCTCGATGCGGGCAGAAGAGTGGTCCGGCCCCTGGCCCTCGTAGCCGTGCGGCAGGAGCAGGATGACGCTGGACTCTTGGCCCCACTTGGCTTCACCAGAAGAGATGTACTCATCGATGATGGTTTGTGCACCGTTGGCGAAGTCACCGAACTGTGCCTCCCAAGCTACAACGGCATCCGGGTTACCCACAGAGTAGCCATATTCGAAGCCCATGGCGGCGTACTCGGTCAGTGCCGAGTTGTAGATCATGAACTTGCCACCGTTGCCCTTAGCCTGTGCCAGCTCGTGAATTGGGCTGTACTCGGCTGCGGTTTCCGGATCAATCATGACGGCGTGACGCTGGGTGAAGGTACCGCGGCGCACGTCTTCGCCTGCCAAGCGCACAACCTTGCCGGAGTTCGCGAGAGAGGAGAAGGCGATGAGCTCAGCCCAGCCCCAGTCGATGCCGCCTTCGAGGGCAGACTTGGCGCGCTTTTCTGCGATCGGTGCGACGCGAGAGTGTGCCTTGAAGCCGGCTGGGATGTTGTGCCAAGCGCCACCGATTTCGGCGAGGTCGGCTGCGGAGATAGCCGTCTCCAGGCCGTGCGGCAGCTTCTGGGATCCAGTGATCCCTTCCTGCTGGCCTAGCGGATCCTTTTCGGCGCCCTTGACCTCGTTGAAGACGGATTCCATCTGATCGTGGAAATCGCGTGCTACAGCCTCGGCCTCTGCATCGGAGAGGTCACCACGGCCAAGGAGCGAGTCGGCGTACTGTGCGCGCACGCCGGGCTTCTCGTCGATGACGTCGTACATCTTTGGCTGGGTCATCGATGGGTCGTCGGCCTCGTTGTGGCCACGGCGACGGTAGCAGATGAGGTCGATGAAGACGTCCTTGCCAAAGCGGCGGCGGTATTCGGTAGCCAGCTGGCCTACCCATACGACGGCCTCAGGGTCGTCACCGTTGACGTGGAAGACCGGGCAGCCATAAGCCTTAGCCAGGTCAGTGGCGTAGTGGCTGGAGCGTCCGGAGTCTGGGGTAGTGGTGAAGCCGATTTGGTTGTTCACCACGATGTGGATGGTGCCGCCCACGGTGTAGCCGCGCAGCTGGGAAAGGTTGATGGTCTCGGGAACGATGCCGAGTCCGGCGAATGCTGCGTCGCCGTGGAGCAAGATTGGCACGACGGTGTAGCCGTCTGGGCCCTTGTCCAAAATGTCCTGCTTGGCGCGGGCGATGCCCTCCATGACCGGGTTAACGGCCTCGAGGTGGGATGGATTCGCGGTTAGAGTGACCTTGATTTCGCCATCGCCGAACATCTGGATGTGCTTGCCCTCGGCGCCGAGGTGGTACTTCACGTCGCCGGAAGCGCCAGCGGTATCGATGGACATATTGCCCTCGAACTCGTTGAAGATCTGGCCGAATGGCTTGCCGACGATGTTGGCGAGCACATTCAGACGACCACGGTGTGGCATGCCGATGACAACTTCGTCGAGGCCCTGGCCGGCAGCGGTATCGATGGAAGCATCCATCAGCGGGATCAGGGACTCGGCACCCTCGAGGGAGAAGCGCTTCTGGCCGACGAACTTGGTCTGCAGGAAGTTCTCAAATGCTTCAGCGGCATTGAGCTTCTGCAGGATGTACTTCTGCTCAGCGCGGGTCGGCTTAGGCATACCGGCTTCGAGACGATCCTGCAGCCAAAGGCGCTCATCGCGGTCAAAGATGTGGGTGTACTCGGAGCCGACCTTCAGCGTGTAGGCAGCGCGCAGGGTCTTCAAAACCTCGCGCAGCGTCATGGTCTCGCGGCCCGCAAAACCGCCGACATGGAAGGTACGATCCAGATCCCACAGCGTCAGGCCGTGGTTCTCAATGTCGAGGTCGCGAAGGTCTGGGATCGGCAAGCCGTCCTGGACATACTGCAGCGGGTTGGTGTCTGCGATGAGGTGGCCACGAGAGCGGTATGCCTCAATGAGCTGCATGACGCGGGTGTTCTTGTCCACGCCGGTGTTCGGTACATCCTGTGCCCAACGCATTGGGGTGTAAGGCACGTGCATGGTCTGGAAGATGTGATCCCAGAACAGGTCGTCGATAAGCAGCTGCGACATGGTGCGCAGGAACTCGCCGGACTCGGCACCCTGGATGACGCGGTGGTCATAGGTGGAGGTAATGGTGACGAGCTTACCGACGCCCAGTTCCGCCAGCCGATCCTCAGAGGCGCCCTGGAACTCAGCTGGGTAATCCATCGAGCCCACACCGATGATGGTGCCCTGGCCCTTGGTCAGGCGTGGCACGGAGTGGCGGGTGCCGATGCCGCCTGGGTTAGTCAGGGAGATGGTGATACCGGAGTAATCATCCATCGTGAGCTTGTTCTCACGGCCACGCTTGACTACGTCTTCGTATGCTGCGAGGAACTCGGAGAAGCTCATCTTCTCGCATTTCTTGATGGCTGCGACAACGAGGGCGCGGGAGCCGTCCTTCTGTGGCAGGTCAATGGCTAGGCCAAGATTGATGTGCTCCGGCACGATCAGGGTTGGCTTGCCGTCAACAACATCGTAGGAGTTGTTCATGTCTGGGTGGGCCATGATGGCCTTGACCAGGGCGTAGCCGATGATGTGCGTGAAGGAAATCTTGCCGCCAATGGTGCGCTTCAGATGGTCATTGACCATGGAGCGGTTTTCGAACATGAGGCGGGCTGGCATATCGCGAACCGACGTTGCGGTTGGAATCTCCAGGGAGATGTCCATGTTCTTGGCGATGGCCTTGTAAATGCCCTTCAGGGCAGTCTGGGAACCGCCAGGCAGTTCACCAGCGCGATTCAGCGGGGAAGCAGCCTTCTTCTGCTCAGCAGCCTTCTTGAGTGCTGCCGCAGAAGAACTAGAGGCGGGGCCTGCGCTCCGCGGCGTCTTAGCTGGAGCCTTCTTAGCAGATTCAGCGGCCGCCTTAGCAGGTGGCTCAGCTGCTGCCGGCGCGGACACCTCAGGGGCGGAAGAAGTTGCTGTGGCGGCCGGTTGTGCTGGGGTAGTAGGAGCGGATGCGGGCGCAGCCTTGGGAGCGCCCTGCTTCTCAAAAAGTTCCCGCCATTCGGCGTCCACGGACTGTGGATCCTTGCTGAATTGCTGGAACATCTCGTCAACCAGCCACTGGTTCTGGCCGAAGTTACTAGCGCTGCTCACGGCAGGGTCTCGCCTCATTTCCGTTGTAAATATTTACGTCAGTAGTCAACTGTAGTAGTTCCATACAGGCTAACGTGTTTCAGCCCATAAAGTCACACAGATTTCCGGGGAGTCGCTGCGCATCTCGCAGTTACCCCAATTTTGGTGGTGCTAGTGCGCCCGCCACATGTCCGCGTAGCGACCATTGCGCGCTAAGAGTTCATCGTGGGAACCTTCCTCAATGATACGCCCGCCGTCGATCAGCACAATGCGATCAGCACGAGCCGCGGTGGCTAACCGGTGCGCCACGATGACAGAGGTGCGGGTGGAAGTCACCCGGTCGGAAGCGCTCAGAATAGTGGCCTCGGTTGCGGGATCAAGTGTTGCAGTCGCCTCATCGAGCAGCATGATGTCTGGCTCGCACATTTCGGCGCGTGCCAGCGCAATGAGCTGGCGTTGACCGGAGGAAAGGCCACGGCCGCGCTCGCCGACGGGATGATTGAAGCCACCGGGGATCGCCGAGATCGCGGTGAGTGCGCCCACACGGCGGGCGGCCGCTGTGATGTCCTCCGGAGTTGCTGTGGGCCGTCCGTAGGCGATGTTCTCGGCGACGGTGCCGCTGAAAAGATGCGCCTCCTGCGGAACCAAGCCGATCGTCCGACGCCAGTCGTGGAGCGGGAACGTGCGGATGTCGGTGCCTGCTGCGCTGACTACACCCGCCTGGGGGTCATAAAACCTAGCGAGGAGCTTGATCGTGGTTGATTTCCCGGCACCCGTGGCGCCGACGAGAGCGACGGTACTGCCCGGTTGAATCGCTAGGTGGAAATGCGAGGTGACTGCCGGGAGTTCGGGGCCGTAGGCGAAGGCAACATCGGACAGCGCGAGCTCGCCGGTGGCGGCCACAGCGGCGCCAGGTGCGGTGCCACTATCGACGACCGAAGCCGAGGTTCCCAGCAGCTCCGAGATTCTTCGCAGGCCGACTGCGGCCTGTTGGTAGCCGTCGAAAAGCTGCGAAAGCTGCTGAATCGGCCCGAAAAGCAGTCCCATGTACATCACGAACGCCACCAATACGCCAGGGGAGAGCTCACCGCGCTGGACTTGGAGGGCGCCGAATCCGAGGACCGCAGCTGAGGTGAGCTCGCTGAGAGCATTGATACCGGGGAAGTACAGTGCTACCGCGGTCTGGGAGGAGACGCGGATGCGACGGTAGCGTTCTGCTTCCTGCTCGAATGCGAGTAAGGAGGCTTCTTCCATGCCGTGCATCTGCGCGATGCGCAACCCCGAGATGCTCTCCTGGAACATGGCGTTGACTGTGCTGATTTGTTCGCGCGCTGCCGTGTACAGCCGGGAGGAAATGCGGCGGAATATGGCGGTGGCCACGACCAAGATCGGGATCGCCGCGAGCGCTAGCAGCGCAAGCGATAAATCGGTGGCCAGCAGCATCGCGGAAATTCCGAGCAGCGTTGCCAGCGAGACAATTGCTTGCGCCACGCCGGTCTGCAAGAAGGAAGAGAGGGCATCAACGTCTGTGGTCATGCGGGTCATGATCTTCCCGGACATGGTGCGTTCGAAGTAGTCCAGGCTCAGCCGGTTCAAATGCGCGTAGGTGCGCAGTCGGAGTCCGAAGAGTAGCCGTTCGCCGGTGCGGGCGGTGAGGACAGTGTGCACCATCGCTGTGATCCAGCTGATGAGAACGACGGCGGTACCCAGGATCGCGATGATCCATAACGTGTCGCGGTCTTGCTGCAGCACGCCATTATCGATGGCGAAGCGAACCAGCGAAGGAAACGCTAGGTCGGTGGCCACTCCGATGAGCAGACACAGCATCACCGCGAGGATCAGCCAGCGCACCTGCCGAAACAGCGGCAACAGCCGGAAAGGGGCGGTAGTGGATCGGGCGAAATGGGCGTCCACCTTGGGTTGCTCAGTGGCCGGTGGCAGCGCGGCCACTTGAGCCATGAGCTCCGGGGTGGCAGGCATTGCTGCTGCCATGCCCATGCCGCCGCCGCGGCCTCCACCCCGGCCACCAGGTCCAGCGACGGCGGAGGCCGCAGCGCGAACTGTCGCGGAGTTCATCCCGGCAGGGCCATGCGCTGAATACTCTGGCCAAAGCTCTTCCCAGGTGGGATCGTGGGTGCCGTCGTCGAAAGGCAAGCCGGTAGCGTCCTCCGATTGGAAGTCCAGGTCCATGAGGTGGGCAAAGCGCTGCTGCGTCCGCATCTGCGCTAGCGTGCCGACGGCCGTAGCGTGGCCATCCTCAATCAGCGCCACGCGATCAGCAAGGTCCAGGGTGGATTGGCGGTGTGCCACGGCAAGGATTGTGACATCGGAGAACTCTGTGCGAAGTGCCTCGTAGATGCGGGCTTCGGTGGTGGCATCGATAGCGGAGGTGGCATCGTCAAGAATCAGGATGCGGGGGCGGGCCAGCAAGGCACGGGCCAACGCGATGCGTTGACGCTGGCCACCAGAAAGCGTCAGGCCGCGTTCGCCGACCACTTCTTCATAACCATTGCTCAAGTTGCTGATGAAGTCATGCGCTTGGGCGGCTGTAGCCGCCGCGCGGACCTGCGCATCGGTGTAGTTCCCACCCATGGTGATGTTGCTGCGGATGGAGGCACTGAACAGGAAGGCTTCATCAAAGACGCAGATGAGGCAGCGGCGCAGCTCATGGTCGCTGACATCGCGGGTATTGATGCGCGTGCCGCTCGGGGTGAGCAACTCGATTGTTCCGGCGGCAGGCTGGTAGAACTTGCCCAGTAGCTGCACCGCCATGGTCTTTCCGGCACCGGGTGGGCCGACTAAAGCCAAGGTCTCACCTGGCTGGACGCTAAGACTGAGGTCGCTGAGGATAGTGCGGTCCTGGTCGTGAAAATCAACGCCGGTCAGTGCGATGCCTAAGGGGCCATCCGGGATCGGCGTGGGCACGGTGGGATCGCTATGTTCCGGTGCCAGGTCAAGCACCTCAAAGACACGAGTCACCGAAGAACGCGCCATGTTGATACGCAGCACCATGCCAGAGAGCATTCGGGCCACGCCCGTCAATGAGGACAGGTACGCGGAGAAAGCCACGAAGGTGCCAATGGTGATGTGGCCGGACATGGCGAGCCAGCCACCAAGCGCAATGTTTGCGACCAAGGCCAATTGCGGCAACTGGTCTACCAGCGGCTGGAATTTTGCGTTCAGCCGGGCCGAACGCATCCGGGTTGCGTAGACCTTGCGGCTGCTTTCTTCGATGGCGTCGATCTCACGCTGTTCCTGTGCGAAGGCCTTCACCACTCGGATGCCGGTCACCGTTTCCTCAACGTGGGTCGCGAGGTCGGCCGCGGCCTGCTGGGCAGCCCAGGTAGCAGCGAACATTGGCTTACGAGAGTACAGCGCGCCGAAGAAAACCAGGGGAAGGGAGGCGAGGGCGACCAAGGCCAGCAGCGGTGACATCGCCAGCATGACGACGACGGTAAAGACCAACTTGAGTAGGTGCCCCACCGCGAGGGGAAACATCGCGACCAAGCCCTGGACCATGTTGATATCGGAGATCGAACGGCTGACAATCTGCCCCACTCGGATCCGGTCCTGCCCCGGGCCGTCCAGCTTATGCAGCGTCTCAAGCAGGCGGACTCGGATGCGGTGCTGGGTATTGATGGAGAGCAGGCCGGCGGTATAGCGGCGGCCAAACTGGGCGAAAAAGCGCGCCAGGGCTACGGCGATGAGCACCACGATGATGGCGGTCAGTTCAGAGTATTGGGGTAATAAGGAAGCGGCGGGGCCACCATGGGCCTGGCCGGTGGCGACGTCGACTGCGTCGCGGGTAAGCAGTGGTATCGACAGCTCCATGGTGACCACGGCGATGGTGGCGAGGGTCGCCACAGTGGTGGTCTTCGGATACGAGGCGATGATGCGCCACAGATCCCACATGCGCTGGTTGTTTTTCGCACTGCTGGGTGAGTTCACTATCGTGGATGAGTCCTTTGCATTGATGTTCAGTTGTGAGAAAGAGATTGACTCCGGCCGTGCAGTCACGCAGGGCCGGAGGTTAGCTAGGTGCCCCAAATCGTTGGGGCGGCTTCAGAGGTGGAGCCCTAAGCTCGCACTGGTTGTTTGCTTACTTGCCGAACTTGGGCAGGCTCCACTTACGGGGATTAATCTTGGCGAGAATGCCTTGTTCCGGAGCCGGCTGCATCGGCAGTGGCTCGGTGAACTGCGCCGGGATCGGCCCCATGGATTCGCGGGTGTTCTGGATAACCTGATCTGCCAGCTTACGGTTGGCGATGGTACCCACCACGAGTCCAATACCCAGTGGCATGATCTTGCCGATCCACATGGTGCGCAGCCTCTTGGCAAAGCGATTGCGCACCATCTTCATCAGTTGGGTGTTAATGGTGTTCAGGCCCGGCATGCTGATGCGGTTGATCTTGTTCGCGACGGAGGCGTTCTGGAGTTCCTTGTTCTTGACGTCGCCCAGCAGGGCATCAACTACCGCGGTGCCCGGCGCGCCCAGGACCACAGCCAAGATCAACGCGCGACGACGCTCAGCATCGCGCACTTCCACGCCCCGCAGCAACGCAGAGGCTGTAGAGTACAGCGCCGCAGCATTGAGGAAGACGAGGGACTCTGCGCCCACAGCAGCAGCGCCGGTGATGAAGCCAACGCCGGGGAAGGCTGCAGCAAGACCAGCAGCGCCACCAGAGCCGGTAGCCAAACGCTTGAAGTGTTTATCCATGTCCGCCTGGATCTGCGCTGGGGTGGCATTCGGATTGTTACTGCGGAGCCACTTGACGTAGTTTTCCACGACGGAGGTCTGGAGACGCACAGCGTTATCCAGGCCGCCGATCAGCATACGTCCGGTAACGCCGGCGTTGTCTTCGAGTGCTGCGGAGTCAGAGCCAAGAGCGTCGGTGATGGTGTTTTTAGCCATTGTGTTGCAACCTTTCTTTTGTCATCCTGACGCTAAAGGTGGCCAGGATTGGTTCAACATCAATTCTGCTGCGAATATTCCTCCGCCGCCATCACTTGCTCGATTGTTGGGGTTACAC
This sequence comes from Corynebacterium sp. H128, assembly GCF_037482625.1. Taxonomy (NCBI): domain Bacteria; kingdom Bacillati; phylum Actinomycetota; class Actinomycetes; order Mycobacteriales; family Corynebacteriaceae; genus Corynebacterium; species Corynebacterium sp. H128. The sequence continues at coordinate 28,001 of NZ_JBBHKW010000010.1, read as the reverse complement.
CGGTGTAAAGAACGAACTGTTCCGCTGCTTGGAGAGCCACCACTTCGCCACCGGTGATCTTCGGGACGCCGAGGCGCTCGGCAGCCTGGATGAGCGGTGTTTGTACTGGATACGCCACTACATCGAACACCATCTTGGCCCGGGAAATCTCCTCGTCGGAGAAGGCCTGCAGGTCCTGGGCATCCCCATACATTCCGATCGGGGTGACGTTTACTAACAATTCCGCATCGGCGGGCACCTCGCCGGAGAAATCCCACCCATAGCGGCTCGCGAGTGCGCTGCCAGTGACGTGGTTTCGGGCCACCACAGTGCCCGTCATGCCGTGGTCAGCAAGCGCTGCGACGACGGCGTTGGCCATGCCGCCCGAGCCCTTGATCGCCACTCTGAGGGGGCTTGGCACTTGGTGGGCCTGCAGGAGCTGCGCAACGGCGATGTAGTCCGTGTTGTAGCCCTTCAGATGCCCGTCGGTGTTCACGATGGTGTTCACAGACTCGATGCGCTCCGCGGAGGGATCCAGCTCGTCGATGAGCGCGATGACGTCGCTCTTGTAGGGCATGGAGACGCCTGCGCCCCGGATGCCGAGGCCGCGCATGCCCGCGATGGCGGCCACGATGTCAGTGGGGGCCACCGCCTTGTAGAGGTAGTTGAGTCCGAGCTCGGCGTACAGCCAATTGTGAAAGCGCACCCCATGATTTGAGGGGCGGGCGGCGAGAGAAATACACAAAGTGGTGTCGCGATCGACGATATTAACCATAATGACAAGGGTAGTAGTGATCGAGGTTTCGGAGGAAGTTGTGTCCCTGTCATGGTCCGCACTCGTGGCGGAGTACCCGCGTTTCGAGCAGTTCGTGTTCGGCGAGGGGCAGCCCGTGACCGGCACCGAATGGGTCGCCGAGTCGGTGCGCGCCGGGGCGGATCAATTTCGGATGCCTAGCGAGAAATCCCTCGCCCAGCTGTGGCTGTACAGCTTCTGCAACGCCGTGGTGACGCCCGCAGTCTTCCTGATGGTGGAGTTTGAAGAGCTGCCATCCTTGGACTTCGCCTCTGGATCCCTGTCTGCCAATGGCTTTTGGGGCAGCTTTTCTACCGCTAGCTTGGCGTCCTCCCAGGAGGAGTCGGGCGCGTCTTTGGCGCGCTCCATCGCCCCGCTTATCGACGCCCTGAGTGCCGAATTCGGGGTGCGGCCAGCCCCGCTCTGGGCGATCGTTGCCGATGGGTTACGCCAGTCCGCGTTGGAGGCGGGTAATGCTTCCTTTGATCCGGCGGCTGGGGTTCGGGTGGCCGCGGCGCTGAGCACTGGGTTTGCTGCGGCTGCGCCGGGGGAGGTGCCGGCGGTGGAGTATCAGGCAATTGTGGACGGGGCCTTTCTTCCTGTGGAATCGGCTGAGGATGTCACTGATGAGATGTATGTGCTGGTGCGCCGGACCTCCTGCTGCATGGTCTACCGATCGCCGGGGTCGGGGTTGTGTACCTCCTGCCCGAAGCAGGATGCCACCACCCGAGATCGTGCTTTGATGACGCTGGCTGAGTACTCCTAGCTGCGTGTGGAAGCGAGAGGCCGGGATTGCGACTAGGCTGATGCGAGTTGGATCCTTTGTATGCCAGCGACCGGCCCAGATGATGTTTCGGAAGGAACGTGTCACGTTATGAGCTTTTTTGAAGATATTGCTGCTGCGCTAGATGCGGAGGGCATTGAGTCTCGAGTCAACGACGACACCATGTTCGTCCCGATCACCGCGGAACTAGAAATCCAATTCGTTGAGATTGACCCCATCTTGCCGGCCGCAAATGTCTATGTGGCCGCCGCCGACGTGGACGAAGACGATGAAGATTTTGAAGCCGTCTTGGTCTCTGTGGTGTTCTCCGTTGAGGATGCCCTGACCACGGTGAATCGACATGTAGCCACGGATCAAGTGGTGACGCTACTTAGCGATCTACTGCTCGGCACCGACGAGCGCATCACTGATCTGGAGTTCTACCAGAGCACAGATGACCCGAACCTGGTGATCGCAGACGTGGCCGAAAACTCTGAGGTCCGGGTGCTAGTGGATGTGCACGAAGACGTGCCGACCGCTTTCGTTGCATTCGTCTCGGTGGATGCCACCTACGAGGACATGATCGATGAAGCCATCAGCGAAGTCTGGGAGGCCGACGATGACATCGACATTTCCGATGAAGACCGCGCCCGACTCTTCGAAGACATTCAAGAGGACGTAGCAACCCAGGTCAGCGAGATCCTCGACCTCGGCAGCTTCACCGACTTCGATCGCCTCTTTGATGTGCTCTCCTTGGCTGCTGACCAGGCCGATGACTGGGAAGCACAGCTGACCGCCTTCGACGAAGACGAGTTTGAACCCGAGGTGTATGACATCTTCGCCGATGAGCTTGCTGAGGAAGATGACCTGGAAGACCTCGACGATGAGGACGAAGACGAGGATGGCTTCGAAGACCTGGATGAGGACGAGCCTGAGGTGAAGTCCTAGTTATTCTTCTGGTCTCTGGGCGTCGCTAATGAGGGTAGTGCCGGGCTGAGCTTTTATCTCAGGCCGGCGGGCGATTAATCAGGACTTCTCGGCGCCCTAGTTGTATGTGCGCAGAGTTTATCGCTCTCGAATAACGCGTCCGCTGAGCCGGACTACTGATCCGGTCGGTTCTACGTGTATTAATGAGCCACTACCTTGCGCGATAGTTAGTTCTCTGCCTAAAACCGCGCAAAGTTCGATTGCAGCAGATCCGGTGGCTTCATCTTCGAGAGCGCCTGAGGCAGATGTGAACGCTCGGGCACGCACGTGTCCAGTAGCTTCATCCGCCCAGGCCCAAGCGTAATCATGGCGATTCTCGCCGGCAGCAGAGAGACGCATTAGTTCGACAATCGACGCAGTGGGGATCAGTTTCCAAGGTAGGCCCCGTCCTGGTGCTGTGCTGATGGCGCAGGCGTCCTCGGTGACTTCGATTGGCACACTTCCCGCATCGGTGTTGAGCGTATCAAGTGGGTATCCCAGATTCCGTAGCAACCATCCCGCACCTATGAGTGGATATCCAGCGAAGGGGATACGCCCAGCAGGTACAAAGATGCGAAGGCTCCCATCCTTGGTGTCATCGACGTAGACAGTTTCACTCGTTCCAGATTCGCGAGCAATGCTCTGACATTCGGCATCGCTGAGTGAAGCTGAATTCATGATGACAAGCAGCGGACTGCCATAGCGACCTAGCTCATCGACAAATACGCGGATGCGAAACGGGGTTGGCATGGTTCGATAGTACAGGCAGTGGCTATTACGCCAGGAACACATTGATTGTGGCTACCTTCTGCCTGATCGAAATACCGACTTGATAGAAGGGATCGCAGCTATTGGCCGTCGTGGATGGTGATGGCGTAGCCGTCGGGATCGCGGAAAGTGAAATGAAGGCCGAAGGGGCTTTCGCTTGGACTGGTCAAAACTTGGACCCCGGCTTTTGTTAGACGATCGTGGAGTTCGCGTGTGTTGCTGACTCGAATCCATACTGCGATGCCTAGGCCGACAGGGCCCGCGCTTAGGTCGGTGTGTGGCAGCGGGGTGCGAAGTGCCATGGGGATTGGCTCGGTGAAATACACAATGGCATCTGGTCGGGTTTGGCCACGGGTGAGGCCAAGGTGCCTTTCATAGAAGGTGGCGGAGCGTTCAAGATCGCTAACTTGGAGACCGATAAAGTCTGGGCCGAAAGTGCTCAAAATTCCTCCTCAGGAATAGATGTCAATATCTTGACAGTGAGCATATGTCATTATGTTGACATGGGTCAATTGGAGCAATTGGAAGGGCGCATCGGCTACGTCCTTAAACAAGTGGATGTGTTGCTGCGAGCTGAAATGGAGAATGTGCTGCGACCTTTAGGCTTAACCGTCGCTCAGTACGCTTGCTTGGAGGTGCTGGATGAGAGAGGGGCGCAGTCAAGTGCTGAACTGGCCCGAGCATCCTTCGTCTCGCGACAATCGATGAATGTGATGCTCAAGACCATGGAAAAGCATGGTTGGGTGCAAGCGGTGGACGTGACAGGTGGGGGTCGGGTCCGCCCCTTTCAAATCACCCCTCAAGGAGAGGATGGCCTTGCACCTGCGCGGGAAGCCGTGTTGGAGGTAGAGGAGAGGATGGTTGCGGGCCTAAGCGAGAAGGACCAATCCCAGTTGCTGCGCCTGTTGCTGAGGTGCATGGATCAATTGGATTAGGGGAAAGGGGCGCGCCGGAGCTGGTTTAGTTGCTAAGGCATTGAACCAAGTTTGTCCAGAGTGATTTCTTCGAACTTGTGCTGGTGACGAGCTATGTAGAACAACAGGTTTGTGCACGTTCTAGATCTTGGCATTAGGGCTGAACTTTGATCCCAGCCCTACAGTGTCTGAGGGGCCTTTCGATCCTATGTCGCCGTCTGCAGAGATGTGTATTTTGCGGAGTGTTGTGGTGCATACACCGTACTTGCCAAGTGTCCGTCCTTTCGCGGCAGCCTTGCAACCTGGAATGGTCGGCGGGCTTCACTTCCGCAGCTTGCCGGGTGGAGGGATGCTAGCTTCCTATTCGGAGCTATTGGCATTGTGTGGGGTTCGGGTCACGCTGGAAATTTTGCCAATTCAGTGGTGCCTGAGGTTTCGGAACGTGGTCGAGTTCAGGTCCAGCCCGCACTGGCTTTGGGTTGTTTGTCGCTTTCGCGCAACGGGATGGGGGTACTGTTGCCATATGCGAGTGCGGTCGAAGGACGGGACACAGCTGACTCTCGCTGTGCACGGCTGCGAGCTCCCGAATCCTCAGCCCCCGGGCGCTTATGGGTGGGACGCGAATTGGCTGATTGTCTCCGGGGACCTGACGTTGAGCGACGGACGCCATCACTCCTTCATGGATACCTGTCTGATGACTTGGGAGGCGGCCAAGCTCCATGAGTGGCTCCAGGGGGGTGGCGTGTGGATCTGTCCCAGACCAGGTGCAGGGCCCGACACTCGATTTCGTGGAGCCCTGCTTAGCCTTCGCCGCGTCACCCTTGGATGGCTATGATGTTGAGCTCCGGGTCTATTTGTCTCTCGAAGCCGAGCCGCCTTTCGTTGTTGCTGGCGCTGCAGGCAGGTTCGAGAACTATGTTCCACTATGCATGGGTCTTCCTGTGATCGAAGCGGCTGCCACCGAGTGGGGAGACGGCCTGCGTACGTTTCCGGTGCGGGGTGGTAACCAGTGACCCCGTCCGTATCATGGCCGTATCTATCGGAACTCGGTCGAGTTCAGATTCAATAATTGACCTCAGACAGTTGGCACTGGGCTCGCTCTCTGGCCTGGATTGCTCGTTTGAGGGCACAGCTTCATGGTCAGGATGGATAGGTTGCGGCGTAGAATAAGGGGCATGCGGATCCTCATTGTCGGTGCCGGGGCGATGGGGCTGAGTCATGGCTGGTTGCTGTCTCAGGCGAACGAGGTGACGTTCCTGGTGAGGCCCGAGCGGGTGCGCTTCTACGACCATGACTTTCAGTTGGCTGTGCATGATCTCCGTACTGAACATGATGACCAGACCTGTTCGTTTCGCCCCGCAGTTACCGAGGTTGCCGTGGCGGATCGCTACGACCTGGTGTTGGTCATGGTCGATCGCGCCAACCTGGCGAGTGTTCTGCCTGTCGTGTCGCCACTTGTGGAGCGCATACCGACGGTGTTCATGCTGAATCATTGGGACATCGAAGGTGAGCTGGGTCAGGTGCTACCGCGTAGCGCCTATCTGTTGGGCTTTCCGTCACAGATCGGCGGTGGCCGGGACGGTCACTGCCTTGAGGTGACCGTCTTTCCGAAGGGCACCATCTTGGAGGCACCAACAGCGATGACGAGGGATATTCTCCACAGTGTTCGGGGTGTCTTCGAGTCTGCCGGTCTGCATGTGCGGTGGCAGTCGGACATGGCTGGCTGGTTGGCGGTCCACAGCATGCAGCAATCCTTGACGGCGGCCCCTGTGCTGGAGGCAGGCGGCTACGAGAACTTCGTCCATGATCCGGCCGCCGTCACGAGACTTGTCCGCGCGTTTAAGGAGGGCCTAACCGTTTGCCGACGCCGAGGAATCGGGACATGGCGGCTTTGGCCTGCGGCGCTGTTCTGGCTGCCGACTCCGGTGGTGGCCAAGCTGATGAGCGGCATGTTCCAGCAACCAGAAACGGCTCGGATGGTGTCGGGCCATATGCGCCATGGTCTGGCGGACTGGATCACCGGGCTGAATGACATCTGTACTACTGCACGGCAACTCGGGGTGACCACACCGGAGCTGGATGCGCAGCAGGCCGTGACGTCCAGCTGGTTACGGCAAACCTCTGCGAATTGAAGGACTGGCCTATCGATCGGTTGCTCCGAGGTTCGTGGTGCGGCTCCGTGCGGTCGGGTGTCATGCTCATCTGTACCTGAATAAGGTCGAGTTTCGCTTCAACGTGTAGCTGTAGACTCCTTGAGTATGAGTCTCGAGGCAAAGGTTTATGCCCCGCTCGCTAGGGTGGAGATAAAGGCCTACACGGCGTTGGCTGTGTCGGGGGTCGAAGTTGAGCGCGATGGTCTCCGAGTTCGTGTCGCGGAGGCTGAGGTGTACTGGCGTTACATTGGCAGCGACTGGTGCATTGATTTTATTCAACTCTCTGGCCCTTACATCAAAAAGGATGGGTCGGACTCCAAGCAGACCGCCTCGTTTGCGACGAAGCTCAGTTCTTCCCGCCCATCCAATCCTGCGCTGCCAGCGGAGATCGAGGCGGCTGCGCTTGAATGGAAGCCTGACTGGGTTCCGGAGATGAGTGAGATTCCGTATGAGCGCGATCCGGAGCGGGAGTCAAGCCTGTGAGCATCGAACATATTTCAACCACAACGCAGGTTCTCCTCAAGGTCAAAGTAGAATTCTCGCCGGTCGACTTCATCGCCCCGATCAAGGCTCGGAGCGCTCTGATCAAGAAGGCGGTTGCCCATTGGGGCTACTCTGATGGCCGATGGAATTTAGAGAGTGTGTATGTCTGGGGCCCGGTAGTCCGTAAAGCTGACGGTCAGGAAACGTCAAAGCACGTCGCCGAGCTTACCCATCCGCCTTTCGATCAGGCAGCAAAGTACAGGGTTGTCACTCCACCCGAGCTTGTAGAACTTGCTCTCCAGCATGCACCCACGTGGGAGCCCGAAATCAACGCAACGCACTATCCGCGTATCCATAATCTGCGTTCGAGTCTGTAAGCGGGCGATATTGTGGCCAACCGACAGTTCTCTTGCGCTTTTGACTTAGGTCGGGTTGCGGCAACTATGAGGGAAAGTATTGACGGTGACGCCCCTCGAACTTGCGGACGAGGGCGACATCCTGTCCGCTCATGCGCACTGGCATGGTGTCCGTATCTCCTACGGCTGAATACGGCGTATTCAGGCTGCCAGGCGGCGACCCGCTCGGTCTCGTCGCATGATGGCCGCATCCATCGGAATGCGGTGGAGTTCCGCTTCAACATGCAGGCGGTCATCCGGTTAGGACTGGGTGCCTTTGGTCTTCAGTGCTCGGAGTGCAACGTCCACTTCCGATGCGACGGCCTTCGCAGTTTTGCTGGACCAGTGAACTCCGTCGACGGTGAGATTGAGCTGCCGGTGATGCGCCCACATGTCCTTGGTTGCGGGAACCGTCTGCATGGTGGCCGCATCGATGATGCGCGGGATGGGAGTTCTTGACCAGCGGATAGTACGCTCAGCTGATGCGACTGCTCGTCTCATCGCTGCGGCGGTATCTACGAAGGAGTGCCCGTCGTCGGCCGCGATCTGGCGAAGAAGCAGATTCCTGGCCTCGTGCTCCGCGATGGGGTAGTCCTCCATCTCTGTGAGTGGCAGGCCAAGGATCACCGGCGTAAGACCTGCGTTCGTCACGATGTTCAGCATGTTGCGGTATGCGTGGGCGAACGCTGAGTCGTCGCGGATGCAATGCATCTTGGTGCTACGCACGGACATCGATGTCTTCCAACCGCGAACAGTTGCCAGGTGGGGGAGCAGTGTGTCGTTCGTGCCGATGCCAATAATGCAGACTGACTCTGCTCGGATGGAGTGGAGTAGGAGGGGGAGTCTTTGCGTGAGCCCCCACAATGTGTTGCCATCGACGCCTTCGTTGCGAAGACACTCCCGGTGTTCGGAGAAATGGACGTATGACCATCCGACTCCACCGCGGGTGAGGCTGTCTCCCACGCATAGGATGTTTCGCTTCTGCATGTGATCATGGTACATAGCCGCTTCCGCCCACTTCGTGTGGCAGGAGGCTCCGCTCATGGTTGACACAGAGTCGGAGCCATGGTGAGGCGTGCTCGCCAGATGGTTCTATCCATCGGAATTCGGTCTAGTTCCGCTTTAACGCGTAGTTCAAGCTTTCAAGGTCGGTGGTTCCTAGTTGGGGTTTGTTTGGCTCTGCGATGCAGGCGAAGCTGGCTGCAGTACTTTCGTAGACACGCGAGTGCTGTGCTTGCAGGAGCGACTAGTCGCACTCCGGGATCCGACGCGAAAACAGTGTGCGGGTTGTTCGGAGTTGTTCACGCCCTGTCTCGTAATGATTTATGGTTTTGTGGATCGGTGGAATTCCGTCGTGGACAAGCCTTTGGTGGAAAGGGAGGAACCGATGCTACCTGACGTATCCAAGCTTCGTGTGAAGGAGCTGCTCCAAACGGAAGCTGCCATTGTCGCAGAGTTGCGACAGCGGGGCTTGGTGCGCACTAACAACAAGCCTCTAGGGGACATCGCTGAACAAGTGGTTCTTGCTGCTCGTGGCGGTATCCTCGAGCCGAATTCTACAAAGTCGCATGATGTCACCACCCCCGGAGGACACAGGATTCAGGTCAAGGCCATGGGTAGGCGGATGGGTGGCAAGAAGGGCAAGTTCAGTCCGTTTCGTAGTTTCGATTTTGACACTGCAGTGTTCCTGGTTTTTGAGTCGCAGAGCTTCGAGTTAATCCTCGCGCGTGAGGTCAGTGCGAAGGACGTTGAAGCAGTCTCTGGGTACAGTGCGCACACGAACGGGCGACAACCAACGTTGAGTCAGATCGAGTGCACGGGGGTTGACGTGGCAACAGAGATGCGTGCTGCATATGCTGCGCTCGACATTGGTGTGGCTGAGTCGCTCGAGTAGCGCGCCGTGTAAATCTGTGCGGAGTTTTACGGTGTCTTGGGCAATGTCGATTTCGGGCATATGAGTCTGCTGACGGCTTTCCCGATTGGTGGACGTGCGCGCGTAGTGGTGCAGGATAGTCGTCGCATCGCGCCGACACCTGCTTTCCAGGACTCGTGTGCAAGCAGCGGCTGAAGTCCGAGGAGACCTCTGATTCCCAATTCGGTTGCGGGAGCACTTAGTTGCGCCGCCGGGACAATTGGCTACAGCTTTCTGCCGGTTATGCCTTCTTGGACTTCCGATGGCTGGAGGGAGAACGTGTAGCGATGAACCAACCTAACCAGGGCAATGGAAAACCTGTCCCGTCGCTGGCAAGCCTGCAACTTGCTCAAGAGCTGGCTTCTTAGGAGTCCAGTATGGATCTGGCTCCGGATCGGTAGTGATGTGAGCCCATCGGAATGGTAGGCCAGCAGCCATTGTGGGGTTCGCTCGATCCATTAGCTGGAAATGGAGATGCGGCTCGCTGGAGTTGCCAGTATTTCCGACCTGACCAAGAAAGTCACCTGCTTGAACTTGTTGACCTGTAGTGATGCTGACGGATCCGTGTTTTAGGTGGGCGTAAAGGCTGAACGCGCCATCGCCATGATCAATAATTACGTGGTTTCCGAGGGTGAATCGAGGACTCGCTAGTCCTCTCACGAAGGCTTCGATCGACATCATGAAGATCAGCCCGGGCCAGGTATTTCGAGCTCGATGATCGTGCATTTTGTCGAGCTTGGCGACGACAGTTCCTGAGCTACTGGCGAGCACTGGTTGACCAAAACAGGCGTAGTCTTCCGGCGGGGCTTGGCGCAGTGCCCAACCTGGTGAAGTCCTTTCGGGGGAATTCGGTGATTGGAGAATGTCGATAGCGAAAGCCTGGCCGAGAGTTCGGACTCCATGACTGGGTACTTTGTTAGCAGGACTATTACCAGTGATCCAGCGACCGATCACTGGTGGTCGGATGGTTCGTGGTGGCTGCCGGTCTGCGCGTGGTGACGGGGTCACGATTGCGAGGATGAGCGGGAAGAACACTAGCCACCAGGAGATCGGAAATAAGAGGCTCGCCAATACGAGCAGGAAAAAGACCCAAATGAGCCACGTGTATAGCGCTTTAACAGTGCGTATCATCGGCGAGCTCCCAACAGGGTGGTGAGAAGTGGGACAACTCGTTCGGTGGGAACGGCGTGCTTTCCTCCGGGGCCTGAGCGGAGCCATCCTGCTGAGACGAGGACTCTGAGGTGGTGGTACACCTGACCTTTTGATCCCATTGATTCAGACTCTGCGAGTTCTTTTGCAGTATGCATTCGCCCTTCAAGCACTTCTTTTAGGATGCGTAACCGCACCGGGTGGGCTAGCGCGTCTAGTACTGTGGCTGCCTCGTCCCAGTAGTCGTGGAGGAATTCTTCGGCGTGGGCGCCAATTTGCCACGAAACTGGGCCAGTGCTGGGGAGATTGATGGAGCCTACGACCATAACCGTCCCGCCATTACTCTCGCCTTCGCGTTCCTTTAGGCCGTGTAGGGCCCAGAGGTGGTCGCTGGTGCCGCGTTGTTGGGGAGATTCTGCTGAACTGGTGCTATGAGTTTCGGCAGCTTCATCCTGATTTTCGATAGCGGTGAGCCGCTGCTCTAGCAGTGTGACTCTGGTGTTGAGTTCCTCTAGGTCCGTTTGTGTAGCCATGATGTCAATATAGCGAAAGTTCGAAATTACGTAAATTTGGAATCGGGTCGATTTTTCAACTGGAGTTTGTCATGTTCGAGATCGGGATGGCTGCAGGCGGTAGCAGCCTGCGTTTGGCTGAGGTTTGGTTTGGTACCTTAGGTTGTCGCGCCGTCGAGTATGGCGGTGCAACAAAGTTCGTATTAGGGGCTATGAAAATGCGAAAGGTTTACTAATGGCTATGGATGCTGTGGTTTTCGATGTTGATGGCACGATCTGCTTTAATGGCACGTCCGTGTCTCCTGAGATTGTCACAGCATTGCGAAGTCTAAGAGAGCAAGTCAGGGTAGTGTTTGCGTCTGCTCGCCCTGTCCGCGATTTGCTCCCGGTGCTGCCCGAGGATCTTCACGACTGTGCCTTGATCGGAGGCAATGGCGCTTTTCTGCGAGATGGTGGGCAGTTGACGGTGCTTGGTATTGCGCGGGAAGGGCGGCAGGCTCTGGACGCAATCATCGAGGAACATGGCTTGAGGGTGCTAGTCGACGGCGATTGGGACTATTCCTTTAGTGGCGACAGCTCCCACCGCATCTTCCGGCAATTGGATGCCGGAAGGCTAGCTAAGAATGTAGCGCGCGATCAGATTGCGACCTACTCCAAAGTAGTTTTGTTTACTGAGGACTCCGCCGTTATTGAAGAGTTGGGGAGAACCTCGCTGAGTTTCACGGTTCACCCTGACGAGAGCATTATTGACATCGCTCCCGCTGGGATTACGAAGCATGATGCGATCTGCAGACTTGGTATTGCTGATCGGAGGTATGTCGCATTTGGCAATGACGCAAACGATATGCTCATGCTTGAACGGGCGGGAGTGAGCTATTGCGTGGGCAACCATGACGCACTTGATTTCGCTGATCATCATCTTGCTGTGGAGGATGTTGCGCACGCAATTCAGCGCCTTGCGATATCGCTGGCTGGGTAATGTTCAGCGCGAGCATCCCCAACCTTTGTATTCGACAATCTTTAAGCAGCTGACTTCTCCGTCTTAAATAGTGATGATGGGGAAGCGATGGGCGTGAAATGTTGGTCTACGATCCAGCAATAGGTTGGGGCACCTAGCCCAGAGAGTTCGTGGATGGAATACGTGCCGGCATCGGGAAGGATTGCACGCAGCCAGGCTTCTGCTTCGCCGTGTTCTAGTACCCGTCCATCAGTGGCAGTGAGGCGCAGCATCAGCATGTAGGCGGGAGTCCGTGATTCGCCGTAGCCACGGATTCGGGCGCGGGCTAGGTGTCCGACGCGGCGCCGGGTGATGGTGACATTGATAGGGGAGAGTCCGAACTGGGGAGGCATGCGAAGTGTTGGGGGTCGCCAAGCAGCGGTCTCGCGGGCGAGCGAACGGGGATGTTTGATAGTCATCTCGATGAGGTCAAGGCTATCTGCGCATCGGGACCGAATGGTGCTGGTAGCTGCGGCGATGTCGATGGGCAAGTGGGTTGTGTTGTTTAGACTTTTCATGGCTCTGACTCTAGAGGTGGAGGCGGACATGTTATCCACCAGTATAGAACAGGCGTTCGAAATGTGCTCAGTCGGAGGGGAAGGGCTAGCCTATAGGGTGCAATGTCAACAAAAAGCACAGATAAAATCCCCTATGAGATCTGGGTCCTGGTCAGCGGTGCCTTCGTCATCGCTCTTGGCTTCGGCATAATCGCGCCGATCTTGCCCCAATTTGCCCGTAGCTTTGATGTTTCCGCCGCTGCCGCCAGCGCAGTCGTTTCGGTGTTCGCGCTTTCGCGGCTGCTCTTTGCGCCGTCCTCAGGCAGGGCCGTCGATAAGCTCGGTAGCCGGCGGGTCTACATGCTGGGGCTAGTGATTGTGGCGGTGACCAGCGGCAGCATCGCTTTTACGCAGGAGTTTTGGCACATCATTGTGCTGCGGCTGCTCGGCGGGGTTGGTTCTACGATGTTCACCGTGTCCGCGATGGGCTTTATTGTGCAGCATTCTCCGCCAAACATTCGCGGCAAGGCGTCTTCGGCTTATGCTTCGGCGTTCCTGATCGGTAATGTGCTCGGTCCGGTGCTGGGAGCGCTGGTGGAGCCACTGGGTATGCGCGTCCCATTTCTGATTTACGGAGTGGCGCTGCTGGTGGTCACCGGATTCGTCGGCACGATGCTGCGCCCGAAGCCAGACGCGGTGGAAACCGTCAAGGTGACGATCCCTGCGATGCAGGTCAACGAGGTGATCAGCAATCCGTCCTACCAGGCAGTTTTGCTATCGGGCTTTGCTAACGGCTGGGTCAACTTTGGCGTCCGCGTGGCGATCCTCCCACTCTTTGCCGCCTCGATCTTCCACAAAGGCGGCGCGATCGCGGGTCTCGCGATGGCCGCGTTCGCCCTCGGCAGCGCAATCTCCATCCAATTCTCCGGACGCCTAGCCGACAGCAACGGCCGCAAACCGTTGATCGTCGCCGGGCTGTTGGTGAACCTGGTGTTCACCGGCGTGCTGGGCTTTGCGACGACCTCAGCCATGGTCATCGGTTTCAGTTTCCTCGCCGGCATCGGAGGTGGACTACTCAACCCGGCGCAGCAGGCAACCCTCGCCGACCTGATCGGCAACGAACGCTCCGGTGGCAAAGTCCTTGCAAACTTCCAGATGGCGCAAGACTTCGGCGCCATCACCGGCCCGATCCTGGTGGGCATGCTTGCCGACGTCTATGGCTACTCTACGGCGTTCCTGGCTTGCTCCGGGGTCGCATTGATCTCCGCACTGGTGTGGATCTTCCATGGGAAAGAGACGTTGGGGAATGCCGGAAAGGTTACGCGGGTTGCGGGGTAGTGATGGCCTCAAAATGATCCGTCAAATTGATGGGATCTTAACTCTTGACAGGGAATATCCAGTTAGCTATTGTCTAGATATCCGATATGTAGCTAATCTGTAGAGGTGAGAGTGTGTCGGAAACAAAGCACGAGCGGTTCAAGAGGCTGGGAAAAAGTCGCGGAGAGCGAATGCTTCGCGAAATTAGGCTTCTAGGCAACCTATCGAACACTAAGAACTATGACTTCGAACCGGAGGATGTGAAGAACTTGTTTGAACCATTGGAACGTGAGCTTCGTGAAGTAAAAGCAATGTTCGACCCACAGATTCCTTCAGAGAGGAGAGTTGATTTCGATGGGTAGCAATTTTGGATTCCATTTCGAACGGTCGAGCCGAGGACGCACTCACGGGGACAAATCTGCTGAAGAAGAGCACTTCAAAGGAATGAAGCTCGCTGAAGCTCTCGCACGCGAGCTTGGCCAGAATTCAATTGATGCTCGGGCGAATGACGAAAATGCGGTTCGCTTGGTCCTCGAGCTCGCGAAAATGAACACCAGCAGTATTCCTGATTTTGAGAACTTGAAAAATCACATCAAGTGGGCTGATAAAGCAACTCGAAGCAAAGATGGAAAGCAAACACGGCTTCAACGGGCTGGGCAAGAAGTGGAAAAGCCGACAGTACCTGTTCTGCGAATCAGCGACTACGGCACGGTTGGTCTCAAAGGTAGCGAGAGTAATGATGACCAGGAGAGTCCACTTTTCGCCCTGACCAGAGGCGCAGGCATCAGTGTCAAGCGTGATGGAGGTGGAGGCAGCTTCGGTATTGGCTCGGCTGTTGGGCCTTTGGCTTCCACACTTCATACGGTTCTGTGGACTTCTTTGGCAGAGGAGGCTAAGGATGTTGTATTCGCTGGTTACAGCCAGTTGGCAACTCATGCTGATGAGAACAAAAATCGGTACGAAGCAGCTGGTCTATTCATGGATTTAGATCTAGATGACGACGTTCGTTATCTAAGAAATCCAGCCCCAGTGGGACCGTTTGCAATGCGTACTAGCCCGGGAACAGATACCTACATTCTTGGATATGAAGCGGCAGAGGAGGATCCAGAGTTGCTTCAAATCAGAGATGCATTTTGCAAGAACTTTTTCGCTGCAATTTTCCAAGGGAATTTGATTGTCGAGGGACGCTCACCGAACGGAACTTGGAAGTTGAGCGGCGAAACCTTGGAGGAACACGTTCGTCACTTAGACGAAGTTCGTCCGTTTGTCGAGGCATTGCAAGATGAGTCGCCCACAATCAGAGAAATCCCGTACCTCGGAGAAGTTAAGCTGCTCGTTCGGTTTGACGACCAATTGCCAAAGAAGCTGCACACCGTTGCAATGCGAAGTCCTCTGATGAGAATCAAAGAATACTCTTCTACTGCAATTCAAGCAAAGTATGCAGCCGTCTTTATTTGCGAAAACCCAGTGGGCAATGAGTTGCTTCGTAGCTTGGAAGCGCCGAGCCATGACAATTGGCAAACCGATCGAACTTCCGGTGGTGAAAAAGTTCATAAGGCGATCCGGAAGTTCATACTGGACAGCTTGCGTGCTCGAATCAAAACCGAAGTTGGAAAGGAGATTAAAATTGAAGGTCTTGAGAAGTACCTTCCAGTAATGAATTTTGCCCGCACTTCGGAGTCTCTTCAGGTTAAGGGCGGTACGCCATCAATTGGTGAACCTGATAAGCAGGAGTCTGCTCGTGTCTCTGGGCATCGCAAACAAGAAGCACCTGAGACAAATTCACCCGTCAGACGCGCCGCCAAAGTTCATGAATTGGCATATTCCCCCGGAGACAATGAAATAGATCAAGGTAAGAAATCCGGAGGTGAAGGCAATCGGAAGCAAAAGGGGGGAGATCTGCCTGGAGCTGGCGCTGCCGGAGAAGGAAATGGCCGAATTGATGGTGGAAGGCTTTCGATTCGATCCTGGGCGGATGCTGCAACCAAGGAAACCGTGTTTAAAATTCACTCGAAGGAGGAAATTCGAGGCGACTTGGCGCTTGTAGCGATTGGAAGCGATGGACGACCCGATAATTCATATAATTTGCCAATCGAATATGTCAATCTAGAAACTTCGACTGGGATTTCCGAAATTCAAATTGCTGGAAATGTGCTGAAGGACATTAGGTTGAGAGGCCCAAAGCATGCCACTGAGCTTCGGATCAAGTTCAGAAATGATCGTCGCTTCAGACTGGAGGTTCAGTGATGTCAAACTCTAACGGTTCTTATCCGCACCCTGTTCTTGGCAATTTGGACGACGTGAATTCGACGTTTCGTGTATTCAACGTGGTGATTTCTTGTGACACCGACTTTGTGGAGTTGCAGTTTGAGCTTCAAACGGATGACCCAGATGTCCTGGAGCGAATGGACAAAGAACTAGCTATCGTGGCAGTCAAGGTGAGCTGTGCGACAACCTTTTACAATCAGACCTTGTTGCTGCAGCCTAAGAGCAGAAAGACGAACGGTGGCAAGTACGAGATTTCGTTTGACCAACGTGATTTGCGTGGAAATGTCGATGCTCAGTTCTTGCTTCTGTCAACAGTGCCAGAAGACTTCTTCAAATGGCAGAGGCAGCATAGTGAGTACGGCGATGCAACCTTTTCACTAAAGCGTGGCGATGTGCTTGCAGACGGAGGAATGATTAGATTCGATGCAGCAAAGAGCTACGATCCTCTTGATCCGCCACTAGGTTCATGTTTTCGTCTGGTGCCTGATGACCGCTTGAAGAAGCGCATGGAAATTAGTTTTTCAAACGAAGAACAGATCACCCTACTTATTCCAACTGAAACTGCGGATTTTCTTTCGGCACATCCCGATATGCCGGAATTTGCTATCAATTGTGTGATACTACCTGCCCTAATTGGCACCATCGATAAGATTGCAATGAGCGAAAAAATGCCGGATTTCGTAGATGAGCAGGACTTTATTTGGTATCGGACCATCAAGCAAATGCTCGATTCACGTTCGCTGAACTACGAGGAATCATTTAAGGCAGCTCAGGAAATTCTCCAATTCCCAATTGTTGGTTTCATGGCAAAACTGGAAGGTATGACGGATGATGGTGAGTAACGAAGTTGAAAGTATTTTTACTGAAGACGCGGTCGTTCTTCTGGCAATCAAACTGGACCGAGTTGACTGCGCAGACGAGTTCTTCGCTTACGTGGATGATCTAGCAAGAGATCCGAAATACCTATTGCGTTTGCCACAGCCTATCAGTTTTGGAGAAGACCTACGTCCAAATAGCAAATTCGATTCTGAATCTGCGATCTCTCTTTTCGAGGCCGTTGGGGACCTAGACCGTGCAAACGCTTCCGACATTCGTTTGTGGACGTATCTTGCTTTGGTTCCTTTTAGAAGCTACATGTGGCAGCGTTGGCCATTAGGTGAAAAAGAAAACTTCAAGAAAACAATTGAAAACCGTTGGATGCTGACCAACAGTTCGAGAAGGAAGTTGATTCGGCACGGGATAGCACGTCTTTGGTGGGTGGCATACCTGACCTTCGATCCGAAAAAGGAATACTCCCTCTCTGCCAAGAACTCAGACGAGTTTGCATTTACCAAGTGGGTTCTTGAAAAACAAGACCGCGTTCAAAACATTCTTGAAAACGAAATCGGTTCATCTGAGGTAGTGCGGTGGGCCATCTGTGAGGTTGCGGCGGAATATGAAGGCACCAAAAATAAGGAGATTATCAAGAGCATCGCACGAGAAACGAATGCAATTGCAGGCTATCAGAATCTAGATACATTTGAGCCGGCTGAACTGAGACACATACTCAGATCGTCAGTTGTTCATCTGATGGAGCAGGATTAATCACAGGTTTGTACGTGACAACAAAATGCCAGGTACAAACCTTTTTCGCCCATCTGGAGTGTCCAAATGCTATGACGACATCGGTGAATCCACTTGAAGTCTCATCAAAGAACAGAACGATAATGTACTTTGTTCTCGGGGAACTTAATATTCGGAACCCAAACTGGATCTGAACTCCACCCCAACGGTCCCTCGATTCGGTACAAGATCAGAATTACGTGTTGCTTAACCTCATCAGCGATCTTACGGTCGTTAGGTGAAAGCAGTGTTCCCTTCCCTTGACTGACTTGCCGGCCAGTTCTGATCAAGAGCTCACCTAGGTTGCGTGGGTCCTTGTTGTGCAAATCGTTGAGTATTGACTGATATCCTTGAATTGGGAAATCTTCAGAATCAGTTTCGAAATAGTCAAGAATTGTGGAAAGTGCCTTGAGCGAAACCATGAACGATTCTTGATCGTTCTTGAACTTCCTCAACAGTGCATCCAAATGTCGGAAGTCTTTGATCCTTGGATCCGAAGCGAAGTAATTTACGCCACCTACAATTTTGCGAGTAGCCGAATTAAACACTACAGAGGTTCGAGTTGGATTGATAGATTTGTCAAGAATAACCCCAATTTCGTCGATATTGGAATTCTTAGAAATTTGGCGCTTAATTGCCTCATTTCCTTCGTTCACCTCGCGGAATGCTTTGAAAATTGGTCCAGGCAATGAGATGTTCAAGAGTTCGGCCCTGCGATCGTAACCAAACATGCGTGCATGCTGCCAAAGGGTATCCGCGTTAGGTGATTTAGTTGGTCGTGAGTATAAGACTGTCTGAAGTGCAGGTATAGTGAGTCCCCGGCCGAGGGAGTCTCCTCCAATTATTATGTTGATGCCTCGCTCGATTGTATTGTCATCGTCTGAGATTTCTGACTCGGAGTTTACTGTAAGAACTTTAACCATTCCATCATTGAAATTGTCTTGAACTGCGCGAACGACGTCAGACGAACTGTGCTTGGAATGATCGTAAAGTGGATAGCGAGTGTCCAGGCACTCCTTCACCGAGTTGAGAAACGATTCTGTAAAACATTCCTGCTTGTAACTGTCTATAAGCTTATTAGCCATCTTTGCCGCCTCACTATGCTGAGTTTTGAAACGACTTTGGTGGATGAGCATATTGCAACATTCGAGACCGTCAAGTCTTGAAATGCCTGAGGTTACGAGATGGCAAAATATCTGTGATGAAAATTCGCGTTGCTCGGATTCCTCGGACGGCGGATATACTTTCACATATTTTTCGTAGTCTGTGCCAAAAAGTAGATTACCGCCAATGTAGCTCGGACCAGGGTCGAATGAAAATACATAGTCGGGTCGCCAACCATGAAGTTGGGACTGCAAGATGATCGCTTGGGGAGTCCCGGTTACTTGGAGGTAGACACAAGCAGTGGATAGCCTCCGAATTTCAGTTAACAGCTCGTTAATCGCTGTCACCTCACCTGAATTGACCTTATTATTGAGGCTTGCAGCATCGGCTTCATCATCGACGATAAATAGTGGCATGCCATGGAGAATTCCGGTTGCTTGAAATCTGCGTTTCCAACTTGTCAGTACAGATTTGTTCTTATTGAGCACAATAATCATCGGCTTACGATCACTTTTACGCTTTAGATTATTGTTGAAGCGACGATCATCGTCAGAGCGCAAGACCGAAACATAAGGGAAAGTGTCGTCAATGCGATCGAACGATTGATCTACCAATCGAGTGTTGTCTGAAGTTAAGAACATAATTACTTCAAACCCAGCTTCGATGGCTTTGCCAATAACGCCCATCACATGGGATGTTTTTCCGCTTTGTACATCTCCGTACATCAAGCACTGCTTGGATGAAAAAAAGTCAAAACCATCCAGAACATTTTGACTGAAGTCTTCAGCTGTTTTCTCTACAGCTTGTCGATACTTCAGATCAGAAAACCTCTCGAGGTATGCCTGGTAATGAGCGTTTAATTCGAGCATTCCTAATTCCTAAAATCGAGGATCCAGCGGCCTGTCTCTTCATAATACGATAAGTTAACTGTCGAACGTCCGTATTTCTCCAGATGTTCTTTGGTGACGGGTTCGCCCACCTTCAGAACTCCTTGCGCTTCGAGTCTTCCTTTAAGGAAAGTACCGAGAATCGACAGTGATTCTGACGACCGAAAATTCTTGTTTCCATTTTGGCCATTCACATTGCATTCGAATGAATAGCCGTCGTCAGTCACAACTTCAAAGCGAGCCTTGTTCTGGGGGTAGCCTTCTTGTCGAGTAATTTCAACGCCGGGGATTAACTCGACTTCGTACCAAGGGCGACGTAAAATTTTGCCGGTTGGCTTGTGTTCACGTCCCTTGCCGAAAAAGCAGTTAAGATTGCTGGATGGCGTGTCTTTTAAAGGGATTTCGTATGAGAACTTCGGTTGATACTTGGTAAGCTCCTTAGGTTCTCCTTCTGGAATTTTCTCGACTAACCGGTCTCGCACCAAATTCTCCAATGGAGTGGTCTCGGTGCAAGTAGCCTGGATTTCGAGAGTATCGAATTCAGTTCCCAGTGGAAAGACGTGTGATTTCAAATATTCGCCAATATCGTAGGCTTCAGATGTTATGACAACGCCAGCCTCAAATGTGGATCGATACGCATCCTGAATCGCAGCTAAATTTGCACTCCCGATATATGCAGATTCTGAGGTATCTTCCTCGGTAAAGTGGTAAACTTTTCCGTGGTATTTGACTCGTGTTGAAACTAGGAGAGAGCTTTCCATTCGACCCTGGAGTTGTTCATTCAGCTTTTCGAGTGCATCAATTTGTGGTTGGGTAAATCCTTCCAAGTATTGCATTCCAACAAGCATCCGGAGCTCGGTTTTGGGGTAGTCATGCAGAAATCCTGAAATGTCAGCTAAGGCTCCTGGGTTGATATATCCAACAGCGATGTCTATTCGTTTGGCTGCAGCAGCCATGTCCCAGAAGTATTTGCAAAATTCAAGTTCTCTGAATTTTGGATTTGCAGATGTAAACGATAGTCGTAAACTGCACATCTAATTGACTTCTTCTTCTGAGAGTCGGAGCCTTTCAGCGATTGACAGTGATTCCAAATGAGTCTTCTCTTTTGAAAGATCAACTGGTTCGTAATCGCCTTTGAAGAGCGTGTGAATTCGCTTGGCCAAAGGTCGAACGCCTTCTGGCGGAACCGCATTGCCGATTTGGCGTCGTACTTCGGTTGTGGAACCTAGGAACTCGAACCAGTCCGGGAAGGATTGTAGTCGTGCCCTTTCGCGGTTTGTGAGTGCTCGTGGCTCGGGATAGTGGTATCCCCATGTTCCCCCTCCGCCTGCAGCGATAATCGTTTTTGCTGGTTCGTTTCGGTGGATTCTTCTGTAGACGTGGCTGATCATTCCTTTTACATAGAACTCATGGTCTTTCGGAATGTCCGTGAAGTTTCCCCCCTCTGGGATCATTTCGATGATCTTTCGAGTTCGAGGCATTTGTCGCATGAGTTCGTTGTTGAACTTGGCTGACTCGACTCCTTCGAGTGCTTTTCCGGCGGTCAGGTATGGCTGATCGCCGCGTGGGCCATGAGTGGGCTTTGGGTGCTTGAAATTGAAGCCTGTATCGAGTCGAATGCCTACGATCAATACACGTTCGCGAAATTGGGGTACACCGTATTCAGCGAAATTGTATAGGCGAGGTTTTACGATGTATCCGGGTTCTAGTGACTCCAGATCTTCTACGATAGTTTTGATTGCCATCTTCTTGTTGGCGGTCAGAAGCCCCTTTACGTTTTCCGCAACGAAGACTTTTGGCTGCTTGGCTGCGACGAAGTCGCGAAAATTCTTGTAGAGTCCTCCACGTTCACCATCAAGTCCCGGACGTTTCCAGATAACCGAGAAGTCTTGGCAGGGAAATCCGCCTGTCACCACATCTGCATCTGGAATGCTTTTGTCGTTGAACGGGTCGATTTTAGTAATGTCGCCATGGACAATGTGGTCGCCAATATTGTGGCGATATGTGTCGCAGGCAAATTCAGAGAAGTCGTTTGCCCATACGGTCCGGAAGTTTTCCAGTTCGAAGCCGAGGTCTAGTCCTCCGCATCCAGCGAAAGTTGAAACTACTCGAGGTTTTGCGTTCACGATATTTCCTTTAGCCTCTGGGATCGAAATTCACTACAAATGCACTATGCATCATAGGGAGGACATTCCCCTTTTGAATTGGAACAAACGTGCTATTGTCGTACGTTTCCTAGGGACACCCTACCCCCATCGGCGTCTCGTGGTCCAAGCGTCGCGTCGTTTCTTGGAAGTTGGCTAGAGATTGGCTTTGGAATGCGCTAGCCTACTTAAACTTTCCAAGCATTAACGCCCTCGATAAGCGCAGGTTCAGCTGGTCATGTGCAGTACGTTGTCGTCCGACCGTCTGGCCTCGACGCGGGAGACCTCTCGAGTGGCAGTCTCCACGGGGGAGATGACGATCTTTAGTCTGCCGGCATAGAGCAGCCCGAGCACATTCGATCTTGAGAGTGTTTGCACATTGCGAACGTCGTGACTTTGAGTACTAGGTTCTGGCCGTCTGATCGTCGGATACCGCCAAAACCATGAACTTGCTACCGATAGTTTCCACTGCCATTCCCGCCGGTGCCAGCACGCACAGCGTGTTGTAGGGGGTGCGCCTTGCCGTGGGTATTCCAATCGGCGGCGTTGTAGCCTCTCTGTCTGCCATCTGGTTCCAAGACCTCATTGGCTGGCGTGGCCTGTTCCTTATTGGCGCAAGCCCGATCCTGTTTTTGTTCCCGATGGCTCTAGTAATGCTTCCGGAATCTCCGCGTTGGCTCACGGCCATGGGGCGCCGCGATGAAGCCAACGCGATCTGCGAAAAGTTCGACTTTCCTAAATCCCAATTCGTTGCGGAAAAGGTGGTCCTTGAGGAAACTCACTCAGGTGAAGTGGTGAAGAAGGAAAAGATTGGCTTCGGGGCGATCTTCTCTGGCAAGTATTTAGTTCCCACTGTCTTGATCGGCATCATGAGTTTCATGGCCATCATGGCTACATACGGCCTCAATACTTGGCTGCCGCAAATCATGAAGGCCAATGGTATGTCCGCTAGCGGTTCCCTCTATACCTTGGTTGCGCTGAATTTTGGTGCTGCTGTTGGCGCACTCGCAACCTCGAAAGTCGCTGACATGATTGGGCCGAAGCCGGTCATCGTCTTCACCTTCGCCACCGCCGCGCTCTGTATGTTTGCCATGCCATATCTGACGGTGCCGGCTGTAATGTATTCTGCAGTCGCGCTCACCGGAATGGGCTGTACCGGCACCCAAATTTTGATCTACGGCATGACCTCGAATTATTACCCCACCCAGGCTCGCCAAGCTTCCATGTCTTGGTCCTCTGGATTTGGTCGACTTGGTGGCATCGCAGGCCCAGCTCTGGGCGGGATTCTCATCACGATGGGGCTCGGCGCGTCAGATGCCTTCATGGTGTTTGCTGTGGCAACCGTCATCGGCGCTATCTGTACCCTGATGTTCCCAGCACGGCGCAAGACTTAGCCGGCGTCGAAAAGCTCCCGCTTAGAGGAGTTTTCAAGCGGTGGCTTCAAGTGAAAAATTAGCACCCAGGACCAGGAGGACTTGTTCCTGCGGTCGTGGGTGCTTGTTCAAGCTAGGGGAGGGCTGGCTATTCAGCCGGGGCGCTCTGGCTCTTGGAAGCCCCGGTGGCAAAGTACAGCCCCGTCATAACCAGAGTGAATGCCACGCCCACGATGAGTGCGGAATGGAAATCTGGCTGCCAGGCCATGATGCCGAAGGTGAAGATAATGAATGCGATGGCGAAGTACTGGCCGTATGGCCACAGTGGAACTGGGAACTTCAGCGCAGCTTGCTCGGTGGCAGACATGTGGCGTCGAGAAGCAACCTGCGCCAGCAGGATCATCAGCCATACAAAGACGGTGGCAAAGGTGGCCAGGGCGGCGACCGTCTCGAAGACCGATTCCGGCAAGAAGTAGTTCAGCGCCACACCGATGACGAGGACGATGAGCAGGGCAATGGTGGTCATGACGGGCACGCCACGCTTGGTCGTCGCCATGAACTTCGGGGCGTGGTTGGTGCGTGCCATGCCGGTGATCACGCGGCCGGCACCGAAGAGATCCGAGTTGATGGCGGAAAGCGCGGCAGAGATGACCACCACGTTGAGCAGTGCAGCGGCCCAGTTAACGCCCAATGCGGTGAAAATCTGGACGAAGGGGGACTCGTCGCCAGTGATGGTGCGCCACGGGTTGATCGCCACGATCACGAAGATCGCCAAAACGTAGAACAGCAGGATGCGGACCGGGACGGTGTTGACGGCCTCCGGGATGGACTTCTCCGGCTTCTCCGCCTCAGAAGCGGTCACACCGATAATCTCTGTGCCGCCGAACGCAAAGAGGACCAGGATGAAGGCCGAAATCATGCCACCGAAACCATGTGGCATAAAGCCGCCGTCATTCCACAGATTGTCCACCCCCACATGCTGGGAACCGCTGCCCAGGCCGAAGATGAGGATTGCGGCGCCACCGATGATCATGGCCACTACGGCGGTTACCTTGATGATCGTCATGCCGAATTCAAGCTCGCCAAACCAGCGAGCGCTAGCAAGGTTCGCGGCACCCACGATCAGCAAAGTCACCGCCACCCAAATCCACTGCGGTGAATCCGGGAACCAGAACTTCATATACACCGCGATGGCGGTAAGGTCCGCTAGACAGACGATGACCATCTCGAAGGCGTACATCCAGCCAGTAATATAGCCAGACCAACCACCAAGGTAGCGGCGTGCATAATCAGCAAAGGAGCCGGTAACCGGGAGGTGGACTGCCATCTCGCCCAAGGCGCGCAGCATGAAATAGACCACCGCGCCGCCGAGGAGATATACCAACAACACTGACGGACCGGCGGCCTGAATAGCGCCAGCCGAGCCGTAGAACAGGCCAGTGCCGATGGCCGAGCCCAACGCAATGAAATGAATGTGTCGCGCTTTGAGTCCAGCTCCGCGTGGGAGTGGTGCAGGGGCTGTGGCCTGTGTAGACATATCTGCCTTCTAGGTATTTGAGAGGGGTGAGATCAGCCCAAATCCTACATGTTATTCAGTGGATTGAAAAAATACATTCAGGGTGCGGGGGCGTAGGTGGCGTAGTTTTCATCCTGCTTGGTCACCACAATGACTCGGTGTGGGCGAGCGCTAGGCATGTGGGCGTCGGCAAGCGCACTGCACTCGGCGTAGAGCCGCGGCGCCTCAGAAGCGGGGGAGGGATGCGTGCATCGAACGACCACACGGTAGTGATGGTCATTATCGATGTAGGCGTAGGAGCCATCGGGGAGCGCGTCGTCGATCGCTTGCGCCGCCGCTGCCACCTCCCGGGCCGGGTCCAACGCGGGGTCCTCCATCTCGTAAGGGATGAGAGAAAACGCCAGTATCGGCGCGAAAAAGAAGATCGGTGCCAGCCACTTACGCATGCGAGCACGCCTTTGGGTTGAGCTGAATCGCAATGTCATGCTGCTCCGCCAGCCCAGCCAGGTGCGAGCGGAACGCCGGATCAACCTCTGCAGGTGGGCAGACGAAAACTTCCTCGTAATACATCGGGATGTAGATCGACTCCGCCGGAGGAATTTCAGCAAGCACAGGGGCAAGCTGCTCCCAGCGCTGCCGGTCAATGCCCACGATGGTCATGCGCTGCGAATCCACTATTGAGGTGGTGTGAACCACGGTGTTCGGGCCAATCTTCGGGAGCACTGACTCCAGCTCGTCCCAGTGCGCTGGCAGCGCTGCCGCGGTGGTAGGGGATAGCGACATATCAAAAGTGGTGGTGCCGCCGAAATGCCAGGCATCCTCTAGCACCCACGGTTCCGGGGTGTTGTGCACAAACCCTTTAGCAAACTCGACGACCTCGTGTTGCTCGGCAAGATCGCTATAAGCCCTGTCAATACTCGATTGGTAGGAGCGGTAAAAATTAATCACTAAGCCGATCGCCGTGCCTGCCAAGAGAGATACAAACAGCACCACGACAGTTAGCGTAGCGCTGGCGGTGCCGCGTGCAGGCATCCTGACCTCCTCATTGAGCAGTGCTTGCGCAGTATTCTAGCGGGGGTCGGGATGCTGCGCAGCCCACTTGTAGCCACCACTTTTTCAGTCGCAAGAAGCGAGGTTGCACTGCGACGGAGCATGCGCTGCAGCGTTGGCTTCGCAAAAATGCTGCAGATAGCGTACCGTGGGGAGACAATGAGTAACATCGAGAACGTTGCCAGCGGCGAACAAGAGCTGGAAAATATTACAACGTCGGAATCTCAGGATAATTCGCAGGATGTCGTAGCCGATCAGGCTGCAGAAGACATCAGGGATGCGAACACTTCTGAGGACGACTCCACGCAAGGGTTTGAAAACCTAGGACTGCCTGCAGAAGTGCTGAAGGCAATCGCCAAGGTCGGATACGAAACCCCGTCCCCAATTCAGTCAGAGACAATCCCTGTCCTCATGGAAGGCCGCGACGTCGTCGGACTGGCCCAGACAGGTACCGGTAAAACCGCAGCCTTCGCGCTGCCTGTGCTTTCCCGTATTGATAAGTCTGTCCGTGCGCCACAAGCGCTGGTACTGGCGCCAACTCGCGAGCTGGCACTGCAGGTTGCAGATGCCTTCCAGGAGTTTGCTGATCACCTCGGTGGCATCAACGTGCTGCCAATTTACGGTGGCCAGGCTTATGGCATCCAGCTATCCGGTCTGCGCCGCGGTGCACAGATCATCGTGGGCACCCCAGGTCGCGTCATCGACCACCTGAAGAAGGGCACGCTGGACATCTCCGGCCTGCGCTTCCTGGTGCTCGACGAAGCAGACGAGATGCTCAACATGGGCTTCCAAGAAGATGTGGAACGCATCCTCGAAGACACCCCAGAAGAGAAGCAAGTAGCCCTCTTCTCTGCAACGATGCCAAACGGCATCCGCCGCCTGTCCAAGCAGTACCTGAACAACCCTGCAGAGATCACGGTTAAGTCCGAGACTCGCACCAACACGAACATCACGCAGCGATTCCTCAACGTCTCGCACCGCAACAAGCTCGACGCGCTGACCCGCATCCTCGAGGTCACCGAGTTTGAAGCCATGATCATGTTCGTGCGCACCAAGCATGAAACCGAAGAAGTAGCCGAAAAGCTGCGCGCCCGTGGCTTCTCCGCTGCCGCCATCAACGGCGACATCGCACAGGCACAGCGCGAGCGCACCGTGGATCAGCTCAAGGACGGTCGCCTGGACATCCTCGTGGCTACCGACGTCGCTGCCCGTGGCCTCGACGTTGAACGCATCACGCACGTGTTCAACTTCGACATCCCGCACGACACCGAGTCCTACGTGCACCGCATCGGCCGCACCGGCCGTGCAGGCCGCTCCGGCGAGGCGATCCTGTTTGTGACCCCTCGTGAGCGCCGTATGCTGCGTTCCATCGAGCGGGCCACCAACGCGACCCTCATCGAAATGGAACTGCCGACTGTCGACGAAGTCAATGAATCTCGCAAGGCGAAGTTCGCTGACTCGATCACGGAGTCTTTGGAAGATTCCCAGATCTCGCTGTTCCGCAACCTGGTCAAGGAATACTCCGAGGAACACGACGTGCCTCTCGAGGACATCGCCGCAGCGCTGGCTACTCAAGCACAAGCTGGCGACGACTTCCTGCTCAAAGAACTCCCACCAGAGCGTCGCCGTGAGCGCAACGATCGCCCCGAGCGGGATGACCGCCGTGGACGTGACCGCTTTGATCGTGAAGACCGTGGCCCACGTGGCGGCGGGGATCGTTTCGAGCGTTCCAGCGAGGACATGGAAGTGTACAAGCTGGCCGTCGGTAAGCGCCAGAACGTGCGCCCGGGTGCCATCGTTGGCGCGCTGGCGAACGAGGGCGGCCTGAATTCCAAGGACTTCGGTCGCATCACCATCGCCGTTGACCACACGCTAGTCGAGCTGCCTAAGAACATGCCGACCTCCGTGCTGGAGCGCCTAGCAGACACCCGCATCTCCGGTCAGCTGATCCACATTGAGGCTGCTCCAGGCGCCGATATGGGACCACGCGGTGGCTTCCGTAATCGGGACTCTGACGGTCGTCGCAGCCGCGATGATCGCCGTGGTTACCGTGGTGGCCGGGAAAATCGGGAAGAAAGTGGTGGCCGTGGTGGCTACCGTGGCGGCCGAGATCGTGATGATCGCGGACACCGAGGCAACCGAGATGACCGTAATGATCGCGGTGGCTTCCGCGGTGGACGCGGCGGATTTCGTGGCGATCGCTAAGTAGTTTCGTAGTTTTCTCTAGCGCCGGCTCCCTTTATCGGGGGTCGGTGCTTTTGCGTTGGGGTTGTTGGCGAACCCTTGTTGCCGAACTTTGCAGGTGGTTGGTTTTGGGGGTTGGGGGCATCCTGGGCGGTGTCAAGCTGTGAATGCACCACAAACCAGAAAGGTGGTTCGTGGTGGTTCAACGATCAACACAGAAGATAAGGGACCATGCGGTGGCTTCGGTGCTTGCCGGCCGACGGGTAACTGTGGTC
>NZ_JBBHKW010000009.1:0-106249 GCF_037482625.1 Corynebacterium sp. H128 | reverse complement strand
GTTGAGCACGTCGCATGCCCCGGTTGTGGGGTGTGGGGCGTGTTTTTCGTGTGTTTTGGGGTATTAGCTCAATTGGTAGAGCACCTGCTTTGCAAGCAGGAGGTCAGGAGTTCGATTCTCCTATACTACACAAAAACTGAAGAGCCGCTTAAGGGCGGGAGTGGCAACGTCGCTCCCGCCCTTAGTCATTTGGCCCTCTTTGCAGGTGCATCACCAGTGTCATACCTAGCCAGGTATCTTTGGGACCAGGATCAGCATTCACAACGAGAGGACGTTTTTCATGACTGTGGACATCAAGGTTCTTGTTGCTCAAGTCCCCACCGGAATGCTTATTGATGGCGCCTGGGTCGATGCCGAGGCTAATGAAACCTATGAAGTAGTTAATCCGGCAACCGAAGAGGTAATCGCATGCCTGCAGTCTGCCGGAGAGATAGATGCGAAAAGAGCACTCGACGCTGCCTGTGGAGCCCAGCAGGATTGGGCTAAAACCTCTCCGCGCGAAAGATCTGAGTTGCTGCGCAGTGCCTTCGAATTGCTTAAGGAGCGCGAAGAAGAGTTCGCTAGCCTCATGAGCCTAGAGATGGGCAAGCCGCTGGCCGAGGCTCGCGGCGAGGTCACTTATGGTGCTGAATATTTGCGTTGGTTCGCCGAGGAGGCCGTGCGCCTCTATGGTCGCACCCACACCTCCCCTGAATCTGGCTTTCCAATTCTTACCCGTCGCAAACCAGTCGGGCCCTGTTTTCTCATCACGCCGTGGAACTTCCCCCTTGCGATGGCCACCCGCAAAGTAGCGCCAGCGCTGGCGGCAGGGTGCACCGTGGTGCTCAAGTCTGCACGCCTAACTCCGCTCACCGCACAGTACTTTGGCCAGACGATGCTGGATGCGGGACTACCGAAGGGCGTACTCAATATAGTTTCTGGAAAGTCTGCCAGCACCATCAGCGCAGCGATCCTTGCGGATCCGCGCCTGCGCAAGGTGTCTTTTACCGGATCAACAGCTGTCGGAAAGAAGCTACTGGAGCAAGCTGCTGGCAACGTGCTTCGAACGTCAATGGAGCTCGGAGGGAATGCGCCTTTCATCGTCTTTGAGGATGCCGATTTAGAAAAGGCAGTTGAAGGCGCGATGGGTGCCAAGATGCGCAACATGGGCGAGGCATGCACCGCCGCGAACCGCTTCCTAGTGCACAGCTCTGTCGTGGAGGAGTTCTCCGCAAAGTTCGCTGCAGCAATTGGCTCCTTAAAGGTCGGTAACGGCTTGGATAGCGAGGTGACTTGCGGCCCTTTGATTGAGCAGGATGCGGTGGACCATGCCGCGGAGATTGTCGCCGATGCAACAGCACGTGGTGCTCAAGTGATTGTAGGCGGTTCAGTAGTTGAAGGACCTGGCTATTTCTTCGAACCGACGGTGCTGTCGAACGTGCCGCGCGATGCGCGCGCCTTTAGGGAAGAAATTTTCGGCCCCGTCGCGCCAATCTTCACCTTCGACACTGAAACAGAGGCAATCGAACTGGCTAATGACACCGAATACGGCTTGGCTTCGTATGTGTTCACCAAAGATGCTGACCGGTTGTGGCGAATGAGCGATGCCTTGGAATTCGGTCTGGTGGGCTTCAATTCAGGCGTAATTTCCAACGCAGCCGCGCCATTTGGTGGCGTGAAACAGTCTGGAATGGGCCGGGAGGGCGGTGCCGAAGGCATTGAGGAGTACACCTCCGTGCAATACATCGGCATGCACAATCCGTACGAGTGAAAGCTGTGCCAAAAGTTTGGGGGCCGGCGCTTAAGGCCATTTTGACTTTCGGAGCCATCACGGTACTTACGATGGCCTCCTTTGGTGTGGCAGCGTGGGCGCTGGACCTTGGCTGGAACGTTGTTGTTCCAGGGCTTGCCGTCTCAGCTGCGCTGGCCTACACAGTGAGTTTGTTAGCACTGTTTCGGCTCGCACGCAGCGAAGGCGTGACTGCGCTAAACCTCGGACTGGTGGCTCCCGGTAGAAAGATGTGGCACCTGTTGTGGCAGATACCGGTAGTTGTTTTCTCTGCGGCGCTGGTCCAGGGTGGGTGCTTGGCAGTATTCAATTTCATTACCGGCATGAAAGCGGATACCACGAATGATCCTGCAGCTTATGACGACTGGGCGTCCTCGGAGTCGGCGCCGCAGGCGGCTATTCTGTGCCTGTTGCTGTTCTACACCGTTTAGGTTCCTATCGTGGAAGAGCTGTGGTTCCGTGGACTGGTGTTGCATTACTTCCGCCGTCGTTATCGCGTGCTCGCAGCGGTGGCGCGGGTGGGGTTGCTCTTTGCCTTGATCCATTTTGCGTTCCCAGTTTTCCCGTTCCAATTTACGATTGGTGTGTTTTTCGGGGCGCTGCGTTTGTGGCACAAGAATCTGTGGGCACCTATCATCGCCCACGGCGTAAATAATCTCATTGCTTCGAGCGTCATCGTTGGAGCGTTGTTCTAGGCCCTGCACTGAAGAAATAGAGGAGCCCAACTGCCGGCCGCATGAGGCGGGGCGCCGTGCCGAGGGGCCGGTGGGAAATAACCGCCACCGGCCCCAGGTTCCTAGTAGGAGCTATTCTGCAATAGCCTCCAGGGGTTGAGTACGGGCTGCACCCCGCGCTGGGAGCAGTGCGGCAATCAACCCAACTATCCCAGAGGCGAGGACCACAACCCCAACTTGCAGCCATGGGACACTGATCGTGGTGAGGCCGAGCTCGGAGAGGCACTTGATGAATGCCCAACCGAGGCCCAAGCCAACTAGCGAGCCAATTACTGCGCCGTAGAGGGCAATCACTATAGCTTCCAGATGGATCATGCGGGAGACTTGGGATCTTTGCATGCCCACGGCGCGCAGCATACCGATCTCTCGGCGGCGCTCAGATACCGAGAGCGCCAAGGTGTTCATGATGCCGAGCACCGCGATGATCACAGAGAGCGCGAGCAGTGCATAGAGCACGTTGAGCATCATGGTGATCTGTTGCCCGACGGCGCCCTTCAGATCTTCGCGGTCCTGCACTTCCGCGATCAAATCATCAGCGGTCGCGTTTTCCAGGTCGGTGCGCATCTTGGCTAGGTCTGCGCCTTCTTTGGCATCGATCATGACGTTGAGCAGCTGCAGTTGCTGTTCTGGAACGATCTTCAGCACGCTCTGCTTTGAGACCACGCCCGTGCCGATCGACATGTTCGGCTTGAAGATGCCTGTCACCGGAACATCGACCTCCTCGCCAGTGAAGGAGAAAATCTTCAGGTTATCGCCCACTGCAACCTTGTGATCTCGTGCTGCGTTTTCGTCTACGACGATGCCGTCGCGCGCACTAAGGTCGGCGCTTCCCGACGTCATTTCTATATTCATCGATGTTGAAAGATCGCCATCGATCGCGCCGTAAAAGTCCGCCATCATCGGGTTATCTGGCGCGGCACCGAGTGCGATCGGCGCGACATACAGTGGGGTGGCTAACTCGACGCCTTCTACCTTGCGCACGTTGTCCACTACGGATTGCGGCAGTGACATCGGTAGGTTTTGTGGCTTCTTGACCACGTAGTCGGCACTGAAGGAGCTATCAACCAGGTCATTGACGTTCTCCTTCATCGTCGCTCCCATCATGCCGATGGAAGATACCAGCATCAGGCCTAGCATCAGCGCGAATGCGGTGGCGGCAGTACGACGGGGGTTACGGCGCGAGTTGGTAGCCGCCAGCTTGCCGACGTTACCGAATGGCACTCCCACGAGTCGACCAATAGATCCCACAAACGGAATCGAGAGGGCGGGACCTGCGAGCCATAGTCCGAGGATCAGCGCAAACGCACCGACGCCGACGGTGATGGCGCGCGGCTGGGTGCCACCAATGCTCTCAAAGGACGCGCCGACAACTGCGGCGATGGTACCCGCAGCCATGAGCAGGACACCCACCGCAGTGCGAACCTTTAGAGAATCCGCGGAGGTCTGATCGCCCGAGCGCATCGCCTGTACTGGGTGGACTCGCCCGGCTCGTCGGGCTGGGGCCCACGCTGAGAACACTGTGACTACGATGCCCACGACGAGTGGCGCAGCGATCGAGGCAGTGTCCAGCGACAGTCCAGCATCCGGCATGCCGACGCCCTGTGCTTCCATCATTGCGTAGATTGCCTTCACGATTCCTATGCCAGCAAAAATGCCAAGAATCGATCCGACGATGCCGACCACAATTGCCTCGAACACCACTGTGCGAGTGATCTGGCTACGTGCGGCGCCGAGGCTGCGCAGCAGGGCGAACTCGCGGAGGCGCTGGTTGATGATCATGCTGAAGGTGTTGGAGATGATGAAGGATCCTACGAGCAGCGCGATAGCAGCGAATGCCCAGAGGAAGTAGTTCATGAAGGCCAGCGAGTCCTTGATTGACTTGTTCATTTCGTCGGCAAGCTGTTTGCCGGTCTCGAACTTCAGCTCTGGGTATTGTGCTTCGAGGTCAGCCTGGGCAGCGGGCACGTCGCCCTTGATATCGATCGGAATGTTGGCGACGTGTTCGCCATCGGTGAAGTTGGCCAGGTACTCGGCTTCTGGGATGAGGAGGCCGATGAATCCGCCGACTGCCATCTCAGTTTCGTACAGGCCGACGATGTGGAAAGTACTGCGGTTGGTGGCGGAGACCATCGTGACCTCATCACCGATTTTGATGCCAGCTTTGTCAGCAGCAGTGATGTTGATCGCTGCCTGGCCGGACTCGGTTGGCAAGGACCCCTCTTTCAGCGTTGCTACGTTGCCGACTGCTTTCCCGTCAGCTGCCTGTGGCAACGCAATGGAAGGCGCGCCACCAGTTTGTATCATTTTCTTGTCAGGACCTGCGACAACGATCATCGGATTCTGCGCGCCTACCTCGGCGGCAACTACCTGCTGATTTTTGCGAATTTCTTCCAGAACAGACATCGGAATGCCCGCAGAAGCTTGTTCCTTCGGCGATGCTTGCAGGTCGATGGATCCGTAGGATGACTTTGAGATTTCCTCAAAACTATTGGACATGCTGGCGGAGAGCATATTGGAGCCCGCGATGAAAGCGGTGCCGAGCACTACGGCCAGCAACGTCAGCGCAAGTCGGAGTTTGTGCGCACCGAGGTTGCGCAGCGAGATTGTGCGCATTGCGTTGTTCATGGCTTAGAGGCCTTCCATGTTGCCCATGACCTGGAGAATATCCTCGGTCGTAGGGTGGTTCAGTTCCTGGACGAGCTTGCCGTCTGCCAGGAAAATCACGCGATCCGCATAGGAGGCAGCCTTGGCATCGTGAGTCACAATCACAACGGTCTGGCCCATGTCATCCACCGCAGCGCGCAGGATGTCCAGGACTTCTTTTGACGCATTCGAGTCCAGATTTCCGGTCGGTTCGTCGCCAAAGATCAGATCGGGGCGCGAAATCAGGGCGCGGGCGATGGCGACTCGCTGCTGCTGTCCACCAGAAAGCTCGGCAGGGCGGTGCTTCAAACGCTCCACCAAGCCGAGCCGATGTGTCACTTCCTCGAACCACGATGGGTCTGCGGTTCTGCCCGCAATACTGAGCGGGAGAGTGATGTTCTCCTCTGCGTTCAAGGTGGGCACGAGGTTGAAGTACTGGAAGACAAACCCGAGGCGATCGCGGCGCAGCCGAGTCAGCTCTTTGTCTTTGAGAGTGGCCAGGTCGGTCTCTCCGATGAGCGCCTGGCCTGATGTCATGGCGTCTAACCCCGCCATGCAATGCATCAGTGTTGATTTTCCGGAACCCGAAGGTCCCATGATGGCGGTGAATTGTCCTTGGGCGAACTCCACGGATACGTTGTCGAGGGCGTGTACAACGTTCGTCCCGGCGCCGTATTCCTTAACGAGGTTCACTGCTCGTGCTGCTACCTGCATGGTTACTCCTTGATTGACTTTTGCTGTGATCAATCTCAGTATCGCCCTGCGCAGCACATTAAGCAGTGCCTAGCAATAAAGATCAGTGGTAAATCAGGGGGAACCCTGACTTTTGGATAGCGCTAATCAGTAATCGCCTCCAACGGCCGCGTCGCAGCAGCCTTGTGTGCTGGCCACACGGCTGCGATGATCCCCACGACGATGGAGGCCAGCAGCATGTACGCCACCTGATCCCATGGCACGATTGCCCCAGACATGCCCTTGCCGCTGAGCACATTGATGAATGCCCAGCCGAGGCCCAACCCGATGACGGCACCGAGAAGCGCCCCATAAAACGCGATGACGGCGGACTCGATGTAAATCATGCGCCGGATCTGTCCGCGCTGCGTACCGACGGCGCGTAGCATGCCCACCTCTTGACGTCGTTCGATCACCGATAGCGCCAAAGTGTTCACGATGCCAAGGATGGCAACGATCACGGAGAGACCCAGCAGACCGTACAGAATGTTCAGCATCTGGGTGATGACGTTGGTGGTCTCACCGATGAACTCATTCTTATCCTTGACCGCAACCACTAGGAATTCTGCGGTGGCGTCGATCAGCTTGGTGCGCATCTCGGGGGTTTGCCCCTCCGCCGAGTTGACGAAGATGCTGTCGATTTGGATCGTTTGGGCGTCGGCAAGTTGGGTGGCGGTGGTGAACGAGGCCATCGCGCGCCCGAGGGTGGCGTTTTGTTCGTACACTCCCTTGACCGGTGCCTTCGCCTCCCCGCCGGCGAGAGACTTCAGGGTGACCTCATCGCCCACCTTGAGGCCGAAACTATTGGCGGTGGACTCGGCGATGAGAACGCCCGGTTCGTTCTCTGGAAGCTCCAGGGATCCGGAAATGGGGTTCGCTTTGATTGCCTTGGTGACGTCGCCACGCAGTACCTTCATATGCGGCTGCCCCATGGAGTCGCTCATGACCTGGCCATTGAGCAGGAGCGGGGCGGTGTACGTAGTGGTGACGGAGTCTACGCCTTCAACACCCGCAACCTTCTCCGGGACTTCCTTAGGCACACCGAGAGCGGAGCCTGCGGAGCCGGAAAGTACGTAGTCGGCGTTGATGGAATCATCAATCATGTCCGACATGGAGTCGCGCATCGTTGCACCGAGCATGCCGATGGAGGACACCATCATCAGCCCCAAGGTCAGCGCGAAAGCGGTGGCCGCGGTACGTCGTGGGTTGCGCCGCGAGTTGGTGGCGGCAAGCTTGCCGACAGCGCCAAAGGGCTTGCCGACGACCCGTCCTAAGCCACCCACCAGTGGCCCTGCGAACGCCGGGCCAGCCAGCCACAGGCCAACGATGAGGAGCACTGCACCCGCGCCGATCGTGCCGGCCCGCAGCCCAACTCCACCCATGGTGTCCACGAGAGTGCCGATCAAGGTCACCATGACGCCCAACACAATGAGTATGGAACCGCCGAGTGAACGGCCAGCCAGTGAGTTGTTGCTCGACTGATCGCCGGCGCGCATCGCCTGGACAGGGTGCGTGGCGCCCGCGCGTTTCGCGGGTGCCCATGCGGACAGCACGGTAATCAGCACGCCGACGATGAGCGGCACGAGGATGGATTTGGTATCAAGACCGAGTCCGCCATCGGGCAGCTTCATGCCGCTGGCGTTCATGAGGGCGAACAGCCCCTTGACGATGCCCATGCCGGCGAAAATGCCGATCACCGAACCAATCAGGCCCACCACGACGGCCTCGAAAACAACCGAGCTGGTGATCTGCTTCCGGGCTGCGCCCACGGCGCGCAACAGTGCGAGCTCCCGCCCACGCTGGGCCACGATCATGGCGAAGGTATTGGAGATAATGAATGTGCCTACGAGCAGCGCGATACCAGCAAAGGCCCACAGGATGTAGTTGATGAAGGACAGTCCTTCTTTAACCGCCTTAGTGGTTTGCTCCACCAAGGCTTGGCCGGTGTTGAAAGTAGAACCTGGATACTCGGTTGCGAGCTGATCGCGGACGACGTTCGCATCCACACCGTCTTTCAGCGCGATGGTAACCATTTGGGCGTGGGTGCCATCAGTGAAGTGCTTGAGGAAGTCTGGCTCGGTGAAGGCAACCCCCACCTGTGAATCGTTGACGGCAGCAGAGTCAAAGATGCCGGTGATGGTCATCTCGTTCTTGCCGATCGGGGTGACGACTGTAGTTTTGTCGCCAATCTTGAGGTTGCCCTTCGACATTGCGCCGCGGTTCAGAGCAACCTCATTTTCGGTTGCCGGCTTCGTGCCTTCAGCGAGCGAGGCTCCGGTGGCGAAGTCCTGGCCAGGAGCAAGAGCGAAGGCCTGGGCTGCGGAGGCGCCTGTCTGGAGCGGTTTGCCGTCGGAGCCGGTGAGCACAACGGCGGACTGCTGCGCGGAAATATCGACGGTAGCGGTGTCCTCGCGGCCACGGATCGCGGTAACATCCGCGATCGACATGCCAAGTGGGGCATCTTTGCCGGGCATGATCACTACATCGACGTCATCAAACGCGGTGCTGAGCAGTTCGTCCATGCTACTTTGCAGGCTCGTGGTCATCATCGAGGAACCGGCGATGAAGGCGGTGCCGAGTACCACCGAGAGGATGGTGAGGAAGAGCCGAACCTTATGGGCTGCGATGTTGCGCAGAGAAATGGTGCGCATTGCGTTTTTGGCCATGCGACTAGTTGTCCTCGATTCGGGCCATCACACCGAGGATGGATTCGGTTGTGGGGTCCTGCAATTCTTCGACGAGTTTGCCGTCAGCAAGGAACACCACGCGATCCGCGTAGGAAGCAGCCTTGGGGTCGTGCGTAACGATCACCACGGTCTGCCCGAGCTCGGTGACCGAAGTGCGCAGGATATCGAGGACTTCGGCAGAGGAATTGGAATCCAGGTTGCCGGTGGGTTCGTCACCAAAAATGATGTCTGGGCGAGAAATGAGTGCGCGTGCCACGGCGACGCGCTGTTGCTGGCCACCGGACAGCTCGGCCGGACGGTGGTTCAAACGGGCAGTCAGTCCCAGTCGGCTGGTGACCTCCTCGAACCATTCCTCATCGACCTTTCGGCCTGCGATATCCACTGGCAAAGTGATGTTTTCCCGCGCGTTTAGCGTGGGTACGAGGTTGAAGGACTGGAAGACGAAGCCCAAGCGGTCACGTCGAAGCGCGGTCAGCTCTTTGTCCTTCATTTTGGAGAGCTCGGTATCGCCGATGAAAGTCAGGCCGGCGGAAGGGGCATCCAGGCCCGCCATGCAGTGCATGAGGGTGGACTTGCCGGAACCTGATGGGCCCATGATGGCGGTGAACTTACCCTTCTCAAACGTGATGGTTACGCCATCGAGTGCACGCACGGTGGCTTCGCCGGAACCGTACTGTTTGATCAGGTCTACCGCATTGGCGGCAACTTCAGCCATGGATGGGTCCTTTACTTATCTCGCCGATTAGGAACATACGTCACTCTAGTTAACTACAGACTGCTTAGCAGAGTTCCCCTAACCGCTACAACTGTGAGATGAACTGCCGTGGCTCCCCACTCAAGGGGTCCGTGAAACTCAAGCGCCTGGAAAGTAGGTGCATTGGTACACCGAAGTCTTCTGCGTCGACGGGGAGGACATCAGGGTAGATTGGGTCGCCCAGGATTGGGGATCCCGCCAAGAACATGTGTAGCCGGAGCTGGTGCGTGCGGCCGGTGAGGGGATGGAGTTCATAACGCGTGAGCGGCTCTTGGTGGCCGTGTGCGGCCTCCAGTTGGGCGTGCTCGGTGGCGTCGATAGGCGTAGTGGCATTGACTACCGTGCGTGCATTGACTGGCCCGGCGACGATCCTGGTTTTGAATTCGCCGCGCTCCTTTTCCATCCGGTGCTCCCACACTGTTCCGGGGGTGATCTCCGGGTTCGTGTGGGCAATCGCCTCGTACACCTTATCCACGGCGCGGGCCGCGAAGAGCTCCTGGTAGGCGCCGCGTATCTCCGGTTGCTTCGTCAGTACCAGCACGCCCGATGTCAGCCGGTCGAGGCGATGGGCGGGAGAAAGGTCTTGGTTGCCGGTCTGGCGACGCATCCGCACCAGCACCGACTCCGTGATGTGGCTGCCGCGCGGGAAGGTGGCCAAGAAGGGTGGCTTATCGACGACCAACAAGTGCGCATCCTCGTGGATGATCCCAATTTCATAGGGGACAGCGGGCTCGGGCGCGGGAATGCGATAAAACCAGATATCTACCCCGGCCTTCATGGCGTCCTCGGGTTGGAAGGGGATGCCACGCTGGTTGCGCACCTCGTTGTTGGCGAAGCGCTGCTGCAACGCGGCCTCATTATCCTCGGGATGTCGATGGCGCTGGGTGGAGATGAGAAATCGGAGGAACTCATAAGCGGTCATCTCGGGGGCATCGTCGGGAAAGCGGACGCGAGAAGGGTTGAGGCCGTCACGAACGGGCAGTGGTGGCCTGCGGTGTACTAGTCTGTTCCCCATGGATATCAATTCTCTCATGGCCCAGGCAGTCGAGTTCTTCAGCCACGGCATTGGCGAAATCATTGCGAATGTCATGCGCGTGTTTTATCAGGTGATGTACCCATCGAATGCTGGCGCCGCTCATCCAGTCGAGCTGCCAGCTTAAGACAAAGCTCAGTCGCCCCTGTGCTCGGGCCCGGAAGGGTCGGAGCTGCAGGGGCGTTTTGTTTCTGGGTGAAAAATTCAGTGGTGCTAACCACTGCCGAAACCGGTTCTTACGGCGTAGAATGAAGTTGAAAACAAAAACGACCCAGGACTGCGGGCACGATTATTGTTGGATTCGCGTCAGGGGTCGTGACACCAAGCGCGCAAGCGCCCTGAAGGAGAATCAGCAAAATGCCGAGAGAGAACATTGTCGTCGTTGCCGTCGATGGCTCCGATGCTTCCAAGGTTGCCGTTCGCTGGGCAGCGAACACGGCTATGAAGCGCGAAATTCCACTTCGACTGGCTTCTTCATACGCTATGCCGCAGTTTTTGTACGCAGAGGGCATGGTTCCGCCACAGGAAATCTACGATGACCTGCAGGCCGAAACCATGGAGAAGATCGAAGAGGCCCGAGCCATTGCACACGAGATGGCGCCGGACATCAAGATCGGTCACACCATCGCCGAGGGTAGCCCCATTGACCTGCTCTTAGATATGTCCAAGGACGTCACCATGATTGTCATGGGCTCCCGCGGGCTCGGCGGCCTTTCCGGCATGGTCATGGGTTCTGTCTCTGCCGCGGTGGTCAGCCACTCCGATTGCCCGGTTGTGGTTGTGCGTGAGGACAACACCGTGGACGAAAAGACTAAGTATGGCCCGATCGTCGTCGGTATTGATGGCTCCGCAGTATCGGAGAAGGCCACTCGCTACGCTTTTGCTGAGGCCTCGGCGCGCGGTGCTGAATTGCACGCTGTGCACACCTGGATGGATATGCAGGTGCAGGCTTCCCTTGCTGGTCTGGCAGCAGCGCAGCAGCAATGGCAGGTAGTGGAGGAGGAGCAACACGCACTGCTTTCGGAGCGCTTGGCCGGATACCAGTCTGAGTTCCCCGAGGTCGTGGTGAAAAAGATCGTGACTCGCGATCGCCCGGTTCGTGCATTGTGCGATGCCTCGGAAGGCGCGCAGCTGTTGGTCGTAGGCTCCCACGGTCGCGGTGGCTTTAAGGGAATGCTGCTCGGTTCCACTTCGCGTGCCCTGCTGCAGTCTGCTCCTTGCCCGATGATGGTTGTTCGCCCTACCAGCGAAGACGCCTAAGCGCGAAGCACGTTTCAGCAAGACCCGCCCTCCGGCTTAAATGTGGAAGGCGGGTCTTTTGTGGCCCAAAACTACGATTACGGCTCTATAACGGCATGGTGACGGATTGGGTAGCACTAGTGCTCAAATGTGGCTGTTTGGCCGGAAAGCGCATACCGTAGTGAATGTAAGTTGACGGTTAAACATTTTAAGGAGAATAAGACAATGGGTTTCATCGCATGGATCATCATCGGCGGCATCGCAGGCTGGATCGCATCTAAGATCATGGGCACCGATGCTCAGCAGGGCATCTTCCTTAACATCATCGTCGGCGTAATTGGCGGCTTGCTTGGTGGCTGGATGCTCGGCTTGTTCGGCATGTCTATGGAAGGCTCCGGGCTCATTATGAGCTTCCTGACCTGCTTGGTAGGTGCTTGTATCCTGCTGTTCTTGGTCGGACTGGTTACCAAGCGCAAGTAAGTTAGCGCTAAAGGTCTACATCTAGCTGGGTCCCCTTGTGGGGCCCAGCTTTTTGTGTCTTCGGGCTGCGTTATGTTAGCTAAGTGGACAGAACTTAAAACGAACCAGTCTGTTCGTATAAACTCGGCAGAGACGTAATCAGCAGAAAGGACTGTATAGCGATGGCGGCTGACTCACCTGCGCAGCAGGCAGCACCAAAATCAAAAGCATCCTCTCGGCGCAAGGGGCGTCCGAGCCCCCGGGAGCGTTTGCTCACCAGCGCCACTGAACTGTTCACCACCGAGGGCATCCGAGTGATCGGTATTGACCGAATCCTGCGGGAGGCGGACGTGGCTAAGGCGTCGCTCTACTCTCTGTTCGGTTCCAAGGATGCGCTGGTCGTAGCCTATGTGGAACAGCTTGATGCCGCATGGCGGGCAGAGTGGTCGGAGCGCACGGCGGGAATGTCCTCACCGAAAGACAAGATCCTGGCGTTTTTTGACCAATGCATTGAGGCGGAGCCAAAGCAGAACTTCCGTGGCTCGCACTTTCTCAACGCGGCCACTGAGTATCCACGTGCGGAGACGGACACCGAGAAGAAGATTGTGGCTGCAGCCATGGAACATCGCCGCTGGTGCCACGCCACG
Source organism: Corynebacterium sp. H128 (assembly GCF_037482625.1). NCBI lineage: Bacteria > Bacillati > Actinomycetota > Actinomycetes > Mycobacteriales > Corynebacteriaceae > Corynebacterium > Corynebacterium sp. H128. The sequence continues at coordinate 93,553 of NZ_JBBHKW010000009.1, read as the reverse complement.
CTTTCGCAGCTACTGACTCAGCTCAACGGCTTTCCGGGCGATACATTAGCGGACCAGATCCTCATCTTCCTGGAGGGAGGCCTGGTGGGCAGTACGTTGACGCTCTCCGTGGAACCGCTGCGTACTGGCCGCAACCTCGCCGATGAGCTGATTTCTGCGCCACCGGCGGACTACTCCATCTGATCCTCGTCTGATTGATTCTTGGGAGCCTTGGCTCTTTTTGCCGCCAACCGCGCTTCTCGACGCTCCTTTGCCTGCTGACGTTGGGCCTTCCGGCGCAGCTCGGCGTTGTTCTTCTTTTCTGCATTGAGCGCGAGCTTTGCTTCGCGGCGCTCCGCTTTCGCGCCGATAATTGTCTTGTAGTGCTCGCCAATCTTGTGCGGCTGCAACAGCATCAGTGCGCGATGCTTGTTGATGAATCGCTTGTGTCGCTTCTTTTCCGCCTTCTTCACCTTGTATGCCGCCTTGGTTTCCTCCCGGTAGGCGAGGAACTCCGGTGTGAGGGGATTCTTGCGTTCTAGCAGGTAGGTCATGATGAAGAATTGGGACATGGTCCACAGGTTCCCGCCGAACCAATAGAGCATGATTGCAAGTGGAAGCGGGGCGGTGAAAGCTGAGCTCAACAGCATGATTGGGACGAGGACGACAAAAGCTCCCAGCATTTTGGTCAGCCAAACGCCAAAGGACTGGCTCCAATCCAAGGTGCGGTAACCACGCCAGGTGGAAAATGCCATGTTCACGCTGGTAAACAAACAAGTTGCGAGCACCAAGGGAGTAATAACTCCGACAGTCATCTCCTTTGTTGTCCCTAGCTCAGCAAGCTTCTCTGTTGACATCGCGATGTATGCCGGTAGCGGCACATCGAGGAAACGAACTTGCAGGAATTCGCTCACATCGGTTGGTGTTAAGAAGCCGATCGCGCGGTGCGCAGCGTCGAGGCCTTCCGCGGGGCGGGCCATGCGTAGGAGCACTTGGTACAGTCCGAGGAATACCGGGATCTGGATCAAGGCCGGCACACAACCAGCCATCGGGCTGTAGGAGTTCTCTTTGTGCAGGTCTTTGCGCTGCTGTTGGTGCCACGAGTAAGCATCTGCGTCGGTGCGGGACTCGTATTCCTCCTGCAATTCCCGGTACTTCGGGCGAAGGAGTTGTGCTACTCGCCCATTGTTCATCTGGATCCAGGTTGTTGGGGCGATGATGGAACGCACAGTGACAACCAAGGCGAAGATTGATAGAAGCCAGGACAAAGCCGGGTCGACACCAAGCAGTGAGTGCAGCAAGTAATGCCAAAACTTCATGATCGCCGAAACCGGGTAAATCATAAATTCGATCATGGGTGGGCTTTCACTAGGGGGATATTTCAACCGAATCAACTCTAGTGCACGAGCAAGGAAAGGAAATAGCCAACACAGATGCGAAGTGGATAGGATTGTCGGCATGAACGCAGCACGGCATTCGGGCAGCACAACGGCTACTTCTACGCAGCGGAAGGTTTCTGCCGTGCAAGTAGTCGGTGAGCTCTTCATCACCATCAGCCTGTTGCTGTTCTCCTTTGCCTTTTATGAGGCGTACTGGACGAATGTGGAAGCCGGCAAGAATCAAGACGCGGCAGCCCAACAGTTGGAATCAGAATGGAAAAAGAACCCGCGAGAAAAGAAAGTGCCGGAGCTGGGTGAAGCATTCGCCCGCATGTACATTCCGGCCTTCGGCTCGGATTTTCAATTCGCCATAGTTGAGGGCACTAGCGACGCAGATCTCCTCACTGGCCCCGGTCATTACGAGGAATCTCAGCTGCCTGGGGAGCCTGGGAACTTCGCCGTCGCGGGTCACCGCGTAGGCAAGGGAGCGCCGTTTAATGACCTCGGCCAGTTGCAGGAGTGCGACGCTATCGTCGTCGAGACGCGCACTGACTGGCACATCTATCGCGTCCTGCCGATTGATGCCAGCGGTGCTACGCGCCGGGCCGAAGCGGCCTCGTGTTTTGACCAGCAGCACGTCGCGGAGCTCAGCGAAGGCCGCTACCAGGGGGTTGCGGGTCGGCATATTACTGTTCCCGGCGACTATGCGGTGGTCCAACCGGTCCCTGGGCAGGACACGGCTGCATCGGCCCCTGGGGTGGGATCACTCATGACGATGACTACCTGTCACCCGCAGTTCTCCAACGCGGAGCGCATGATTGTCCATGCGATGCTCGTGCGTTCGGAGCCGAAGACCGGGGACAATCGTCCCGCAGAATTCAAGGAAGGCTAGCTCATGTATGGATACCTGTGGCGTCACCTGCCGGGGCCACTGCCGGTGAAAATATTGATCGCGGTGGCGATCGTGGTCGGCATCTTCTTCTTGCTGATGGAAGTGGTGTTTCCGCAGCTATCAGACTTGATGCCCTATCAAGAAGTAGCAGTGTAGTGGGTGCTACAGCCCGAGGTTCTTGATTACTTCTTTAGCAACCAATTCTGCTTTGAACGATTGATCCTGATTACTGATGGTCACCACTGCAGTATTGCCACGATAGACGGCATAGAGAGACCGGCCGGGGGAGCCCATCCTGCCGCCGGTCCAGCCCGCTGGTTCCTCAGCTGGTTCGGTGCTTGCGATGGGCGCGGCCCAATTCACTACCTCTTCAGCTTCCGCCTCGGTGGACATCCGGCGCACTAAAACGGTCAGTTGTGGCTCCTCAGCATAGGACCAAAAGACACAGGCTGGAGTATCAAAGCGTTCGTCAATGCCTGCTCCCAGTACGCGTTGCCCGTTGGTGTCTGCGACCCACTGGGAGTCAAGATAAGGGCATTCCTGAAGCTGCTGCCGGCCACCGATTACTTCGGGAAGGGCGCTGGGAGGCAGGCCCTGGTCGGAGCTCGCAAGCGGTGCGTCGCTTTGCGCCATAGGTGAATTCGCGATTTCACCCTTCCCGCCCTCGACATTGCCAGCGCAAGCGCTGAGAAAGGTGAGCATGACAAGACTGAACACGAGGCGCTTCATAGTGTTAAGCCTAAAGTAGTTAAGTGATGGATACGGAACTTATCCCTGAGGGCGGTATGCCTGGGGCGGAAACTTTAAGGCGCAGTGTCGACTTTGTGCTGGGCACCCTCCTGGTCATGGCTGGGGCAATCGTCATCACGGAGGGCTCCGAGCAGCCCTATCTCGTGCTGGGGTTACTCTTTGGCTTCGCTGCGCTCTACTATTGGGGATCCTTTTTCCTCGACCCTGCCGCTACCTGGTCCATATTCGTGTGGCTCCTGGTGCTCACACTGCTTTGGGTGGTGCTGTTGCCCATTGAGCCACTCGCTGTGTACCTGGTGTTCCCGATGTTCTTCCTCTACTTGAACGCCTTTCCCGACTATCGGGGTGTCACTGCGGTAGTGGGAGCCACTTTGGTGGCGATCTTCGCCCAGTGGCCGCTTCTCACCCCAGGCACGGTGGTGGGGCCGACGTTGGCTGCGCTGGTCACCATCGCAATTTTCTTCTCCTTTCGACGGATGTGGCTGGCCCACATGGAGCGGGAGCAGCTGTTCCGTGAGCTCTTGCAGACCCGGCATCAGCTGGCTGCCACGGAGCGCGAGGCTGGCATGGTCGCGGAACGTCAACGCATCGCACATGAGATTCATGACACCCTTGCCCAAGGCCTGTCGAGCATTCAAATGTTGCTCCATGTAGCGGAGCAGGAGGTGAACTCTGGGGCGAGTGGGAACGCCATCAGGCATATCGAATTGGCGCGTGGCACGGCAGCGGAGAATCTCTCTGAGGCGCGGGCCATGATCGCGGCGCTGCAACCAGCGAGCCTGACGGAAAGCTCCCTCGAGAACGCGCTGCAAAGAATTGCCGAGTCCTGCAGCATCCCCGAGGTAGCGGTCACTCTGGAGGGGGCGGTGCAGCCACTACCGATGCGGGTGGAGGCTACGCTGTTGCGGATCGCACAAGGAGCAATGGGGAACGTGGAAAAGCATTCTCAGGCAACGCGAGCGAAGCTGACGCTGACGTATGAGCCGGATGAAGTCCGCCTTGACGTAGTGGACCACGGGGTGGGTTTCGTGCCGGCAGACGTTGCGGCTCGCCCTGCCGGATTAGGGCATATTGGCCTCGATGCGATGCGCTCACGGGCCAAAGAAGTGGGCGGGACGCTATCGGTGGAATCCGAACCCGGACTTGGCACGGCGGTGAGTGTGGCGATTCCGATTCGCTCGGTAGACTCAAACAAGGCTGACTTGAAGGGATCCGAATGATTCGCATTTTGCTTGCCGACGACCATGAGATCGTCCGCCTAGGCCTGCGTGCCGTACTCGAGGCCGAACCTGACATCACCATCGTTGGGGAAGCTGCAACCGCTGATGATGCCATTGCCGCTGCTCAGGCAGGGGGGATTGACCTGATTTTGATGGACTTGCGCTTCGGTGCCGGGGAAACAGGGCGAAAAGTGGCTACCGGTGCGGACGCGACGGCGGAGATTCGTCGGACGGTGCCAAACCCACCCCATGTGCTGATGGTGACGAACTATGACACCGATGCTGACATTCTCGGCGCGATTGAGGCTGGCGCTGTGGGCTATCTGCTGAAAGACGCCCCACCGAAAGAACTGATTGCGGCGGTTCGCTCTGCGTCCTGCGGTGATACTGCGATGTCGGCGGTGGTAGCGGATCGCCTGTTGATTCGCGAGGAGGCACCACAGGGCGCGCTCACGCCACGCGAGTTGCAGGTCCTCACGCTGGTCGCCGAGGGGCATTCCAACCGTGTCATCGGTTTTGACCTGGAGCTTTCGGAGGCAACGGTGAAGTCTCACCTAGTGCACATCTACGACAAGCTGGGGGTTCGCTCGCGGACCTCCGCTGTGGCAGCGGCCCGCGAACTGGGATATCTCTAGGTTTTAGTGCGCGGCGAGGTACTTCTCAATGATGTCATTGGCGAGCTTGCCGCGCGCCGCTACCTCAATGCCTTGGGACTGCGCCCACTCGCGAACCGCCTTGGGATCTGGATTGTTAGCGGTTTTGCGGGCCGTATTCGTGTCCTTTCGGGCGACCTCGATAAACGGTGCTAACGCTGCGTGGAAGGTCTTCGCATTCTGCTCCGAAAGATCCATAATGTAGCTATTACCGTTTACAGAAAACTTGATAACATTTACCTCGTCCTTGGTGAGAGGGGAGTTATCTAAATCATCAAAAAACTGAATTACTTCACGACGTGCCATGATGTTCTCCTTTAATGGTGGTAAATACGTTCCAATAATAAACCTAATTAAAGTATATTTCAAGATTGGTTTTGTTTGCGTTCGGGGGGTTCGAGGCTGGAAAACTCGCAGTGAACGAGGCGTGAAATCTTGTCAACAATGCGGCCTAGCGGTCGCGACCATTAGGCGAAGCGACCATGATCTCTAGATATGGCGATCCTGAAGAGCGCAATTGCGCGTGCAGTGGGGCTGGAATCGCGGTTATCTCGAAGAGGCTTTTTGTGGGGCGCGCTAGGCGTTAGCACGCTGACTTTGCTGCCCGGTTCCCTCAATACCGCCTACGCAGGGAACTTCGCCGAACTCATTGATCTTGACCTACAGCAGCGACATGAACCTAACCCACTGAATCCTGCAGAGTTTCGACCATTTCTACACGGAGTCGCCTCAGGGGATCCACTGCCTAACAGCGTGGTGTTATGGACGCGCGTGACGCCGTCCCTAGAGGCGGTCCCAGGCTCTGGCAAGGGGGAGCCAGTTAAAGTGCGCTGGGAAGTTGCACTTGACTTTGAATTCGCCGATATTGTTTCTTCGGGTGTGGAAATTGCGGAGGCGAAACACGATCACACTGTTCATGTAGATCCGTGGAATTTGCAGCCAGCAACCGAATACTTCTATCGATTTCGAATTGAGGGCGGTGATTTCGATGGGACTTACTCCAGAATTGGTCGCACAAAAACAGCTCCCGCCCCAGAAGACACCCCAACGGAATTGAATGTGGCGGTATGCTCGTGCGCCAACTTTGAATCTGGCTATTTCTCTGCCTATTCGGATATCGCACATCGCGCGGCGGATAATGCCATCGATGTGGTTGTCCATTTAGGGGATTACATTTATGAATATGCCTCTGGTTCTCATGCCGGTAAGTATGGCGTAGTCCGGAGCCATGAACCGACCTGGGAGATCGTGAGCTTGGCGGACTATCGCACTCGCTACGGCCGCTACCGGCGGGACACTGAACTTCAAGCAGCCCACGCAGCCGCGCCTTGGGTAGTGATGTGGGACGATCATGAGATTGCGAACAATGCCTGGGAGCATGGCGCGCCGGGGCATACCGGTTGGAATGGGGACTGGCAGCTGCGCCGGGCTGCGGCAATGCAGGCGTATTTGGAATGGCTGCCGGTGCGGGGGCAGGCGCCGTCGCAAGGCGGGCACATCTACCGCTCCTTGCGTTTTGGCACTCTGGCAGAGCTGACAATGCTCGATTTGCGTAGCTATCGTGACCGTCCCGAGAAGCTCAACATCAAGCGGTCCTTGTCCGAAGAGCGCACCATCATGGGGGCTGAACAATTCGCGTGGCTGCAAAGGAAGCTGGAGAACCCCCAAACTACGTGGAATGTGGTGGGCACCTCCGTGATGCTCACTCCGATCAGCCTGCTCGAAATGGATTCGACGATTGGAAATGCGGTGCAGAACCTGATCGGGGAGGGTTGTGAAGGGGTTCCGTATAACCTCGACCAGTGGGACGGCTATGTGGCCGACCGGCGGCGGTTGTTCCAGTCCCTGCATCGCCGTAAAACCGAGCACCCGGATGTCAGCACCGTTTTTCTGGCGGGCGACATCCACTCCGAGTGGGCAGCGGAGTTGGAGTATGAGGGGGTGCGAGTCGGCGCTGAGCTCGTGTGCACTTCCGTGTCCGCCGCGAACATTGACGATGGACTCGGCGTGCCAGCGAACTCCCCCGTGAGTACTGAGGCGGAAGCTCACCTGCTGCGCACCAATCCCCACGTCAAACATGTGGACTTAGATGCGCACGGATACAGCTTGGTGCGAATCACCGCCACACAGGTCAGTATGCGTTTCATGCGAGTAGATGATGTGACAGTTGCTGGATCGGCGATCCGCCCGGCTGGAACCGCGCTTTTCGACGGCCACGGCGTCCGCCACGAATGAGTCAAAGCTGTCTCGTGCTGCCAAACCGCGCGGTTCAGGGCAGAATAATTGGTGTTAAGTTTTAACAGCTACAGCAGTGTTGGGAAGTTTTAAATGGCTAAGAAGCAGCTAGTACCGGAAATTGATTCTTTGCTGCAGGGAATCAGCGAATGCGCCGAGCATCGAAAGGCGGAGATCGACCGGGTAGCGCCAACCCACGCTGAAGGTGCCCGCAACCTCGTGCACTACAAGTACCTGCGTTCCCAGGATCTGCGACGGCTACAAGCGCACTTGTCGGACTTAGGAGTTACTCGCATGTCCACCATTGAGGTGGGGGTGAAGGCCAAGCTGGAGGCGGCTCGCAATGTGGTCGGCATGCTGGAAGGCAGCGGAGCGCCCTATGACTTTCAGACGATCGCCGATAGTTTCGCTCGTGCCGACGAAATCCTGGAAGAGCACACGGAACGCCTACTGGGCCCTACCGATGAGAACACACCCTCTCGCATCATGGTGACCCTGCCGACGGAGGCAGCGGAGGACTTTGACATGGTCGCTTCCTTTGTTGACTCCGGCATGGACATTGCGCGCATCAACTGTGCTCATGACGGACCCGAGGTGTGGCAGCGCATGATCGCGAATGTTCACCGTGCTGGGGCAGCCGCAGGACGTGAAGTACGCGTCAATATGGACCTGGCGGGACCTAAGATCCGCACGGGAGAGATCGCGCCGGGCCCTGCTGTGGGGCGAGCTCGAGTTACCCGTGATGATGCCGGCAAGGTGCTCTGCAAGTCCAAACTGTGGCTAACCGCAGTGGGCGAGGATGGGCCGGAGGCGCCAGAATTCGAGGGGCGTCCGGCGCTGCCCGTGCAGGTGGCGAAGGAATGGCTGGAAGGCCTGCAGGTAGACAGCATCATTTCCTTGCATGACAGCCGGGGCTCTAAGCGGGAGTTTCAGGTCGTCGAGAAGCGAGAGGGTGCGGTTTTAGCTGAAGGGGATCGGAACGCCTACATCGCTGAGGGGACGCTGCTCGAATGCGACTATGAGCGTGCGCGTGCCCACGGGATTCCCCATGTGGTGCAGGCGCTGCGAATGCATGTTGGGGACAAACTGATTCTGACCAGTGAAGATGTAGTGTGCGAGATCGCGCCCGGCAAAATCTCCACGATTTCCTGCAGCCTGCCAGAAGCTGTCGCCGCGCTGGAGGTCGGGCACAATGTGCTTTTCGACGACGGTTCCATTGCTGCCGTAGTGGTAGAGCGTAGGCAAAGCCCGAACGGCGGCCAGGAAGCAGTCTTGGAGATCACTCGGGCCAAAGAGGGTGGCGTGAAACTGGCAGCTCACAAGGGCATCAACCTGCCGGATACCCAGCTGTCGTTGCCGAGCATCACCGCCGAGGATGAAGAACACCTTGAGTTTGTGGCCCGACATGGTGACATTGCGGCTATTTCTTTCATCCGCAGCGTCGCGGACGTGCATTACTTGTGGAAGGTAATGGATCGTCTTGCCAACAAGTTCGATGAGGAGTCCCCGGAACTGGGGGAGCGGGTTCGTCAGCTGGGTGTGGTCTTGAAGATTGAGACAGTACCGGCCTTCGAGAACATTTCTGAAATCTTGTTGGAAGGGATGCGCCATCCGAACTTCGGAATCATGATTGCGCGCGGAGACCTTGCGGTTGAACTGGGATTCGACCGCATGACTGAGGTGCCTGGGCAGCTCATGGTGATCGCCGAAGCTGCGCATATCCCGGTGATCGTGGGTACGCAGATCTTGGAAAATATGGCGAAGAATGGGCTGCCGTCCCGCGCGGAGATGACCGACGCTGCGTTCGCGTTGCGGGCGGAGTCCGTGATGCTGAACAAGGGGCCGCACATCACTGATGCGATCGAGATCCTGAATAAACTCAGCCGCCGTCTGGGACGCTCACAGCGTAAGAACCGGATGCTGCTGCGCCACATCCATTCCTGGGACGACTAAGGCGGGACACATGCAGATCATTGCGCATCGTGGAGATTCCGGCGCCTACCCGGAACTCACCCACATCGCGTTTGAGCAGGCCTTGCTGCAGGGCGCCCCGGCCGTTGAATGCGATGTCCGCCTCAGCAGCGACGGCGCTGTGGTCTGCGTGCATGATTCTTCGATCGCGCGCGTATCCGACGGCACCGGAAAAGTGGAAAACCTCAGCTATGACGAGTTATGCGAATTCAACTTCGGTACCGCCCAGTATCCGCAACCACCATTGCTTTTTGACGACCTGCTAAAGCTGGTCACCCAGTACCCTGACCGGCACCTGTACATAGAAACTAAGCACCCCAGCCGCTACGGCAAGATGGTTGAAGAACAGGTAGCCAACCGGCTGCGCTATGCAGGTCTTCTAGAAGATCCGCGCATCCACCTAATCTCCTTCAGCCCGCTTGCAATCCGCAACTTCGAGCGCTTAGCACCACAACTGGACCGGATCTTGCTGCGCGAGGACACCCCTTCGCTGACCTGGCGCGCCGCCGCCCGCTGGTGCCAACCAATGGGCATCGGAATCTCTATTGACGCTGCTCGAGCGAACCCAGCGGACTTGCAGCTAGCGCAGCGGATGTATCTGTGGACCGTTGATGATCCCGCGGACATGATCTGGGCCCGCGAGCACGGTGTCGACATGATGGCAACTAATTACCCAGCATTGGCGCTGGGCACGGTATCTTAGGGGCATGGCTAAAAAGAAGAAGAACGAAGAGCAGTTGCCGGAGGGCATGAGCCGTCGTCAAGCAAAGCTCGCCGCCCGCGCCGCCGAGCGTGCTGCCCTAGAACGCGACCCACGCCCATACGCCGGACTGACAATGGAGGCCGACCTAGTGGCTCTCCAGGAATTCGTTCCGGCCGCATTTGCGAAGCTCCCGGTTAAAGACTGCGAGCGCGACATCTACGTTGCCACTGTCCTCCCAGGTGCCGCAGGCGCAATTGTGCAGGAAGATGGCACCGCCTATGTGGCGCTGCAAACCCAATCCCACACCCACAATCCGGGCCGAGACCTCGCATACGCAATCGCCTGGGCGAAGGATGCGCAGCCAGGGGACACCTTGCAAAGCACCGCAAACGACGGTTCACAGCCGGAGCTGACCTCGTTGCTCGATGCAGCGGGCGAACTCGACGTAACCGCGCGTGAAGACTTCAATTGGTGGCTACCAGAAGGCACCCAGCTCGATCCAGGTACCGCCCAGTCCCTGCAGGCCGCCAATGACACCATCATGCCGTCCTACCAGGTAGAGGGTGACTTTGCCGGCGTGGCGTGGTGGATTGATCCAGGCGAGAAGGCCCACATTCGTTGGGTACGGCCCGATGAGGAAGAAAAGCTCCTGCGCGCCCTTGCTCGCATCTCTGCAGCGGGTGCCCTGAATCTCGGTGAAGATACCAAATTCGCCGGTGTTTTCCGTACCCACGGTGTTGCCGTCCCAGTGTGGGACCTGCCGGTCGGAGTCTCCCATGAGACCTACGGCCCGATTCTAGAGAAGCTGGATAAGAAGATTGCCGCTTCCATGGACTCCGATGAGGAACTGTCTGCGGATGCTCGACGCGCACTGGAGAACATCAAGTCCCGTCAGGTGACCATTAGGTAACTGCAAGGGTCAAAAATAGCCTCTGCCCTGGACTTTCTCGTTGAGAACATGTTCAGGGCAGAGGCTTATCTGTTGTGCTACTTCTCTAGGAGGTCATCAGAGTCGCTAGGGAAGACGATGTTGTAGGAGATACCAGCGATTGCGGCGCCAATCAGTGGTGCAACGAAGAACGCCCACACCTGCGTCAGTGGTTCGGAGCCAGCGTACAGCGCCACACCCAAGGAGCGGGCCGGGTTCACGGAGGTGTTGGAGATCGGAATGGAAACCAGGTGGATCAGGGTCAGCGCAAGGCCAATCGCGATCGGCGCGAAGCCTTCTGGTGCGCGATCATCGGTGGCACCCAAGATGACAAAGAGGAAGATCGCGGTCAGGACGAGCTCTGCAATCAGGACGGCCACGAGAGAGTAACCATTAGGGGAGAGGTCTCCGTAGCCGTTGGTGGCAAAACCGGAGGCGACAGCGTCGAAGCCTTCCTTGCCGGAAGCAATTGCGTAGAGAACGCCACCGGCAGCAGCGCCAGCGACGAGCTGAGTGATCCAGTACGGCAGCACTGCTTTCGGCTCGATACGGCCAGCGAGCACCGCACCCAAGGTCACGGCCGGGTTGAAGTGGCCGCCGGAGATATGGCCGACAGCGTAGGCCATGGTGAGGACGGTGAGACCGAATGCGAGGGAGACTCCCACGAAGCCGATGCCCATGTTGACGGCTTTGTCATCAGTCAGGACGGATGCCGCGAAGACTGCGGAACCGCAGCCGCCGAAGACGAGGACGAAGGTGCCGAGGAACTCTGCGAAGAGTCGGGCTGACATTTTGGAATGCACGGTTATTGCTCCTAAGTAAATCAGTGGTCAGATTTACCGTACATTTCTTTGGTTAGCATTTCCCCTCCAAGCCCAAATGTCATTCATGCTCAACAGCTATAAGTGCTGGTCTGTTCAGTTCGAGGGGGTGATCGCCTATTGTGTTTTATTCACAACTTTGTCCCAAATGCGCAGAAACTCGGACATTTCTTCCTCATTGGTCACAGTGATGCGCACGCCTTCGCCGGGAAACACACGCGTCACAGCGCCAGCAGCCGCAAGCTCTGTGCCAAGCTGCTCGGCATCCACGCGTGGAACCCACAAGAAGTTAGCCTCCGAGGGCACCGCGGCTACATGTTCCTGCACTCGAGCACGCTGCTTGACGACGTCATCGGTGCGCGCCAGCAGCTCATCCCGCGCCTGCAGGGAGGCCAAGGCTCCCGCCTGTGCGACGCTGCTGACTCCAAACGGAACCGCAACCTTGGCCATCGCCGCAATGATCTCCGGGTTGCCAACGGCGTAGCCAACTCGCGCGCCAGCTAATCCGTAGGCCTTAGAAAAAGTGCGCAAGCCAACCAAGTTTGGATACTGCTGCACTAGCTGCGCAGCATCCGGCTGATCATCGCCCCGGTTGTACTCGAAATAGGCCTCGTCTAAAGCTACGGTGACCTGTGCTGGGACCTGATCCATAAACTCGACGAATTCGGAATGAGTAATGGTGGTACCGGTGGGATTATTAGGATTGCATACAAAGATCAACCGCGTTCGCTCAGTGATCGCGCGCAGCATCGCCGGAAAGTCGTGGCGGTGGGCGTCGTCAAGCGGGACCTGCACCGAGGTGGCTCCAGTGATCGCCACGAAGAGTGGGTAGGCCTCGAAGCTGCGCCACGCATACATCACTTCATCGCCTGGCAGTGCGGTGGCCTGGACCAACTGCTGACATAGGGCAGAAGAGCCAGTGCCGACGCCAATATGGGCCACGCTAGTGCTCAAATGTGTGGCCAAGGCCTCGCGCAGCGCCATGCACCCCATGTCTGGATACCTGTTCGACTCCGCCAACGCCTCCTGCATAGTCGCCAGCGCTGCAGGCAACGGGCCTGCGGTCACCTCATTGCTGGAGAGCTTCAGGGCGTGGGGGAGCTTCTTGCCAGGCTTGTACGCCTGCAGTTTGGACAGGTCAGCGCGGATCATGAACATAAGCCTACTCTGGGTTTTGGAAGTTCCCGTAGGTGCCCTGTAGGATTGCTTAAGGTTTTCGCACCTCGTGTGATAACTGCTGGAGATGTGCCAGAGTGGCCGAATGGGGCTCCCTGCTAAGGAGTTGTCCCTTCTTGGGACCGCAGGTTCAAATCCTGTCATCTCCGCTCACCTTGTTTTTTTAGAAACAGGGGATTTCACCGGGCCTGGTGGAATTTTGCGCCCGTAGCTCAACGGATAGAGCATCTGACTACGGATCAGAAGGTTGGGGGTTCGAATCCCTCCGGGCGCACCATGTGAAGTCTCGAGACATCGTTCCTATTCGATGTCTCGAGACTTCTTTGCTTTTGAGGGGCTTGCACTGGAATCAAAACGTTGCCGTGATCGTGCTGCCCGTTATTGGGCGATCCAAAGCGGGGGATATGTGGCGTGCCGTCGATGAGGTGCGCGAGCTTGGTTGTCTCTGTTATTTGCTAAGGCTTCCTTAGCTCTCTCGGCGCTGTGTGCGCTCTTGACGAGTCTTCAGTGCTATCTCGGAGAGAATGAGAACTCCAGGAACGATGAGTAGCCAATCTGGAACAAAGGTTGAGGCAAGGATAAACGCGGCAAACATGCCAGCGAATGCAAACGTCATGGTGTTTTTCATAGGTATCCTTCGGGGAAGATTTCGGCGGAAAGCTTGCCGCGTATCAATAATACGATCTTAAATGACAGCTAACCAAATACTTTGATTGTCTCTCGAGGGATATGTATCACTGAAAAGGCTTCAGAGTTTGAATCAGCTGGCTTCGAGGTCATTGGGTTTAGTAAAAGCGCAGTGAGCTACTGCTTTCAAGCTACGAGGCAAAATAGCCGCCACCTGCAAATTTGCCAAAAATTAACCTCGGTGTGTAGAGTAAATTCTCGTTGCACAGCAGCAATGCTGAAAACATGCGCCCGTAGCTCAACGGATAGAGCATCTGACTACGGATCAGAAGGTTGGGGGTTCGAATCCCTCCGGGCGCACCAAAAGAAAACTCCGGCCACAGGCACGGAGTTTTTTCGTTTTCGCTGTAAGCGATAGTTTTCGTGTAGCCTAGCGAACATGAAAATCAACGATAAATTGGCTGCGGCCCTCAACGAACAAGTAACTGCTGAACTCGAAGCTGCCCTGGTCTACCTCCAGCTGTCCTATGTTGTTGATGGCTTTGGTTTGGCCGGCATCCGTGACTGGCTGCGTGCACAGTCTGCCGAGGAAAACACCCACGCCCAGATGTTTGCGGATCACCTGGCTGCCCGCGACGTAGTGCCACAGATCCAGACCATCAACGCGCCACAGGTCTCCGCTACCAGCGTTGTTGAGGTGTTTGAAGCCGCACTGGCACACGAGGAGCTAATCTCCGACAAGATCCGCAACCTGGCCGAGCTGGGCTTCGAGGTCAAGGACTATGATTCTCGCCCGTTGATCGATTCCTTCCTTGCGGAGCAGGTTGAAGAAGTTGCCACCGTTAAGGAAATCCTGGACCGCCTGCGTATCGTCGGCGACGACGGTTCCGGACTGCTGCGTATCGACGCCGAGATGGGCACCAGCCGCAGCGCCGAGTAGTCTCCGGCTGTTCTCTAAAAGACCTCGATCCGGGCGCCCAGATTCTCGGCCTGCTCGAGCTGTGAGATCCACCCCTTGGCTCCAGGGTGCAGTCTGAGGACTGGGCGTCCCGAGATCCCAGTGATTGCGGAGGATGCGGAACGGGCTTCGAAGCGGATTCGGGAGCGGTACCCGGCGTCGATAAGCATGCCGAGGTCATCCTCCGGGGAAGCCAGGTGGGCGCGCGCATCAGAAAGCAGAGCGAGCGCCTCATCAAGGGCCAGGAGGAGAGCCTCGTGGTTGGTTTCGCACATCGCCTGAACCAGGGACGGGGTGGAGCCAGCAACGCGGGTGGAGTCCCGGAAGGACCCGGCGGCGAGGGAGAGCGCCAGTGCGCCACCGTTGTCGCCGGTGATCGCGAGGACTTCCGCGAAGATGTGCGGCAGGTGGGAGATACGCGCTACGGCTTGGTCGTGTGCGGTGACCCGCGCCGGGATAACTTCCGCCCCAACGAGCAGCGCCATCTGGACGACATCGAGCCATAGTTCGACCCAGCTGTCGGAGGGGGAATCGTAGGCGTGGTCGAAGGTGACCACCCATGCTGCCTTTTTAAACAGCCCGGTCATGGAGGCGGGCCAGCCGGAGTCTGCGGTGCCAGCCATAGGATGGCTGCCCACGTAGCGGTCTTGCATGCCTGCTTCGCAGACTTGCTTGTATACCTCAGCTTTGACGCTGACTACATCGGTGATCCCGCAGCTGGGGGCGTGTTCGGCGATGGCGCTGAGTAGGGAGGCGATGGCGGGCATCGGGGTGGCCATCACAATGAGGGCACCGGTGGCCTCCGCTCGTTGCAGGGTTGGGATGAAGTCGGAGGTGACGTCGTATCCTTCCTTCGCGGCGGCGGTGGCGCCGGAGGGGGAACGATTGAAGCCGAAGACCTCAACGCCGGCGGCGGAAAGGTCGCGGAGCAGCGAGCCCCCGATAAGTCCGAGGCCGAGGATACATACTGGTCGGGAAATCTTCGCGTTAGTCACCACTCAAGTGTGGCACAAAACGTGTGACACCGACTACGGTTACAGGCTATGAGCACCCATGAAGATCTGAGCTTTGCGGTCACTGTCACCTCGGTTCAGGGCACGTGGACCGTCGCCGAGTATGACGATGAGTTCCAAGACGTTGCCGATGCAGTTTCTGCAGTTCGCAAGCTGCGCGCAGAAGGACCCGCCTTCGCGTTGATCTGTGTGGAAGATGACTATTTCATCATCGTGCGTCCGACTCCGGGACGGGTGAAGGTGCTGCTTTCTGATGCGACCGCTGCCCTGGATGATGACTACGCTGCCTCTGCCCTCGAACTTGTGGGTGCAGAGACCCCAGCTGAGGAGGAAGACTCCTATCCAGAAGGTGACTTCGACATCTTTGAAGACCTGGGGGCCTCCGAGCAGGTCATGTCCGTGATCGCCGATGACGATGAAGCATGGGCCTCGGAGCAACTGCAGCGCATCGCAGACGAGCTCGGCTGCGGCGATGAATTCGCCGACACCCTCGACCTGGACTAATGGTTTTGCCCAAACCGCTGCCGGAGCTCGCGGCCGAGGAGATGATGCGCCGCGCCATCGAGGTGGCCCGCACCACGCCCCCAGACGATGTGCCGGTAGGGGCCGTGCTTTTCGACGCCAATGGCCGCGAGCTAGCTCATGCCACGAACCGCCGGGAAACCGACCAAGATCCGACCGCACACGCGGAGGTGTTAGCAATTCGTTCAGCCGTCGCTAAGCATGGCGATGGCTGGCGCTTGAGCGGCTGCACCCTCGCAGTCACGCTCGAACCCTGCACGATGTGCGCCGGTGCGCTGCTCGGTGCGCGGCTGAAAAGCCTGGTCTTTGGCTCCTGGGAACCCAAGACGGGTGCGTGCGGCTCTCTTATTGACGTCCTGCGCGTGCCAGCCCAACTGCACAGAGTTGAAGTACGTGGCGGTGTTCTTGAACAGGAGTGCGCAACACTTCTGACGGACTTTTTCGTTTCTGTTAGGCTCGACAGTTCCCAACGCAAAGGAGACCATCGTGTCTGATTTCAAGAACAAATTCGAAGACGCAGCAGGCCACGCCAAGGAAGAAATCGGCGAGGCAACCGGAAACGAGAAGCTGGCTAACGAAGGTCGCGCTGATCAAGCTAAGTCCGACATCAAGAGCGCTGCTAAGGAAGCCGGCGACAAGATCCTTGGCGCTTTCAAGAAGGACGACTAAAACGCGATTTGGTCGCTGCAGTGCGCACCCGCTAATCTAATTCGCGGTGGCGTGTCCGAGCGGCCGAAGGTGCTCGCCTCGAAAGCGAGTGTTGGGTAACCCCCAACCGCGGGTTCAAATCCCGCCGCCACCGCCAAAGTGAAATTCACCCCGGATTCTTCCGGGGTGTTTTCGTTATAAGGTCGAAAGTGCATCCAGATCCATAGGAGACCCGCATGGCGAAGTTCTTGTTTCGAATTGGCAGATGGTCCTACCTGCATAAATGGTCAGTGGTCGCCATCTGGCTAGTCGTGCTGGTAGCTGTCGGCGGATCTGCGTTGGGTTTGCAGAAAGGCTTCGAAGACAAGTTCTCCATTCCAGGGACGCCTTCCCAAGAAGCTGCTGAACTGCTAATTAAGAACTTCCCGGAGCAGAAGAACCCCCTCGACAACGCGGGTGTCAACATTGTGTTCGCCGCTCCCGAAGGTCACCGTCTCTCAGAGCCGCAGTACGTGGCTGCTATCGACGACGTGGTGGCACACATTGAAGCCGGCATCCCGGACATGAATGACACGATGCGCTTCGGTAACCCGGTCAAGCTCAACCCGCAGTTGCAGCAGGGCATCATCGATCAGGAGGTTGCCTCGGGGCTACCGGAGGAGACCGCGCGTGCCGACGCCGCGAACCTCACTCTCATGTCCGAGGACGGGCGCATCGGTTTCACCACTTTCGGTATCGACGTACCTTCCCCCACCGATGTCACAGAACAGCACCGTGCCACAATCCGGGAAGCGCTGGAGATTGGCCGGTCCCAAGATCTCATCGTCGAGGGCGGCGGTGCTGCCTTTGGCGACCCGCTGGAGATTAAGACCACCTCAGAGATTATCGGCTTGGGCGTGGCATTCATCGTGCTGATCTTCACCTTCGGCTCCCTCGCAGCTGCGGGTCTGCCGCTGATCACCGCTGTGGTGGGTATTGGTATCGGTTCGCTGTCCATTGTCCTGGCCACGCGTTTTGTCACGCTGAATAACACCACCCCGGTACTCGCGGTAATGCTTGGCCTGGCTGTGGGCATTGACTACGCGTTATTCATCTTGGCGCGGTACCGGGCAGAGTATCGCAAGTCGCCGCGTCCGGATGCCGCGGGCATTGCCGTCGGCACCGCTGGTTCCGCAGTGGTTTTTGCAGGGCTGACGGTCATCATTGCCCTCATTTCACTCTCCTTGGTCCGAATTCCTTTCCTGACTTACATGGGCCTTTCGGCGGCGTTGACGGTGTTTATCGCAGTGTTGGTGGCGCTGACCCTGGTTCCTGCGATGCTAGGCGTGATGGGTAAGTACGCTTTCGGAGCCAAGATCCCGTGGCTGGCTGGCAATCCGCGTCGCCCAGGTGAGGAGCCGCGCCGCGGAACCCGGCTGTCCAAGGGCCACGCTTGGGTAACTTTCGTGCAGAAAGTCCCGGCATTGGTCCTCACAGTGGTGATCCTTGGCCTCGGCTTGTTGACTCTCCCGGCGCTGCGCCTGGAGCTTTCCTTGCCCAATGACTCCACCTCTTCTCTCAGCTCGACTCAGCGTAAGTCCGCCGACCTGCTCACCGAGGGCTTTGGCGACGGCCACAACTCGCTGATGCTCGGCGTGGTCGATGCGGCAGATGTCGATCCGGAAGCACCAGCGTTGCAGCCACTGGTGCGAGCCCAGCGCGACATGGCTGCGGCGGAGGGGAAGCCATTCGACGAGAAGAAGGCCGCAGCCACCGCCGCGTTTTCCTACGTGGTTGAACGCTTCAATACCAATGCTGATATCAAGCATGTTCAGATCGTAGGCATGTCTGAGAACGGGACTGCAGCGCAGCTGATGATCACCCCGTTCGCCGGACCGAATGACCCGATGACCACGAAGCTGCTGCACTCGCTCCGTGCCTCTCAGACTGAAGCTGAGTCCGCTACGGGCATCACCATCGGTATCACCGGACTGACCCCGATCCAGCGGGATGTTACCCAGAAGCTTTCCGACGCCATGCCGATCTACCTCGGCGTCGTCGTTGGCCTGGCGGTGATTTTGCTGCTGATGGTCTTCCGCTCGCTGATGGTGCCGTTGATCGCTGGCCTGGGTTTCTTGCTCTCTGTTGGCGCGGCTTTCGGCGTCACGGTGATGGTCTGGCAGGAGGGGCTGTGGGGTCTGGTGGAAACCCCAGGGCCGCTGATCTCCTTCATGCCGATCTTCCTTATCGGCGTCACTTTCGGTCTCGCGATGGACTACCAGGTGTTCCTCGTCTCCCGCATGCGCGAATACTATGCGCACCACGGCGGCGTGCCGACGCCAGGCTCGCGCTATTCGGCAGTCGACGAATCCGTGATCGAGGGCTACACCCTCGGCTCCCGCGTGGTCACATCCGCGGCGCTCATCATGATCGCTGTTTTCGTGGCCTTCATTGACCAGCCACTGCCCTTCATCAAGATCTTCGGATTCGCGCTCGGCGCCGGCGTGCTATTCGACGCCTTCTTTGTAAGGATGGCGCTCGTACCAGCGTCCATGTTCCTCTTGGGTCGCGCAACCTGGTGGATGCCCCGGTGGCTCGACCGGCTGTTGCCACATTTGGACATCGAAGGTGCAGCCCTGGAAAAGGAATGGGAGCGGCGTCGCCTTGAAGAGGAGCGACTCGCGGAACTCCAAATCGAGGAGTTGCGAGCACGCGCTTAGGGGCGCTGCTTTCTCTGCGGTGCGCTCGCAGTGCCTAAAGAAGGCATCCATCCAGATACAATCGTTAACCATGACTGACACGACCTTCGAGCTGCGCACCACTCTAGATAGCACCAAGCATGGCCGCACGGGTATCATCCACACTCCACACGGTGATATCCAGACGCCTGCGTTTATTCCGGTGGCTACGAAGGCGACGGTAAAGACGCTCACCCCTGAACAGATCCGGGAAACAAAGGCGCAGGCCATCCTGTCCAATGCCTACCACCTGTACTTGCAGCCAGGTCCGGACATCGTCGATGAGGCAGGGGGAGTAGCGCAGTTCGAGAACTGGCACGGCCCCACCTACACGGACTCAGGCGGATTCCAAGTGATGAGCCTGGGGGTTGGGTTTAAGAAGGTGCTCTCCATGGATGCCAACATCGCCGAGGGGGAGGTGAAGGCGCGTAGCAAAGATCGCATGGCGCATGTCGACGAAGATGGTGTCGACTTCCGCTCCGTCATCGACGGCTCAAAGCACCGCTTCACGCCGGAAGTGTCTATGCAGATCCAGCACCAGCTGGGTGCGGATATCATGTTCGCCTTTGACGAGCTCACCACCATCGTGGACACTAAGCAGTATCAGGTAGAGTCCGTTGACCGCACCCATCGTTGGGCTAAGCGGTGCATTGATGAGCACAATCGTCTCACCGAAGCGAGAAAAGGCAAAGCACTACAGTCCCTCTGGGGAGTGGTGCAAGGCGCGCAATACGAAGATCTAAGAAGGAAAGCTGCCCGCGGTCTCGTCGAGCTGAGCAAGGAAGCGGAAAGCAACGGCCAACGGGGCTTCGGCGGCTACGGCATCGGTGGCGCCTTGGAGAAGGAGAACCTGGGCACCATTGTGGGCTGGGTAAATGATGAACTGCCCGTCGAGAAGCCAAAGCACTTGCTAGGCATCAGCGAGCCTGACGACATCTTTACCGCCGTCGAGGCTGGTGCCGACACCTTTGACTGCGTTGCGCCGACTCGGCTGGGCAGGCGGGGCGGGGTGTACACGCTGGATGGCCGCATGACACTCACCAATGCCCGCTTCAAACGCGATTTCACCGGCATCGACGAAGAGTTAGGTGGCTATGTGTCGGAGAATTATAGCCGCGCATACATCCACCACTTGCTGAAAGCTAAGGAATTTCTCGCAGGCACGCTGTGCACCATGCACAACCTGTACTTCATGATCACGCTCGTAGATCGCATCCGTGAGACCATGGCGGATGGAAGTTACTGGGAGTTCAAACAGGAGTTCATGGGGCGGTACTACACGTAGCGGGAACATTGCCTGCGGGTCCGTGCATCCAATCTAAGACGAAAGGATGCACATGAATTCTCTCAAGAATCTTCAACAGCGCTTCACCGAGCAAGGTGAGGTGAATTTCGGTTTTGGCGTGCGCTGGTGGCTCAAAATCATGATGTGCATCCCATTCGGCGCCCTCTGCGCGGGTGTGGCGTGGGTGGGCATTAGTGGGGCCGAGTCTGCGGCAGGCCACGTCTGGGCTGCCCTCTGGGGTGCGTTGGGGTTTCTCCTCTTCGCGGTATTTTTGGTGACGGTGTTTCGGCGGAGCTACCGCGATGTGCACCGTATGCGGGTGACGCGGTCGGGAATTGAGATGGCGCATGTTCGTGTGCCGTGGCAGATGGTCGCAGCGCTCAGCACGTTCCGGGTGAGCTATAGAAGGCGAACCAGGAACTACCACACGGAAATAACGTTGCCCCCGAAGAGCCGCGTGCTGCAGGCGGTGTGGGATGACGGCGCTGCGGAAGGCGTCAAGCTCGCTACAGCAGCCAATGACTCGCGAATGTTGCGGCTGTTCACCCATGACCTGAACGTGCGGCACACGACTCTCCTTGCGTTCCTGAAGTGGGCACGTCATGAGTGTGCTGGACCGTTCCCTTATGAGTGCTGCGACCTCAACTTCGAGCGGTTGTAACAATGCGGGAACATTCTCACACGCTCGCGCATCTCACCTACGAAGCAATCAACCGCAAGAAGTGAGGAAAACATGAATAGCTACTTTGATCGGATCCGTGCCGGTGAGACTGTGATTCTTCAAGGTGAGGTGCCAAACCGCAACGTCATTGTCATGCTGGGGGCGACTATGACTCTTGGAAACCTGCTGGCTAGCGGTGTGCTGTACTACGAAATGGGACTGTTCGGCCTGATGATGGGTGGCATGCTCCTACCCGTGACTGCCTTCTTTGTCTGGCGCTGTTGGCGGACTGGCTGCGAGAACCGCGACGATCAGGTGATCCGCATTGATGCAGCCGGTCTGTTCACCCGCGGTGTGTTTTTGCCGTGGCAAAGCATCGCGCTTTTCGACGTTTCGGCCACGGCGCCGCTGTTCAAAGCAGAGCTTCTCCCTGGTGCGACCTTAAAGTTTGCAGATTCGCCCCAAGAGGAAGCGATGCGCTTGGAAGTGGCTAGGTTGCAGGGGCTGGTAGTGCATACCGCCGGTCACCGCCATACTGCAGCGGAGATCGCTGAGCTGTGCAAATTCGCTATCGAGACGCAGAAAAACCGGCCTGAAACGGTCATTTACTAACCATTTCAAACCGGTTTCCCAACTGAAATTCTGCGGAGGATAAGGGATTTGAACCCTTGAGGGGATTTCTCCCCGCACGCGTTCCAGGCGTGTGACATAGGCCGCTAGTCGAATCCTCCAGCGCGACAAACAACGTGTGTTTGCTACGAAGAAGAACTGTACTAAACCTTGGGCAAAGAAACAAAACAGCTGGTCAGTTTGGGCGGTTTGGCCGCAAACCCGAAGAACGGCTAAGGTTTACGGCAGGATCCCGTGCGGCGTCTATCTTGTGAACTCCCCCAGGGCAGGAATGCAGCAAGGGTCAGCGAGCTCTTACGGGTGCGCGGGGTCCCCTTAAATTCTTTAGCAAAAAAGGGCAATCGGAAGATTGCCCTTTTTTCGTTTCCTTAGGTGGCTGCTGCGGGTTAAAGTGGGACTCGGTTAAACACACCTCATAAGGGAAGGCGTACCGACGTGGCACTACAAGATTTGACTGCTGAGCAGATGAGCGAGCTGAAGGCGGAGATCCGAGCGGAATATGGTGCGCTACAGTCCCGAAATTTGAAGCTGGATCTGACCCGTGGCAAGCCGTCGAGTGAGCAGTTAGATATCTGCGCCGATTTGCTGAGCCTTCCAGGTGAGAACTTCCTCGATGAGGATGGCACCGACTGCCGGAACTATGGCAACCTTATTGGCTTGCGTAGTCTCCGTGAGATCTGGGCAGAGGTGCTCGGTGTGGACGTCAACAATCTCATTGCGGCGGACAGCTCCAGCCTCAACGTCATGTTCGACCTGATCAGCTGGGCCTACATGTGGGGCACTAACGACTCTGAAAAGCCATGGAAAGACGAGGAGAAGGTCAAGTGGATCTGCCCAGTACCGGGTTATGACCGTCACTTCACCATCACCGAGCACTTCGGCTTCGAAATGATCACCGTGCCTATGACTCCAGCCGGCCCGGACATGGACTTGGTTGAAGAGCTCGTGCAGGATCCGCAGGTCAAGGGCATGTGGGTAGTGCCGATCTTTGGCAACCCGACCGGTGTCACGTTCGATACCCAGACCATCAATCGCCTAGCCACCATGGAAACTGGAGCACCGGACTTCCGCATCATCTGGGACAACGCCTACGCGATTCACACCCTCACGGAGGAATTTCCGCAGGTTGTGGATGTGGTGAAGCAGGGTGGTAACCGATTCTGGGCGATGTCGTCGACAAGCAAGATCACGCAGGCAGGCGCTGGCGTGGCCTTCTTCAACGCCAGTGATGAGAACTTGAACTGGTACAACAAACATGCCTTTGTGCGTGGAATTGGGCCGAACAAAATCAACCAGCTGGCGCACGCGCAGTTCTTCGGAGATGCTGAGGGAGTACGCATGATCATGCGCAAGCATGCTGGGTCCTTGGCGCCAAAGTTTGCGAAGGTGCTGGATATCCTAGAAAACCGGCTCGGCGCATACGGGGTTGCCGAATGGACGAAGCCGGTTGGCGGGTACTTCATCTCCATGGATGTGGTTCCGGGTACCGCCAAGCGCGTCATTGAGCTGGCGAAGGAAGCCGGCATTGTGCTGACCGCTGCAGGCTCGACCTTCCCACATAAGGAAGACCCCGAGGACAAGAACATTCGCCTAGCGCCCTCACTGCCGCCGGTGGAGGAGCTGGAAATCGCTATGGATGGCGTTGCCACCTGTGTCCTGCTAGCCGCACTAGAGAATAAGTAATTGAATCTGCAAGAAGCTGCCGTCTGGATCGATGGACTGTTCCCTGGGGAGATGGACATCGATCAAGTCGGTGATTTTCACGTAGCCTCATTCGCCGCTGACGGCCAGCACATCGCCGTGACGCTGGATTTTCAGCAGGTAGACACGCATCTGGAAGCCGATGGGCGGGACGTCCGGGTCGAGCTGTTCACTGTTGCGCAGCAGGCGACGGGGCTGCCGGAGCTCCTCGAATCAACGGCGGGGCTCATCAAGAGCATGGCGATCCAGCCACAGCCAGGAGTGCTGGTTCCCGGTGCTGGGGCGCTGGCGAACGTTGGAATAACCACCTCGCACTGCCTGTTAGTGGTGCCGTTCCCGTGGGGCGGAGATGTGCCGAACTTTAAGGAAACCGGTGCAGATGGCGTCGATAAGCTAGTGCTGATGCTGCAAGTGCTGCCGATCACTGATGCGGAACTGGCTCACTTGCAAGCGTATGGCCTGGCTGAGCTGCAATCTGCGCTGGTCGCGGAGGGCGTGGACATTTTGGATCTGCAGCGGTGAGTTCAGCCTGCCCGGAATCTGGGCCACGCGGTAGTGTTTAGGGCGTGGCTCTTTATCGTAAGTATCGGCCGGCCAGCTTCGCAGAGGTTGTCGGCCAAGAACAGGTAACCCGACCGCTTTCCGTCGCACTGGATAGCGGAAGGATTAATCACGCCTACCTGTTTTCGGGGCCCCGCGGCTGTGGCAAGACCTCATCGGCGCGAATTTTGGCGCGTTCGCTCAACTGCGTCGAAGGGCCGACTAGCACCCCGTGCGGAGTCTGCCCATCTTGCGTCTCGCTCGCGCCGGGCGGACCAGGGAACCTTGATGTGACCGAGCTGGACGCTGCCTCCCATAACGGTGTTGAAGATATGCGTGAGCTGCGTGACCGTGCGTTTTACGCCCCTGCAGAGTCACGCTATCGCGTGTTCATCATCGACGAAGCCCACATGATCACTAAGGAAGGCTCGAATGCCTTGCTGAAGATCGTGGAGGAGCCGCCGGAGCACCTGATCTTCATTTTCGCCACCACGGAGCCCGAGAAGGTCATCGGTACGATCCGTTCCCGCACGCACCACTACCCGTTCCGCTTGCTCACACCGCCGGACATGCGTGGTCTGCTGCAGCGCACCTGTGAATCCGAGGGCGTGACCGTGGCAGATGCAGTGTTCCCACTGGTCATTCGTGCCGGCGGTGGCTCTCCGCGTGATTCGCTTTCGATCCTGGATCAGCTTATCGCTGGTTCCGGGCCGGAGGGGCTCAGCTATGAGATGGCGGTGCCACTGCTGGGCGTTACTGATTCTTCCCTTATCGATTCCGCTATTTCTGCGGTGGCCGCTGGTGATCAGGCCGCGCTGTTTACCACCGTGGACGATGTCATCAACGCAGGCCATGACCCGCGTCGCTTCGCACACGACCTGCTCGACCGATTGCGCGACCTCATGGTGCTGCAAGCCGTACCCGATGCCATCTCCCTCGGCTTAGTCGATGTGCCTGCGGACCACCAGCCGATATTGGCCGAACAGGCAGCGCTTTTCGACGCCCGACGCCTTTCTTCTCTCGCCGCGCTGGTCAATGACCAGGTGGATGAGCTGCGTGGTGCCACCTCGCCCCGGCTGCTCTTGGAGATCATGTGTGCCCGGATGATGCTATCGCTGGCTGCCCCGGCGGCAACATCGGCCCCAGCACCTACCGCTGCTTCGGCTGCGCCCGCCGAGGTTGGTGCTGCGCAAGGCGCGGCAAAATGGCGTGCCAAGCGCGAGGCTGCGAAAGCCGCAGCAAGTGCCACCACGACGGTGCAACCTGCTGCTCCAACTCAGCCGGTCCATACCGCCCCTCCTGCGGAACCGGCGCAACCTGCCGCGCCGGAACCGACAACACCGGTAGCCCCCGTAGCGCCCGTAGCCCCCGTAGCTCAGCCACAGCCGACTGCAGATTCGAGCGATGTCATCCGTGCCAAATGGCAGGAAATCCGCAAGATCGTTGGGCAGCATAACCCGGTCGCTGAGATCATGCTCACCGAAGCAAAGGTGCTTGGGGTGCGGGACGGCGAGCTGCTCATCGGGCACAATACCGGCGCGCTCGCAGCTCGGCTGAACGCCGCTACAAACAACGCTGCGCTGACAAAAGCACTCAAGACCGTGACAAACCTGGACCTCACGGTGCGTGTTGAGGTGGGAACGAGTCCTGAAGCAATCGGTTTTGCGCGCGAGCCGCAGCGAGTTACCTGGAAGCCAGAGGAGACGAAACCAGCCGAAGAACCAGAGCCTGAGCCTGCCGCGGCACCAGCATCTGGTTGGGGCACACCTGCGCCGCTTGGCGGTGGGGAGCCGGAGGCTGTGGCCGTCGATAAGCCTGCCCAGAAGGCTCCGGAGCCGGTAGCAAAACCGAAACCGAAGTGGAAGGAAGCCGCTGAGCGGGGCCGGGAGGCGATGAAACACAGTTTCAGCGGTGGGGTGCCCTTGCCTCCGGAACCGGATGAAGCGGACGCCGAGCCAGAGTGGGCACCGCCGCCGGTCGAAGCTGCGCCATCCCCAGTGCCGCCTGCGGAACGTGCTGCTGTGCCGGCACAAGTTGAACAACCCGAGGACTCGGAAGAGGAAGAGATGATCGAGGCCGCCAGTGGCCCCGCAAACTATGATCATCGGGATGCCAAGACGATCGCGATGGATATGTTGCAATCCCAGCTTGGTGCTCGTCCCCTGTAGTGCTTCGCGCAGCAATGCCCAGATCGGCAGCGGTCTGGGGTTATCGCTAGACTAGTGGGGATTAATTAAAGCAACGAAAGGTTTTTAGATGTCTCAGCCAGATATGTCCCAGCTCATCGCCCAAGCCCAGCAGATGCAGGCTCAGCTGCAGCAGGCTCAGAACGAGCTCATCGCCTCCACCGTTGTGGGTGAGGCTGGCAACGGCCTAGTCAAGGTGACCCTGCAGGGCTCCGGCGACGTGACCGGTGTGGAGATTGATCCACAGGTCGTTGATCCTGAGGACGTAGACACTCTGCAGGACCTCGTTCAGGGCGCGTTCATGGATGCCCACCGCCAGATCGGCGAGCTCGCACAGCAGAAGATGGGTCCGCTGTCCCAGGGCATGGGTGGCGATCCTTTCGGTGGCATGCTCGGCTAAGCTTTAGGGCTTATTGACGTCCATTGTTTTACCACTAGAAAGCAGCTGCGCAGGTGTTTGAAGGCCCACTCCAAGATCTCATTGACGAGCTATCCAGGCTCCCCGGGGTTGGGCCCAAATCCGCGCAGCGCATTGCTTTCCACCTCCTTCAGGTAGAGCCTGAGGATATTTCGCGCTTGCAGTCAGCGCTGGATGCGGTGCGCGATGGCGTGACTTTCTGCCGCATCTGCTGCAATATCTCGCGTGAAGAACTCTGCCGCATCTGTGCTGATTCCGGCCGAGATTCCACCACCATTTGCGTGGTGGAGGAGCCCAAAGACATCCAGGTCATCGAGCGTACCGGCGAGTATCACGGTCGCTACCATGTACTTGGTGGGGCGCTGGATCCGCTGGCCAATGTTGGTCCCAAGGACCTCCACATCGCGCCGTTGTTGCAGCGTATTGCCGGTGTGCTGCCGGATACCTCTGACTCCGCACCAGATATTGCGGAGGTCATCTTGGCTACAGACCCGAATACCGAGGGCGAGGCCACAGCTTCCTATTTGGCGCGGTTGTTGCGTGATTTCCCGTCGCTGACCGTCTCGCGCTTGGCTTCCGGCATGCCGCTGGGCGGCGATCTCGAGTTTGTGGATGAGCTCACGCTCTCCCGCGCCCTGTCGGGGCGGCTGAAGATCTAACAGCCGCCCGCAGCCAATTAGCGCAGTCGCTCCGAGCGCAGTTGTGCCACCTCTGGCAATTCGAGAGGAGCGAGCTCCGCTAGCGAGATACCCATGGCCTGTGCCAGTAGTAGGTCTGCGAGCTGCGGATTTCGAGCCAGAACTGGGCCATGCATGTAGGTTGCCACCACATTTCCTTGGACCGCGCCTTCGGCCATCCGCTGCTGAGCTGCGGACTCCAGATCGGCGGCACCTACTTCATCGCAGTTGCCGACCCCTCGCGTGAGAGTACCCAGTGGGGCAGCGTCCGCACCCAGTACCGTTGCGCCCATGTGGTTTTCGAATCCGGTCAGTGGTTCGCTCAAATCCGCGGTGAAGCCAGCTCCCGTTGGGGTGGAGACTACTTCGCCGATGGCGCGTTTGCCGAGGATGGAGGTGGTGGCATCGATGAGGCCGACGCCGTCGATAATGCGACCAGATGCGCGGAAGGATTCTCCGAGTACTTGCAGGCCAGCGCAAATGGCTAGGATAGGCCGCCCGGCTGCTGCAGCTCGCCGCAGTCCGCCATCAGTGATGAGATGCTCTGCCGCCAAAATCTGTGCGGTGTCCTCGCCGCCTCCGAGGCAGTATACGTCGAGGCCGGCGGGGACCGGTGTGCCGAGGCCGATCCGGACGATCTCAGCGTCGAGGTCACGCATG
This sequence comes from Corynebacterium sp. H128, assembly GCF_037482625.1. Taxonomy (NCBI): domain Bacteria; kingdom Bacillati; phylum Actinomycetota; class Actinomycetes; order Mycobacteriales; family Corynebacteriaceae; genus Corynebacterium; species Corynebacterium sp. H128. Next base: position 65,603 of record NZ_JBBHKW010000009.1, on the reverse strand, counting down.
CGGGCGCGTTGACGCAGCACGAGGGCGTTGCCGTCATCGCCATAGGTTCCCAGCACATCGGGCAGAATGAGGCCAATGTTGATCATGACAGAGCCTTCTTAAGATCGCGGAAAGCGGTGTAGTTAGCTAGGACTTCAACTCGGCCCGGCGGGCAAGCGCGAATGGCTTCAATGGGGTCCTTGGACAGTGAATGTTCGATGGCGGCGTAAGTCAATCGGACGGCTAAGTCGGTGCCGCGTTCGCCGGCCGCGTGGACGAAGGAATCTTTGAAGTCCTCGAAGGAAACATCCCAGAGCCACGATAGGTCTTCGCCGTCGGCAACTTGCCCGTTGACCGCGATGACCAGGCCATCAGCAGTGCGATCCAGCATGGACAGGGCCTCTTGCCAACCGGCCGGATTCTTCGCCAGGATCATGTGGACTTCCCACTGCTTGAAGGAGATGGTGGAATAGCGGCCAGCCACGTTATCTACGGCCTCGGTGGCGGAGGTAGCCGATGCTAGCGGAATGTTGAAGGCTTCGGTTGCGCAGGCGATGGCCTGGGTGGCATTGCCGCGGTTGGCACGACCCGGGAGTTTCAGGGCGAGGGCGGTGGTGGTGCCGGCGTGTTCGATTCCGTCATCAGTGATGGCCCAGGTTGGGGTAGGGCGACGGAACTCGCGGCCGTCGGGAAGCTGCTTGGCGGCGTACCAGTCGTCTCCTTCCCGGATGATGTGGCCACCGGTACGCGGGCAACTCACGGAATCACCAGTCCATCCCGCGCCGGCCGCAACCCACACCACGTTGGGGGCATCAAAGGCGACAGAGGTGACGTGAACGTCATCGCAGTTCGCGATCACCATCATCTTAGGGTTGTCCGCTACCGCCTGGCGTAGCGTGCGCTCAATTTTATTGATCTCGCCGACGCGGTCTAGCTGGTCGCGGGTGAGGTTGAGCAGGACCAGCGCGCTGGGGCGCAGCCGCTTCGCGACGGCAGGAACGTGCAGCTCATCGCATTCCAGCACGATGTGGCTGGCTTCCTTGCCTTTGAGTAGCGCAGCGATGATGCCTGCGTCCATGTTGTCGCCGCCGTCATTGGTGGCAACCGTGTACTGCGAACGCAACGCCCCGACGAGCATGCGCGTGGTGGTGGACTTGCCATTCGTGCCAGTGACCAAAGCTACCGGACGGTTGTTGCCGAGTTGCTCCATGATTGTTGGATCGATTGCGCCTGCGATGAGGCCACCGATCATGCCGCCGGCGCCACGGCCGGTGGCTTGAGACGCCCTGGTAGCAGCGCCTGCAGCCGTCATTGCGAGCGCCGTGCGGGCGCGTGCGAGGGGAGCGGGAAGTTTCATGGGGAAGATTCTAGTCGCTAGGAAGCCGACTGCTCGCACAGTGACAGGAACTCCGCGTCGGGAATCAGTGGGATCTGCTTGCGGTCCGCGTGCATCGCCTTGCCACGCAGCACTGAGGTGCGGTTGCACACCAACAAGCTGGTTTGGCGAGTCACCTTCTCGTTGTATTTCAGGCCGGCAGCCACGCCTTGGGCGATGATGACATCGGGGTCCAGCTCGATGTCCGGGCTGACCACGAATTCCATCCCGGCCTTCAGGCCGTGGTCTGGGGTGAATGTGCCGGGGTTTTCAGTCGTGGCGGCGGCTTCCATGGCGTCGACACGCACGATGGAGCGTTGCAGACCGAATCTATCGGCGCGCAGGGTGCTGGGGTCGTATGATGCAATCTGCCCGCGCGCAACCTCGGCCTCATAAATATCCACGATGAGTTCGGCGGTCTCCTGGGAAGTCGCCGTCGCGGGCTGCTGGGCGCGCGCCACGGATGCGATAGGAGAAGGCGCATCGATTCCTAGTTCCTTGGCTACTGCGCGTACCCGCGAGTCCTCCAGCGGCAGCCCGAGGCGCCGTGCGGAGGCCAGCGTATCGATAAGCGCAATGGGGCGGGGAGGTCTGCCGACGCGACGACGTCCGCGACGATTCCGGTTCCGGTTCCGCTGGCGGCGTTGCATTGTTCGCAACGCCGACTTGGCTTCACCTAGGACGAAACCCCAGGTGCGGGGGACGTTATGCATGATGAGAGTGCGCCCGTCCAACAACGTGTTGATCTTGCGCAGCGAACGCTCTACGGTGCGGGCTTGCTCGAATTCCGCATCGGTGATGCCGTGGAGATGGCGGGGACCGGTGTCGCCGCCGGGATTGAAAATCTCAAAGTATTCATCCACGATCTCGCCCTCGGGGGTGAGAGTCAGGATGGTTAAGGAGACCATGCGGGAGGTCGAGGGGTGGATCCCGGTGGCTTCCACGTGCACGACGGCATAGGGGGCGGCGGCGATGGCGGCTTCGCGCTCCTCGCGGCGCGCCTGTTTCGCAGCCTCGCGCTCCTCCGGGGTTTGGGTGTCTTGAGTAGTCATTAGTTACACATCGTAGACGGGAAAGAGAGCTTTGCTGCCCTTATGTCGGAAAACACCCCGCTTACCGGTGAAACCCGCACTGCTAAACGCGCGGATATCACCGAAGCGGGGCAGGATCCCTCAAATTGGTGGGCACTAAGCCCGGTTCACTGCGGAGACGATCGCCTTCAGCGATGCCTCAGTGATATTGGAATCAATGCCTACGCCCCAAGCTTCAGAGTTGCCAACTGTAGCAAAGACGAAAGCGGCTGCTTCGGCATCATCGCCGGCAGTGCGAGCATGCTGAGAGTATTCCTGCACTTCTACATCAATGCCGATGGATTCCAGCGCGTGTGCGAACGCCGCGACGGGGCCGTTGCCGGTGCCTGAGATTTCGCGGCGGTTGCCGTCGATAAGCACGGTGGCGGTGACGTGCGCGCCGTCGACGTGGATGGATTCCAGTACCAAGTGCTCAGAACGATCCAAGTACTCAGTGGCAAAAATGTCCCACATGTTCTTGGAGTTAATCTCCCCGCCCTCAGCATCAGTGACGGCTTGTACCACTGAGGAGAACTCCACCTGCATCGGTCGCGGCAGTTCCATGCCGTGGTCGGTCTTCATGATGTAGGCGACACCGCCCTTGCCGGACTGGCTGTTCACACGAATCACAGCTTCGTAAGAACGGCCGACATCCTTCGGGTCGATCGGCAGGTACGGAACCTCCCAGGTGTTGTCGTTGCGAGCTTGCATCGCTTCCAGCCCCTTGTTGACGGCATCCTGGTGAGAGCCGGAAAAGGCGGTGAAAACCAGGTCGCCGCCGTAAGGGTGGCGCTCAGGAACTCGCAGCTGGTTGCAGTACTCCACGGTGCGACGAATCAGGTCAATGTCTGAGAAGTCCAGGCACGGGTCCACACCTTGAGTCAGCATATTCAGCCCCAGTGTGACCAGGCAGACGTTGCCGGTACGCTCGCCGTTGCCGAAGAGGCAGCCTTCGATGCGATCGGCGCCAGCCAGGTATCCCAGCTCCGCAGTGGCGACACCGGTGCCACGGTCATTGTGCGGGTGCAGGGACAGGATGATGGATTCGCGATTATTCAGGTTTCGGGACATCCACTCGATGGAATCTGCGTAGACATTCGGAGTGGTCATCTCCACCGTGGAGGGCAGATTGATGATGATCGGGTTGTCCGGGGTGGGCTGCATGACGGCGCTGACGGCGTCGCAGACTTCCTTTGCGTATTCGACCTCGGTGCCGGTGTAGGACTCCGGGGAGTATTCCCAGCGCCAGTTGGTGTCGGGGTAGTCCTGGGCGATCGTTTTGATCAGCTCTGCGGCATCCGTGGCCAGCTGCTTGATGGCCTCCTTTTCCTTTCGGAACACCACCTCTCGCTGCAGGATCGAGGTGGAATTGTAGAAGTGCACGATCACGTTCTTCGCGCCGGCGCAGGCTTCGAAGGTGCGGCGGATTAGATGTTCGCGTGCCTGCACCAATACCTGGATGGTGACGTCTTCCGGGATCATGTTCTGCTCGATGATCTCGCGCACGAAATCAAAGTCGGTCTGGGACGCGGACGGGAAGCCGACCTCGATTTCCTTGAATCCCATGTTCACCAGCAGGTTAAACATGCGGCGCTTGCGCTCGGGGCTCATCGGGTCAATCAGTGCTTGGTTGCCATCGCGCAGATCCACCGCGCACCACTGCGGGGCCTTGGTGATGCGCTGCTCCGGCCACGTGCGGTCAGGAAGCTGGAAATCTTGGACCTCTACGTCATAAGGCTGGTAGCGGTCACTTGGCATGGCCGATGGGCGCTGCCTATTCCAAGTGGGCTGGTCGGCGGGGATTTCGCCGCTAGGTTTGGTCAGCTGAGCGGGTGCGGAGATGAATGACATAGCTAAATTCCTCGAGTGGGTTCAGGTGGGGCGTGGCTGGCAACGACAAACTCCGCGACGGGGCGCCGGCCACATCTCGTTGACCTAAAGCCCGCCGCGGCAAAGAAGGAGGAATGCTCGCTGCATGTAATGCACGCTACCGCAAACTGTGCCCTGCGTCATCGGTTTTTGTGGATTGGGTTAGGCTTGATAACTATGGTCGTCGAAAATGCAGCCTCTGTGCCCGCACGGAAGAAAGTGGGCTTCACCAGCAGCAACATGCTGGCTGACTGGGGGCTGGCGGCCGCCGTTTTTGCGGGGGTAACCGCGATCCGACTCTTTGTTGTACACCTGCTTGCCGACGCCAAGGGGATCCCCCTCGACAGAGTGCTCACCCGCTGGGATGCAGTCCATTACATCGGAGTGGCCAACGGCGGCTACTTCGAGAACATGGACCCGAATGCGCTCGATGGTTACCAGGCACGCCTCGCATTCTTTCCGCTCTTCCCCCTGCTGCTGCGCACCGTGCGTGAGGTCACGGGGCTCGATTTCTTGGGAGCAGCACTTCTAGTCAATGCCATTGCCGGTACCGCGATGGTCGCTGCCGTCATAGCGATCGCCAGGTACATGGGCGCTGGAACGTGGGGCGCGGCTGCTGCGGGAGTTCTCCTTGCCGGTGCCCCCATGAGTCTCACCTACAACATGCCCTACACCGAAGCGCTGTTCGCAGCCTTCGCCTATTGGGCGCTGTGGGCGATGCTCAGCCACCGGTGGGTGCTAGCTGGAGGGCTGGTGTTTTTCACCTGCCTTACCCGAATAACAGGCGTTGACCTGTGGCTTGTGTTCTTCATCGCAGTGATCGTGTACGCGCTCAAAGATTGGCGCGCTTGGCTTGGCGTCGTGCTGTCCCCCCTCGGCATGGTCGCTTATCTTCTCTTCGCTAACTCGTATACTGCCGATGTTGGCGGCTACTTCGGGTTACAAGAAAAGGGCTGGGGATCCGCCTTTGACTTCGGTGTGGCCTCCCTGGATTTCCTGTCCTGGTCCTTCAACCGGAACAGTGATTCCTGGCTGATAGTGGTCGGACTCGCGATGATTGTTGCCGCTCTTTCGGTGGTGCTCGCATTTCGTAAATTGCCCTGGCTGGTCTGGCTCTTCGCAGCCGGTGTCACGGCTAACGTGCTGCTTTCCGACGGCACCATCACCTCACGCCCGCGCCTATTACTTCCGGCGATCATTTGTCTCCTGCCACTGGCAATTGGCGCTGCACGCTCCTTTGACCGGCTGCGCCTTGCCCTGCTGGCGGTTTCTTGGGTGGTCTTTGGCGCTGTGATTTCGGTGCACCCATTGATCGCGACGGTGTGGGCCATCTAGCGGGCGGCTGCTTTCTCGCGAAAGTCGGATCATGAAAGTCGGATTTCGGGCCGGATGCTGCCAACGTTGAGGCCTGACACGCCTAAAACTCCCGAAATCCGACTTTCATGATCCGACTAACGTTGCGCAGCACTGTACCTCGGCGCTGAACTCCCATAAGCTGTGGTCACAATGAGACCGGGGGGGAATCATGAAGTTTATTGACCGCAGGAAAATGAATCTGGGGGAGAGCTCGTTCTGGCGGGGAGTCAATGCTGGGGACGTCGTGAAGCTTGCGGGCCACATATACGCCGACCCAAAGGCTTACGGGTCGCTTGCGCCGTGGGATCGTGCGCGGGCAGAGGCTGTCGCTGCGGGTATGAGCAGTTCGAAGGCGGTGGTGTGTGGTCTGTCTGCCGCCAGTCTTTGGGGGTTGCCGGTGCTGTCCTATCGAGGACCGACAGAGTTGATCCTGCCAGGTAATAGGAAGCCTTCTGCGCGATCGAAGTGGCCGAAATCAGTGGTGTATCGCTCGAACTATCTGCCCGAGCAGGCGATCACCTGGCATTTTGGGGTGCGGGTGACCACTCTCGCCCGTACGGTGATTGATTCCGCACGTTGGCACAGTTTTGCGCAGGCATTGGCGGTAGCGGATGGGTTCATGAATCGTGAGGCACAGGCGCGTCGGGTATTGCGGGACGAGCTGGGCACGATTGGCCACACCAAAGGTGTGAGCAGGGTTAGAAGAGTTGTGAATGAGGCTCGCTCCAAGATCGGATCCGCAGCTGAGTCTTGGGCGCGGGCGCAACTGCTCGAGTCGGATATTCAGTACGCGTCTTTGTTAACGCAGCAGGATTTCATGACGAAGGGAGAGCGCTTCGTTGTGGACATGGTGCTGGATGGTTGGCTGGTCATTGAGGTAGATGGCGCGATCAAGTATTCCGGCAGCTACGGGCCGGAGGAATTGGTGCTTGCGGAGCAGGTACGTCGCGAACGAGAGTTGGTGCGGCTCGGGCTCTCAGTTTTCCGAGTCGATTGGGGGATGCTCCGGGAAGGGCGGTTCATTCCGGAACTGCGGGACTATTTGGCCCGCGCTTCTCGACGCCCGCAGTACCCCTAACCCGGTAGCCTCCGCCTTCGGTTCGGTGGCTACGCCTTCTCGTGAAAGTCGGCTCATGAAAGTCGGATTTCGGCAGTAATCGGGTCGGGGACCGCTATTTGCAAGACTGTGGCCCCGAAATCCGACTTCCATGATCCGACTTCGAGCCATAGCGGACTGCAAGCATAGCGTTAACCAACCTCGCGCCGGGACAACATCACGGTGGAGAAGATCATGGCCACCAGCGCGAGGGCCATCCACAACCATTCGAGGTCAGTGGCTTGGAACTTCTCACCCAGCACCAGATAGGACAAAGAGAACGCTACGACGGGTTCGGCGCTCTTCATCGCGGGCAGGGAGTTTTTCAGGGCTCCGGCGTTAAACGACGACTGCTGGACGATGGTGCCGAGCGTCGATGCTGCAATCAGTGCGTAGAGCTCCCAGTTGTTCAATAGGCCAATTACTCCCTGGAGCACGAAGATGTCTGCCACTGCCTTTGAGAACACGCTCACGTAGCCAAAGACCGCGCCCGTGACGATTCCGAGGATCAGCGCCTTTTCTCGCCTGATCTGGCGCGCAGCGAAGCGATCGAGTGTGAACAGGGCTAGGGCGCCGACGCCGACAGGAATGAACCAGCGCTCGAGAGGCGGGTGCGAGATGCCGGGCAGGGGGCGTCCGAGAAGGACGAGGATGGTCACTGCGAGGGTAAGAACTGTGGACCACGACATCTCTGAGACGGTGATGCGCCGGCCGTCGTAACGCGCGGAGAGGGGGAGAGTGAACATCAGCGACATCACCAAAATGGGCTGTACCACCAGCAATGGCCCAAAACCGAGGGCTACCACTTGTAGGAAGTAGGCGATGATGGCCGTGGACATGCCAGCCCACCAGAGGGGGCGTTTCATTGCGGAGAGGATTGGCGATTTCCCGCCTTGAGGTGCAGCTTCGGCGATGCGGTGGCGCACAACAGTCCCCCACGCGATGGTGAGGGCTGAGAGTAGTGCGAAGAGCACCGCCAGAAGGTTATTTTGCACGCATTCTAGGGTACTGGAAAATGGGAAAATCCCGGTACAGGCATTGATTAACTAAATGTTAACTAACGTAAGGATTGCTTAAAAAGGTGGACGCGGTACGATAGTTTCCAACGGATAAGGAAAGGTGGCGACGCATGGCACTCATAGTGCAAAAGTACGGTGGCTCTTCGCTAGAGTCCGCAGAACGGATTCGGGCGGTGGCGGAGCGGATTGTCGCTACCAAGAAGGCTGGTAATGATGTCGTAGTTGTGTGCTCCGCGATGGGGGACACGACCGATGAGCTGCTCGATCTTGCCGCCCAGGTGAACCCAGTGCCTCCAGCGCGTGAGATGGATATGCTGCTCACTGCCGGCGAGCGCATCTCGAATGCCCTGGTGGCAATGGCTATTGAGTCATTCGGCGCGAAGGCGCAGTCCTTTACTGGTTCTCAAGCAGGCGTCATTACTACGGAGCGTCATGGCAATGCGCGAATCGTCGATGTGACTCCGGGGCGCGTGCGGGAAGCTCTCGACGAAGGCAAGATCTGCCTCGTCGCTGGTTTCCAGGGTGTCAACCGCGAGTCCAAGGACGTGACCACCCTGGGTCGTGGCGGTTCCGACACCACTGCCGTCGCCCTCGCAGCTGCGTTGCGGGCCGACGTCTGTGAAATCTATTCCGACGTCGACGGGGTCTACACCGCCGATCCACGCATCGTCCCTAACGCACGCAAGCTTGATCAACTGTGCTTTGAGGAGATGCTGGAACTCGCGGCCGTCGGCTCGAAGATTCTTGTCCTGCGCAGCGTTGAGTATGCCCGCGCATTCAACGTGCCGATGCGCGTCCGTTCGTCGTATAGCAATGACCCCGGCACCCTTATCGCCGGATCTATGGAGGAAATCCCAGTGGAAGAAGCAATCCTGACCGGCGTCGCCACCGACAGTTCCGAAGCAAAAGTCACCATCCTCGGTATTCCAGATTCGCCAGGTGCTGCAGCAACCGTGTTCCGCGCGATTGCCGACGCCGAAATCAACATTGACATGGTGCTGCAGAACATCTCCTCGGTGGAAGACGGCAAAACCGACATCACTTTTACCTGCCCTCGCTCTGATGGCCCGCGCGCCATGGAACTCCTCAAGACGCTTCAGACTCAAGAGGGCTGGGAAAATGTGTTGTACGACGACCAAGTCGGCAAGGTTTCCCTTGTTGGCGCCGGTATGAAGTCTCACCCGGGGGTTACCGCGACGTTCTGCGAGGCGCTACGCGATAAAGACATCAATATGGAGCTCATCTCAACCTCCGAGATCCGCATCTCTGTCCTGATTCGCGAGTCGGAGTTGCCAGAAGCCGCTCGTGCTCTCCACGAAGCTTTCGAGCTTGGGGGCGAAGAGGAAGCCACTGTCTACGCTGGTAGTGGTCGCTAAAAACCGTCTCGAACTTCCATACTCAGCTGGTCCACACCTTGCAGCATCTGAAGATGGAAATCTCGCATTCTAGAAAGGCTTTCCCATGACTGTCGTCGCAGTTGTCGGCGCAACCGGCCAAGTCGGTCGCGTCATGCGCACGCTCCTCGAGGAGCGCAATTTCCCTTGTGATCAGGTTCGCTTCTTCGCTTCCGCTCGTTCGGCGGGATCGATGTTGCCGTTCCGTGGCACCGATGTAGTTGTTGAAGATTTGGCGCTGGTGACTGAGGAGTCGCTGCAAGGCATTGATATTGCATTGTTCTCCGCAGGTGGGACTACTTCTAAGCAGTACGCGCCTATTTTCGCTGCTGCCGGTGCCACTGTGGTGGACAATTCCTCCGCGTGGCGCAAGGATGATGAGGTTCCGCTCATCGTCTCTGAGGTCAACCCCGAGGTGGCTCGTGAGCTGAAGAAGGGCATCATCGCCAACCCGAATTGCACCACGATGGCAGCGATGCCGGTGCTAAAGCCATTGCATGACCGTGCTGGGCTTGAACGCCTGCACGTGTCCTCCTATCAAGCAGTTTCCGGTTCCGGCGTGGCGGGCGTAGCTGCATTGGCTAGCCAGGTGGCGGGTATGTCTGATTCAACCGTGCTGGCTCATGATGGTTCCGCCTTGGCTCCTGAAGATTTGGGCCCGTATGTGGCTCCGATTGCCTTCAACGCCCTGCCCTTTGCCGGCAACCTTGTCGACGACGGCTCCCTCGAGACCGATGAAGAGCAGAAGCTTCGCAATGAGTCTCGCAAGATCCTCAACATCCCTGATCTTAAGGTGGCGGGAACCTGCGTGCGGGTGCCAGTGTTCACGGGACACACTCTGACGATCCATGCCGAGTTTGCACGAGCAATCACGGTGGAGGAGGCCGCGCAGCTGCTTGTCGACGCCCCCGGCGTCGAGGTTGTGGACGTGCCTACCCCGCTGATGGCCGCGGGTAAGGATCCTTCCTTCGTGGGACGCATCCGTCAAGATCAGTCCGTCGACGATAATCGAGGCCTCGTTCTCGTGGTGGCTGGGGACAACCTCCGCAAGGGTGCTGCCCTGAATACGATTCAGATCGCTGAACTACTGGTTTAAGCTTCTCCACTTTCTTAACCCCCTGACGCCAACCCTCAGAAACTTTGAGGACTGACGTCAGGGGGTTTCTGTGTTTAAGCAGGCTTGTTTCTGTGCTGAAACTCAGGAAACTGAGGTAGAAGATGTGAAGCAGGTAGGGGAAGGGCACGATTACCCCCATATGCGGGCAGGTTGCCACCCTATTAATTTGATGCAAATTGATTATCTGTTGGTGATGAATCTACATCCTGCAGGGTAAATGGGTTAAGGAGAGTTGTGGAATACTTAACTTTGTAAGGAATTTGGTAAGGATCTTCTCATGAAACTACTTTTGAGGTTAGAATCATCAATGGGCCAGTAAAGTGTTGGCCGTAAGGATCCCAGTAGGGGTTCTTAATAGTGGAGTCCGGCAGGGCGTCCGATTTTTTCGGGTTGACGGCTAGGAACGACCACAAAGCTCATTATTTTGTTCTACAAGAACTGTAGAACAACTCTGTCGTTTCAAAGAAAGAAACCATGATTAAGAATTCCGTCGCACTCCGCAGTGCTACCGCAGCTGCAGTTGTTGGGCTTACATTTGGCTTAAGTGTCCCGGTCGCCTTCGCGCAGACCGCACCGGCAGCTGCGGGAAATATTGATTTCGCCAAAACTGGCTCCATCAACATTCATAAGCGACTCGGCGCTGAGGGGCAAGATAACAACTCTGGCACTCCAATGGCCCCAGCTCCTGGTGCTGATTTGCCTGCCGATCTGCAGGGCAAGGTTTCCTTCAAGGTGGAACAGCTCGACTTTGATCTGGCAAAGGACTTCGCGGCCGCATCAAAGGCAACCGTCGATTCACCGTTGAAGTCGGGTGGCTACTCCAGCCAGAAGAGCGTCGCTGAAGGTACAAACTTCGCTAACCTGCCGATCGGCGTCTACCGGGTCACCGAGGTTGTCGACCCTTCAGTAACCACCCTGGTGCCGTCTCAACCGTTCGTCGTGTTTGTGCCTACAACGAATCCTGGCGGCACGGGCTGGAATTACGATGTCAACGTTTACCCGAAGAACTCGCAGGTTGACGTAAGTAAGACGGTGAAGGACGACGACAAGCAGGTAGGCGATATGATCTCCTACACCATCACGGGTCAAGCGCCACAGTTCTCTAAGGAAAAGCCACTATCCAAGTTCTGGTTTAAAGATACTCTGGACGTGCGCACCCAGTTTGACCAGGCAAACGCTGAAATCTCCGTCAAGACCGCTAGCGGTGTTGACTTGGGCGCCGGAGACTACACGGTTGCTGCAACTGGTACCCCACAGGTCTTGCAGGTTGAGCTGACTGATTCCGGCCTTGCGAAGGTCAAGCCTGGCGAGATCGTGTCCTTGACCTTCAGCGTCAAGGTACTTCCCAGCGGTGACGCTAGCGATATTGATGTGGTGAACAACGCAACGGTGATCACCAATAATCCAAACGGTGGTTCGGACATCGAAAACACTACAAACGATGTCACGACCTACTACGGAAAGCTGAAGATCGTTAAGACTGACGCCAATGGTGACAAGCCGCTGGCTGGAGCAAAGTTCCAGGTTATCAAGTGTGGCACCACCACTCCGATCGCTGTCAATGGCATCTCAGAGTTTGCTACGGGAGAAGACGGCACCATCACGATTGATGGCCTGCACGTTACCGATGTGGCAGACAATGCGACTGACACCTCTCCGTCCACCTTCTGCCTCCTGGAGACCAAAGCGCCTGAAGGCTATGCCAAGCAAGATGGTGAAATCCAGGTGGGTGACTTTGATTCCAAGACAGTTGAAAGCGCTCCAGAAAATACCATCTCTGTTGCGGTGAAGAACGTCCGCTCGGAAACTCCTAACCTGCCACTTACTGGTGGCGCGGGTATCGGTGTCCTGGCCGCGATCGGTGCGGCGCTGGTCGGTGCCGGTGCATGGTTTGCACGTCGCAACTCCAACAAGGGCTAATCACAGCCTTTTCCGCTCACGATGAGGCGGCCGTCCTGGTCGCCTCATCTGCACTTATCATCCGAAACCGACAAGAGTGATACATCATGACGCTAAGCACTGAGGCTCCACAGCCGGCAGTCGAGGGTAGCGGGCATGCCAAGCGCGACCTAAAGTCCATTGTGGTGCCCGCAGTCCTTGTGCTGCTCGGAGTCTTGGTGCTGATGTATCCGGTAGTTGCTACCCAGTGGAACAACATTGAACAGCAACGTGTGGCCGATGAGTATGCGAAATTTGAAGAAGAGACCGATCCTACCCAGCTGAACAAGATGCTGGAGGATGCTCGCAAGTACAACGAAGGCCGGAAAACTGGTCCGATCCTTGATCCTTGGCTTGCTCAAATCGCAAAGGATAATCAGGACTACCGGATGTACGAAGAGCAGCTCAACCAACATCCAATTATGGCGCGTTTGGTCGTCACGACAGGACAGATCAATCTGCCGATCTACCACGGCACAGAGGACGACACGTTGCAAAAGGGTGTCGGGCATCTCTTCGGATCAGACCTGCCGGTAGGCGGCAGCGGATCGCACACAGTGCTCACGGGTCATACCGGACTGTCTAATGCCACGCTCTTTGACAACCTGAAGGAAGTCAAAGAAGGTGATGCCATCTACGTTCAGGTCTCCGGCGAAAAGCTCAAATATCGGGTGGATCAGGTCAAGGTCGTGCTCCCGGAAGTCACCGAGGATCTGCGACCCGAAGAAGGCAAAGACTTGATCACCCTGGTGACGTGCACACCTTATGGCATTAACTCGCATCGTCTCCTGGTCCGCGGACACCGCGTTGACCTGGATCCTGAGGATCTCAAAGCGATTGAAAACGCCGAGGGATCGCAGTGGCAGTGGTGGATGTGGGCTCTCGTCGCTGGTGCGATTGCGGTGGCAGCCGCACTGTTGTACTGGCTGCGTAAAGAGCTGAAGAAGGAGCACGCTGAATCCCACGGCGTATCCGCGATGGATCTCATCCGGAAGTATGAGTTGGAGGGCGAGGGCCATGAATAGGAGCATCGCAATTGCGGCCGCAGTCACCATCGCGGCACTAGGAATCACGCCAGCACTCGCGGACGTTGTCACAGTAACCGGTAGCATTTCTGGGCTCGAAGTGGCAGAGACCGCCCAGTGCGGTGCCATCGATGTCACCATGGTGGTCAACCGGACTCGCCCTCATGACGTCATCGAAGGCACTACGTTCACCCTCGACAAGATCTCCGGCATCGATCTGGCCACGCAGGCAGGCTGGGACGAGGTAAAAGGAATGGACGTCGATAAGGTGCGCGATGCCCACAAAGACGGCTCCTGGCACGCCACTACCGACGCTACCGGCCATGCCTACTTCACCGGGCTGCCCATCGGCGCGTACTACGTTTCCGCCACCGTGCCTAACGACGGCAACCATTTGAAGCCCCAGGAGTTCATCATCACGTTGCCGACCGGTAGCAATGAAGGCTGGAACTGCACACCGATCATCAACGCGAAATTTGAACCAGTTCCCAGCACTACTACGCCAAGCACAACAACTCCTGACTACCCACCTTTCGATCCCAAAAATCCCGATACCTCCACGCCAGGCACACCACCACCAACCACCACGCCAACCGATGAGGTGGGCGGAATTCACAATGCCCCGAACGGAGGCGGAGACCCCAGGCAAGATCAGGTGCTCGGCATTAGCCGCGCATTGGCAACTACCGGTGCAGCAGTAATCGGAGTTTTCGCGGCAGCTGTGGCCCTTATGGTGATCGGTATCTTCCTGGTCCGTCGGCGAAAGAACGAACGTTAAACAATGGGTACTCACACCGCAGTTAAGGCCAAAGAGATAACAGGAAAGCGCAGTCTCACCAGCGTGCTTGTCCCGGTACTACTTGTGCTCGCTGGACTGTGTGTGCTGCTGTACCCGGTCGTCGCCACGCAGTGGAACAACATTCGGCAAATTAAAGTTGCTGAAGAATACGCCAAAATTGAGCAGGAGATTCCTGCAGAGGTAATTAACCAATCGCTCGTGGATGCTGTGGCATATAACGATAACCTCGGTCAGGCCGCCACCACTGATCCATGGACGGACGTCATCGACGAGCAGCAGCCCGGGTACCAGGAATACAAAAAGCAGCTCTCTACCTGGAACGCCATGGCCCGCCTCGTAGTGCCAGCCGGAGAGATCAACCTGCCCATCTACCACGGCACCAGCCATGAAACTCTGCAACGGGGCGTCGGCCACCTGTACGGCACTGACCTGCCCGTTGGTGGGGAAAGTCGCCACGCAGTGATGACTGGTCACACCGGACTGCAGAATGCCACGCTCTTTGACAACCTCTCCAAGGTCAAGGTTGGCGATGCCATCTACATCCAAGCAGCGGGCCAAAAAATGAAATACCGGGTGCGCAACATCGACACCGTCCTGCCCACTGAGGTGGAAAGCCTGAAGCGGGAAGAGGGCAAAGACCTTGTCACCCTTGTCACCTGCACGCCTTATGGCATCAACAGTCACCGGCTGTTAGTTCACGCCGAGCGTACCACCATGGATCCCGAAGACGAGAAGTTCTTCGAAGACAGCGGATTTCACTGGCAGTGGTGGATGTGGGTAATAGTGGGGGCTTCGATCCTCATCATTCTGCTTCTAGTGCTGTGGATCCGATCCATGCGACGTAGTTCTAACAAAATTCAACAATGTGAAGCAAGCACCGCAGTTAAGGAATGTCGATGATGAACAAACAAAGGCTCTACGGGCTTAGACGAATTCTCGCAGCTGTCTTATCTGCCTTGACCGTTTTATCGGCAGTCTTTTTTATTGATACTATGAACGGGCCTAGTGTGGAGGCGCAAGTAGCGAGCTGTCTTGCGGTAGGCCCCACCACGTCAGCCAAGGTGTCTTCTTCGGATGCGAAGTACCGTAGAACCTTTACTGCGACTGCTTCGATGACAGGGTCGATAGAGTCAATTGTTATTGATCTTCCTGATAACCTCAGTACGAAGTTGGCAAGCCCCTACGCTTACAATTTGGTTCAAATAGGTGGTAAAACTGTAGCGCGAGAATCATCAGCTCAAGCTAGCGAGCTCACCTTGTCGATCGCGCGGGATCCCGCAACCGGTACTATCACGGTTGATTTTCCAACGGCTGTTAATGTCAATGCTGGTCAAACAGTGATGGTGCAGGTAGGATTCCTCGCTGATATCAATATCACATCCACGAATATGGCTCTAACTGGCGTGTGTCCTGCGCCAACTTCCACGCCTGCGGTTAGACCAACCCAGACGGCAACCGCTACGCTAACCTCAACTCCGGCAATTTCGTCAACCCCTATGGCAACTCCGGTTGCTACTTCGACGCCAACCTTAACTCCGACGGCAACCGCTACCCCATCCCCAAACCCAATCCCCTCCCCAACCCCAATCCCTGCCGGGCAGGCCGCAAATTTCAAAGTGGTTGCTCTTAGAGGTATCGAGATCGGTACCTCTACAACGACGGGTACGAATCCCTTTACTACGCAAACTAACGTCGTCAGTGCTACACAGTTTGAGCGAGCAGTTGTCAAGGTAAAATTGGCAAATGTTGGAGCAATGGACAAGGTTTTCAAGTTTGGTATCGATCAAATTGAGCCCGGAGTGGAATTGGGGCAGCGAGTAGTTACTCAAAAGGACAACTATGTAGAGGTTGAATTCTTCCCGGAAAAAAACGGTGTGAGAGTAGGATCTACCGTAATTCCGGAAGGTGCATTGTTGTCCTTAGCTACTGAGCTTTTCGGAGTTTCAACCGATATCGACGCGACCCTGGAACTCTACGGTACCCAGCTTGTGACCGTACAGCCCGTTCCGGATGCGATTTTGAATTTGCAGGACCCGCTGCAAAATCCTCCGTTGCAACAACGTTGTGGCCAAAATATCGCCGTTGTCTTCGACCTTTCTTCATCGATCACACGCACGCCTACCGGGCTTTCCTCTATTGTGGATGCAGGGACAGCGGCTATAAACTCCCTGGCTGGAACTCAGACCAAAATGGGCCTATATAACTTCGGTACCAGCGCTTCTACCGTTCCAGTTGCTGAAGTCAGAACACCGCTTAGTTTGAGTGATCCAAAGAACGTTACGACGCTAAAGAACTCGATCCAAACTTTGAATACGTACAATCCAAATGCGACTCAAGGTACTAACTGGGAGGCAGCGCTTAAATCAGTACTTGCCGCAGAGCAGAGCGGTGGGTTTGTTTATGATGCCGTGTACTTTGTGACCGATGGCTTGCCAACCAATTCCAGCCAGGGGATGCCTTACGGCGCAAGTCCAAACTTCGTGACCGATGCGACAGACCTTGACACTGCTATCGCTGCGGCCAACAATGTGAAAGCACTTGGCACTCATATCACTACGGTGCCGATCGGTGTTGGTGGCACAGAGTATCTGCTTAAGGGTACCTATCCATCTCTTAAAGCAGCTCAAGCAGACAATTGGTCTCGAGGAAATTACTACCTCGAGAACGGTAACAGCGATCAAAACGTATATGACTTGATCAAATCCGGCAAAGCGTGGGTGAAAAATCGATCCGGAGCTATTGAGCCTGATTCTGCAAAGTGGAGCGAGGGTGCTTACAGTAGCACGCAAATTATCCAGTCGATGATGGGGCCAAATCAGGTGGACGGTGGATTCGACATCGCTTCTACCGATCTTACAAATTTCATGAAGAACCTGCGGACTGCGGTCGCAAGCACTTGTG
Organism: Corynebacterium sp. H128; assembly: GCF_037482625.1. Classification (NCBI taxonomy): domain Bacteria; kingdom Bacillati; phylum Actinomycetota; class Actinomycetes; order Mycobacteriales; family Corynebacteriaceae; genus Corynebacterium; species Corynebacterium sp. H128. Next base: position 48,665 of record NZ_JBBHKW010000009.1, on the reverse strand, counting down.
CTGGAAAGCTTATCGTTAATAAGACGATCGTAGATGTGAACGGCAACGTGCTAATGCCCGGTGAAGGCTGGCGATTCGACGCCACAGCAATTGATGCAGCTAACTCTCCACAGCAGAATATCGTGTATACGGATGTCGACGGCAAGTCAACTAGGACGGACAAGCGATCACAGATGACCGATGCTCGCGGTCAGGTGATTTTCAACATTGATTCCACCACCGACCAGAAGATTAGTGTGAATGAAGTGATCCCAGAAGGCTCTGGGTACGCTCTGTTTAAACAACATGGTGAGAATGCCGTGTGCAACATCATTTCTGAAGATCCAAATACAGGAGTGATGTCTAAGACCCCGGTGAGTGTCGTGAGTGATGCTGCTGGAGTTGGGTTCTCTGTGATCCTGCCCTATGACAAAACGATGGCGTCCGTACGCAATGTCGAATGCGACGTACGAAATCAGGAAAAACCGCAGGAGGCAATGCTCAAAATCACAAAAGTTGCTTATGATTCAGACGCTACTAAAGACAACTATGTAATCATTGATGGATCCAATGCTGAGTTTGTAGTTTATCCAGACAAGGAGGGTAAGCCTGATTATTCTGGCGTACCTTTGTTAACTCTGAAAGCGGGCGAAACTGCTGCTAAGGGGCTGGGGGCAGGTACGTATTGGTTAGTCGAATCCAGGTCACCAGCTGGCTATCAGCTTCTTCCATCGCCTGTGCGCTTTCAAATTGCCCCAACTGGTGAGGCCTGGACCACCACGATTCAAAATGACGGTACTTTGGTGTTCGAAGATGACGTTAACAAGCCGACAAATGAAATTTGGCTGAAAGTTGCGGACATTAAGACTGGTAAGCTACCTAAAGCTGGGGGTAATGGTGTCTTCGTGTACCTGTTGCTTGCCGTGTCGTTGATCGGAGTGGGCGCACTGTACGCTCGACGTCGAGCCTAGCTCAAAGTGCCTCTTCGCGATGCTGGGGAGGAACTTTCAGGTTTTAGGCTTCCTTAATTAATGGAATTTTGGAAGCCGCAATCATATCCGCCCTGGCACGTGCCACGCGGGAGCGGATGGTGCCCACGCGAACATCGGCGATTCGTGCGGCTTCCTCGTAGGTGTAGCCCAACACCTGGGTAAGGATCAATGCTTCACGACGGTCGGGGTCGAGGGCGTCGATAAGCATGCGGGCGTCGACAAGCTCTGCCCAGCTGCTGGACGCGGCGGTATCAGCAGCAGCATCCTCGAACTCGGTCGCGGACTTGCGGGGCCGCGCCATGTCGTGGCGGATGTTGTCCACCCACACGCGACGCGCGAGGGAAAGTAGCCAAGTTTTAGCAGAGCTGCGGGCCGAGAAGCGGGGGAGCGCCCCAATGACGCGGAGGTAGGTTTCCTGGGTGAGATCATCGGCGATATCACGGCCGCCGAGGTGAGCGAGCAGCCGCCACACATCGCCTTGAGTGAGTTCGATGAACTCGCTGAGGGCACCCCGATCGCCCCGGCCGGCCTTCAAGGCGAGCCGGGTGACGTAGGAATCGTCGCGCTCGGGTCTGAAACTCATGAAACCCTACTCTACCAGGTGCGATCGCCAAACTAAAAGACAGCCGACCTGGGTGACGTGCCAACTATTTTGGAGATGGGGAAGATCGAAGGGCCGGACTTTTCGCTACACTGGGCAACCCCGACCAAAGGAGAACTGAATGTCTGAAAAGCTGTACACCGCATCCGTAACCTCAACCGGTGGTGGCCGCGATGGCCACGTAGTCTCCACCAATGGCCAGATCGACTTTGATGTTCGTCCGCCCAAGGAACTAGGTGGCTCCGGCGAAGGCGTCAATCCAGAGACTCTATTCGCAGCAGCCTGGGCCGCCTGCTTCAACGGCGCCCTGCAGAAGACGATGAAGGAAGCGGGAGTTTCCGTAGCCGATCACGCGCCGACGGTCACTGCCGAGGTGGACCTCAACAAGGTTTCTGACGGTTTCCGTCTTTCCGGTTCGATCTTCGTTGCTTTTGCAGATCAGGATGCCATGGAAGATCCCGCTGGTCTCGTGCAGAAGGCACATGAATTCTGCCCGTACTCCCGCGCGGTACGCGGCGACTTCGACGCAACCGCTGGTTTGAAGTAGCACGCACCCTGTTAACTACAGCTGCACCCGGCCGAAAAATCGCATTCACTCGGCCGGGTGCAGTTTTGCTGTGGGTCTTAGAGATCGTGCACTGATCGGGCGATGTAAAACGAGGACACTGCAGCAACGACCCATAACGCTGCGATGGTGAGCAGCGCGCGCACGAGGTTGTGCCAGTCGAAAGGATCTGAAATCAGGTGGGCAACGACAAGCAGCGGCAGCGCCACCCCCACCGTGGGGCCCATTAGGTTGATTCTGGTCAGGGCATCAGGGGCACGCCACATGATGACGGTGGTGCCCAGAATGAACACCGCAGCGATAATCAGCAGAATATTGACAATCATCGTCGTCCCTTCGACAGGATTCGGGCAACGGAGACGGTTGACAGGAGACCTAAGAGGGATCCTAGAACCACAACTTCGTAGACAATCGAGGTCGGCCACACCAAGGTCCACACCAAGTAGATGGCAATCATGAGGTAGAAAATCATGTCGGCGAGGACGCCTCGCGTGGCGTCGTCACGCAGGATGATCAGCATAAGATTCGCCAGCAAGCACAGCGCAATAATGCCCATGACTAGGTAGGCAATCATGAGTTGTCCTCCATTTCGGCGGTAGAGGTGGGGCCGTAGTTATGGTCCGAGTGGCCGGCGACGAATGTAGAGTGCAATGGGTTGCCGAGCCCCTGGCCGGGAGCGCCCTTATCGATGTCTCGTACAGCGGGCACGAGGCGTTCCTCCATTTCAGCCAGGCCTGCGAGTACTTCGGCGGGGTCCGCGCCGTATACGGCGTGGACGAGGAGCCTATCGCCGCGCAGTCCTAAGGAGAGCGTGCCTGGGGTGATGGTGATGCAGGTGGAAAACCAGAAGATGTGCCGGTCAGAGGTAACTCGCAGCGGGTATGAGACCACCACGGGTTCAATGCCAGCATCCCGAGAAAAGGCAGAACGAACGATGACTGCGCCACCCACGATGATTTGGCCAATCAGCCACAAGACGAATCGCAACAGGGTCATCGGACTACTCCAATCGCGTCGGTGCCGAGGATGGCGGAGCTATAGGCGGGGACGTCGAGAAGCGCCTGCGAGGCGCCGGCACACCAGGAGGTCACTGGGCCGGCGCACAAGAACATCAGCACGGACAACACTGCCAGCGTTCCACCGGGTAGCGCCTTGATTGGCATGACAACCAGCGTCGATGGGTAGCGAGTGGGCGGTTTTCCCCAGAAGACCTTGCGCCATACTCGCAGCAGGGAAAGGAGCGCGCCCAGGGAAGCGATGACGATCGTGCCGATGATGAGCCAGGCACGTGGGCCGCCTGCGGTAGCGACCTCAAACATGATGCCTACCTTGCCCCACATGCCGGAAAACGGTGGGAAACCGACAAGAGAGAAGGCTCCAGCCGCCCAGATGGTGGATGTCCAGGGATCGCGGCGCGCGATGCCAGACAGCTTGGAGAGCGTGCTAGTACCGTAAGTTTCTTCGATCGCGCCCGTGGTGAGGATCAATGAACCGACCGTGACCATGTGGTGGATCGTGTAGAAGATTCCTGCTGCTAGCGCCCCAGTGGAAGGGAATGCCAACATCACCAGTATGAAGGGCATACCGTTCACCATCTGGTACGCAATCACGCGGCGGATGGTGTTTTCTCCTAGGCCGGCAAAGCCACCGACCAGCATTGACACCATCATCACGCCGATGATGAACCAAGCCCAGCGCGGGGAGGCATCGAAAATCACCACATAGATGCGGTACAAGGCGTACACCGCGACCTTGGTGTGTAGACCAGAGAACAAGCCCATTACCGCAGAGCTCGTCGAAGGATAGGTGCGTGGCAGCCAGGTGTGCATTGGAAACACTCCCGCTTTGATGCTCAGCGCCAGCACGACGATGCCCATGGCGATCACGATCGGACCCTGGTCGGCGGCGCCCGCCAAAGCTGCGATGTTTACGGTCCCTGCCACCCCGTACACTACGCCGACGCCCATGACGAGAAGCGTGGAAGCTAGCAAGTTAGACAGCACAAAGGTGCGACCCGCCGCCAACCGGGAACGGCCACCTGTCATCGCTAGTAGCGCATAGGAAGGCAGCAGCATGACCTCCACCATGACGAACAGGTTGAACAGATCCGCGGTCAGTAGCGCGCCGTAGACGCCTCCTAAGAGCATGAGCGCCAGTGCGGGGAAGAAGCGCGCTCGAGTCTCCCCGACGATGACCGCGAAGAGGCAGGAGAACAGCGCCACTATCGACGCCGCGATGATCATCACCGCAGAGAACTTGTCCGACACAAAGGGGATGGCTACACCGCCGACATAGAGACCGACGGAGTGGGCGATCGTTCCGTGCTGGAACAGGAATACGCCACCACAGATTCCGGCGAAGGGAACAGCAAGTAGCAAGCAGTCACGCACCGCCCGCCACGGGAGCATCGCGTTGAGTGCCGCGGCGAACAGTGGAATGGCAAGAAACAGTGGCAAGATCACTGGCCTGCCTCCGATTCAGCAGCCTGGACCCTTCGTACGCGTGCACTATCCTCCGGCAGTGGACGGACGTTGCGCGCCGTCGTGATCAAAGGTGCGAGCGCAACGTGTGCGGCGCGCTTTGATTTGGTGTCATCGTTGTTGCCAACTGCGGACAGCGCAAGCATAAATGTGGTGGTGGCCATCGCGATCACAATAGCGGTGAGCACAAAGGCTTGGGGAAGTGGATCTGCGGCCAACTCCAGTGGTGAGTTGATGGGTTCGGCGCGCCACTTGGGGATACCGAGGGCTAGGATCGTCAGGTTTCCGGCGTGGCCGATCAAGGACATTCCCAGAATCAGCCGGTACATGCCGCGCTGTAGGACGAGGTACACGCCCCCGGCCATGAGAATGGAAATGGTGAGAGCCATTATCATGAGCGGCCTCCTGCGGTCTGGTCGGTGGAAACTGAGGTACGTGGTCCGGGCACTGGACTGTCTTTGGGGCGCTCATAAGGTGTGTGTTCCACACCTGGCCGGAGTCTTTGCCCCAGAATGTTGATTCCTAGGGTGATCATTCCAAGCACCGCGAGGAACACACCCGCGTCAAAGATCATCGAGGTGGTGACGTGTTCGCCAGCAATATGGCCGTGAATGGCGTACAAGAAAGAGCCATGGGTCATGCCAATGAACCCGGCCACCAAGGCAGTGATGACACCCAAGCCGGTGAGCAGGAAAGGCACGTTCTTAGGTACTACCGGCGCGTCCTTAGGGGCTGCGAGATACTTCAGCATGAAGATGCTGGAAGCCACCAGCGCGGCTATGAAGCCACCACCAGGAGCGTTGTGGCCCCGCAAGAAGATGAGTACGGAGAGCGCAATCAAGATTGGGATCAGCAGCTTTCGGAGGTATTCCAGAGGGAGTGCGTTGCGCTTTGGCTCTTCAAACTCGGAGAGTCGGAGTGTGTCCTGGCGTGGCATGGAGCCCACCACTGCTGCAATAGCGACACCAGCCATACCCAGCACGGTGAGCTCGCCCATGGTGTCTAGTGCGCGGAATTCCACCAGGATGGTATTCACCACGTTGGCACCGCCGGAGATTCCGGGAGCTTCATTCAAGTACCACAATGCGAGTTCGGGGCGCTCATGCCGGCCAAGCAGGCCGTAGACGATGAAGAAGCTCGACAATCCAGCAGCCAATGCGATGGCGCCGGTCCAGTACTTGCGGTTCTTTGACACGGTGTAGAAACCGCGCGGGTGGTGGCGGAGCACCATCATCATCATGACGATGACCAGCAGTTCCACCATGAACTGGGTCAGCGCAACATCTGGTGCACCGAGGAACAAGATCTGCAAAGTAACACCGACACCTACCGCGGAAAGCAGCAGGGTGGCGGCCAGGCGCGAGCGCACGAACAACAACACTGGAACAGAAATACCGACTATTGCCAGCGGGATGAGGTCCCAGGGCCGATCGATGCCAGGCACTCGCGGGGCGAAACCCGCACCGTCGAGCTGGGTGAAGAAGCCGAAAGCCATCAGGCTGGCTAGCCCAACAAATGGCCACGCCAGGTGGCGAGCTGGGCTGAAGGAGTCAGCCATGCCCCCCAGCCACGTTCCGACGCGTTTGAGGTAGCGAACCTTCAAGTCCAGGAGGGCAGATCCTGTGACAGGAAGTAGCTGCCGCCCAGTGATTGGGGCGAGGAGCTGCTTGCGGAAGACTACTCCGACCACGCCCAGCACGAGCACAGCCAACGACACCAGCAGCGGTGTGTTCACACCATGCCACAGGGCGAGATGCGCCGCATAAGGCAGGCCAATGTCTGCCAGTGCAGCGGAAATTGGGGTGTCCAAGACGCCAACGAAGAATGCCAGCGGCAGGGACAAAAGGCCGGGGAGGGCGGCTGGCAACCACAATGCGACGGGCGCTTCGCGGACGTGGCTCAGGTCGCGCGGGCCGTCGATAAACGCGCCAAATACGATGCGCGCAGAATAAGTGAAGGTCAGCAACGCGGCTAGTGCGGCGAGCGCCAGCATGAGAGGGTATTCCTCAAAGGCTGCCAACATGGACTCCTTGGACACGAATCCGAGTAGCGGTGGGACGGATGCCATGGACAACGCCGCGATGAGTACCGAAGCGAAGGTGAAGGGCATCTGCCGCACCAACGGGCCTAGGCGTCGAATATCGCGCGTACCAGTTTGGTGATCCACCACGCCGATCAGCATGAACAGCGAGGACTTGAACATTGCGTGCGCAAGGGTGTGGAGCAGCGCCGCCGCGAGTGCAAACGGCGTGCCGACGCCAATTACCGCCACCAGCCAGCCCAAATGGGACACCGTGGAGTATGCCGTCAGTTGCTTCAGATCGGTCTTCTGAATCGCAAACAGCGCTGCCATGATCGCGGTAGTCATGCCCACGCCCATGAGTAGGTGCTGCCAGATCGCAACGTCGTGGAATAGTGCGGAGAAGCGAATTAGTAGGTAGATGCCGGCTTTGACTACGGCGGCAGCATGCAGGAACGCAGAGACCGGGGTGGCGGCAGCCATAGCTTCCGGGAGCCAGAAGTGGAAGGGGAGCTGCGCGGCCTTGGTAAATGCGGACACCGCGATCAGCACTGCCATCACCGGAGTTAGTGGGTTGTTAGCCCAGGCATCGCTGTGGAGGATCGCAGTCAGGTTCGTGGTATGCGTTTGAGACACCGCGATCGCGGTCGCAGTGAGCAAGGTTAGCCCGCCGATGAAAGTCAGGATGAGGGTGCGGGATGCGCCCGCTTGACCCCCTGATCCCGAACGGGCAATAAGGAGGAAGGATGCGAGCGAAACCAGTTCCCAACCTGCGAACAGGACAGTGACGTCGTCGGCAAGCACGAGTAGTAGTACCGACAACATGAACGTTGACATGATCAGGTAGAAGCTGGTGTTGCCCTTTTTTGCCGGTAGGTACGCGGCGGAATAGCAAAAAACGACCGCGCCGATGAGCAAAGCTAGCATTGCGAAGAAGAAGGATAAGCCGTCGGCTTTTAACGCGAAGTTTGCCCCCAATGCCCATGGGAAACTCACTGCGGGCGGATGGCCCGCAAGCACAGTAGCGGCGGCCAAGAAAAGTACAGCCAGCGGCCAGCCGGCTTTCCTATCCATGACGCGAACGAGTAGCGGAGAAGCTACCACAGCTGCCCCGGCAAGAAAAAGAACGAGGAGCAGGGTCACGTGAAAATCACACCTTGCTTGATCGAATGCGGTCAGTACAGGCCTGTTGAGCCCTTTAAAAAAACTTGGCATGGTGACCAAGAAAGCAATACGGAAAATCTTACCAGGTGGAACGCCCGTCACATCGGTGCGCCTAACAGTGGACAGTCCCACAATTCCTTAGATTCATAGAGTATGAGCCTGCTTCGCCGCGTACTCCTAACCCTGATGCTGCTTGCGCCACTGATCGGTGGCGCGATTTACTCAGCCACGGTTTCCCTCGAGCCTGCATCCTCATGGTCGGAGGAGCCAGCCGCTGCGCCGGGGGCTGTGGACCTCGTGCCTGCGCGCCGGGCGGCCGGCGAGGCGAGTTCCCAGGCGGGCTTCCTGAAGCAGGGTACTACCGGGCTTGTCGACGGCACCGGCAAGCTTGCCGACGGCACCAACCAGCTTGCGGGTGGCTCCACCGATGCTGTGGCAGGGGCAAACGAGCTGGCTAACGGCATGACCCAGATTCAAGCGGGTACCGGCCAACTTGGTGATGGCGCCGTGAAAGTAGCCGACGGGGTGTCTCTGGCTGTGGACCAGGTGCAGGGAATCGGCCTAGTGCAGGGGCGCATCGTCGAAGAAATTAACCGAGTGGACGCGGACCTGGCGAAGAAGAAGGATCCGGAATCCGTCGCGTTTCGTGCGCAGCTAGCCGAGTTCAAGACTCAAGTAGAAGCTTTCAAATTGGATGCAGCGGTGGTGGATCAATTGGCGCAGCTGCGCTCGGGCTCGCGGGAGATCGCCAATCAACTTGCGGTCCCTGGATACGGCTACCATGACGGAATATATTCCGCGACGAAGGGTTCTAAAGAACTCGCCACCGGACTTACTGAGTTAGACAAGGGGCTGGCGGAGGCGGCCACCGGTGCCGGGGAGCTCAAGGACGGCGCGGTGAAGGTTGACGGCATGGCTACGTCCAACAAGGACAAGATCGGGGCCGTGCAGCGTGCTTTGCCTGCGGATCCAGCAACACCTACGCAGCCACAGCCGATGCTCGTACCGCTCTTCGGGTTCTTTGTCGCCGCCCTGGTGATGGTCGGCGCGGCGCTGAGTAGTCGTTGGCGCGCGCTCGCAGCGGTGGCCCTGGGTGCGATGATCATTCTCATCATGGCGGCTGACCTCTCTCCACTGGTGGGACTGGGGCTGGTTGGCGTGGTGGCGTTGGCTGGCCTCGTCTCGGCCCTAGTGAGCCGCGCGCTCGTGGGCTTGTTTGGGGAACGTGTTGGTCGCATCGCTGTCTACGTAGGATTGCTCCTCCAGGCTGGCGTTGTCGGCTGGGTGTGGAAGCTGGCTTCTACCGATAGTGTTTCCCCGGTTCTGAACGTGCTGACGCACCTGATGCCTATGCACTACGCCACCTCTGCGATGTCTGCGCTTGGTAATGGGGGTTCGAATATCGTGCTCGGACTGTCTTGTGGGGTGCTCGCCGCCCTAGTAGTGCTCGCTGCGGTCACGCTCCGCCTAGCTGGGACTGCGCCTGCGCTCGAGCCCGTTGATATCGAGGCAGATCACGATGCATAGCCACGGCTATTCACCGGACAAAGAGAAATACCTCACCCGCCTGCGCCGAATCGAAGGGCAAGTGCGCGGTATTCATCGCATGGTTGAGGAAGACGAGTACTGCATCGATATCCTCACGCAGATCTCTGCGGCTAACAGTGCCCTAGAGAATGTGGCGCTGGCGCTGCTCGGCGATCACCTCGAGCATTGCGTTGTCGATGCGGCAAGAAATGGCGATCCTAGCGAGAAAATCGAAGAGGCGAAGGCGGCCATTCGGCGCCTGGTTAAGTAGGCCAACCTCCCATACTCACTAGGATGTTGCGGTTCCTTTTGGAGAGATGAACATGTGACTATCTGGCAGGACTGCTGTGCGGATGGATTAGAGCAGTCGCACTGCTAGAACGGGACTGTTCATTGATGACCACAGGGTATAAGTAAACACTTATTGCTTCTAAACGTCTTAGCATTAGCTATTTATAACTATTTCATTACATTGTGCGCCTTGGGTCATGAGTTTTGATTAGATGCTTCTAAAATTGTTTTCGACAGGAAAGTATGACATCAGTGCAGTTAGATGACCTTGTTCTTGTCGTGTCCACATATAAGACTTTCACCTTTTGTTGAACAATTTTGGGAGCTCCTCATGAAAACCCCATCCAAGCTTGCAATTGCTGCACTGTTTATGATCGCCCCACTCACGCTCGCCGCATGTGGCTCCGGCGACTCTGAGCCGGAGGCAAAGAAAGAAACCCAAGCCACCACTGCAGACAAAGCTTCCGGAAGCTCGGCAGCTAAGCCTGCGGCACAGCCGAGCGGGAAGCCAGGATTCGCCGACAGCGTCTTAGAGACCGAAGACTTCGTAGCCACCATCACCGAGACCAAAGTGATTCCGGCGGGCGAGAAGGGCAATACGAATGGGAACAAGCCAGTGGTCGCGTTCTACTACGACATGACCTCTAAATCTGCCGATGACGTAGTCCCAGGCGTCTCCTGGACTTTCGTGGTCACCGCGTACCAGGGCGGAACCGACGAATCGAATGAAATCGAAATCGCCCCGAACCCTGATGACAATTTGGCGCTCGCCGAGTTGGCTGCAATCAAGCAGGGAGAATCCCACTCCAACATCGCCGCCTACTACCTCAACGACGAGACCACCCCAGTCACCCTAGTCGCCAGCGAAGATCTCGGCTTCACTGAACTCGGCAAGCAGAACTTCGAGGTCAAGTAAGCACACTGCGGCGGCGTAGCTGCCGAAATGGAAAGCGGTCCAGCAGAAGAACTCGTTCTGGTGGACCGCCCCTCTTGTTAGCCGGCTTGCGTGCTAGTGCCGTGCAAATAGCGAAAAGCCACCTCCTCAGAGGTGGCTTTTACAGAGTCGGGATAACAGGATTTGAACCTGCGACCCCGTCGTCCCGAACGACGTGCGCTACCAAGCTGCGCTATATCCCGCTGCTTTTTCACCATACGCCCGTGCGAAACAGTGGCAAAATCAGCAGGTCAGCGCTTTTCGACGACATGTATCAACGTTGCTGAGGGCCGGCAGAATACCCGGAATGGCACAAACGGCGAAGTGCCGAGGCCATTGGAAACGTGCATAAACATGCGTCCGAATTTGTGCAGCCCGCTTGCGCGTGCCCGATCGATGCCACAGTTGGTGACAATCGCGCGTTCTCCGGGAAGACAAAGCTGGCCGCCGTGGGTATGGCCAGAGAGGGAGAGCTGGTAGCCATCGGCCTCAAACTGTCCGAGTACCTGCGGTTCTGGGGAATGGGTCAGCGCTATGGCGAGATCGGCGTCGATATTGGGGGCGCCTGCGATCTGGGCGTAGTCATCGAGGTCATGGTGCGGGTCATCGACACCAGCGGCAGCGATTCGTACGGGGCCGATTTTAAACTCGTGGCGTTGGTGGGTGGCATCGCGCCAGCCGTGTTCGAGGAATGCTGCACGCATCCCTTCCCACGGTAGCTTCTCCTCGCTGACCTTGCGTTTCTTCTCTACCAAGTACTTGAAGGGATTAACCGGTCGCGGCCCGAAGTAGTCGTTGCTGCCGAAGACGAACAATCCGGGGCGTTTGAGCAATGGTGCTAGCGCTCGAAGAACAGCTGGCACGGCATCGGCTGAGCTGAGGTTGTCGCCGGTGTTGACCACCAGATCTGGCCGCAACACGGACAGCGCCGCAACCCAGTCTTGTTTGATGCGGTGGGAGGGCAGCATATGTAGGTCGGAGAGGTGCAGGATGGTGAACTCTTCGGCGTCGTCAAGCGTGCCCGGCTCGAGGAGCGCCACGGTTTCATGCTTGAGGCGGAACTTGCTGAGCTCGGAGAACCCCCAGCCCGCCACGGCGAGTCCGCCGAAACCACCAACACTGACGAGGGATAACAGGATTTTCTTCACGCCCCCATGCTACCGGTGCGTATTCTTGTAGGTTATGAGCGACCTAAAGAACCAGATCCGTGCAGATCTCAAAGAAGCGATGAAAGCCCGCGAGAAGCAGCGCACCAATACGCTGCGGATGCTGCTTGCTGCAATCCAAACCGAGGAGGTATCCGGCACGAAGCATGAGATCGATGATGAGGCGATCCTCAAGCTGATCGCCCGTGAGATCAAGAAGCGCAAGGAATCTGCCGAGGTGTACGCCAATGCCGGTCGACAGGAACTCGCCGATAACGAGCAAGCAGAAGCTGAAATCCTGGCCGCTTACCAGCCCCAACAGCTCACTGACGAGGAGCTCGCAGCCCTGGTCGCCAGCGTCATCGCCGGCATGGACGAGCCAAAGATGGGGCCTGTCATGCAGGCTGCAACCAAGCAGGCCGCCGGGCGTGTCGACGGCAAACGCCTGTCCACCGCGGTGCGCGCGGCGCTTTCCTAGCTCGGCTTACAGTCCGTTCTGTCTTAAGAAGTCATCGAGCATCGCGCCGAGATCCGGAATCGGTGGCGGGGCCGGTGCTGGCCCGGGAGCTCCCGGGATCTCGTTTCGCGGCGCCGGAGCTGCTCGCTGGGAGCCGTCAGATACCAGCAGGGTGACTGCGGGCTTCGCGTCCCGGAGGTTGGCCAACTTTACGTTGATGACCTTGCCCTTCTGGTTTGAAGGCCCGGTTACGGTCTCTGTGTCTACCTGGTATCCCTGGCTCTGTAGCAGCGCCTTAGCGGAATTCGGATCCTTGCCGGTGACCTGGTCTGCAATGGCTTGTGTCTTACCCTTGACCAGCTCTGGTGCCGCGCGATTCAGAGAGCCGGAGGCGGCGTTGGGGGTATTGGATGCTGCTGCCATCCAGGACGCGGCCGGTTCCATGCCTCCGAAGAGAGTGCCTTCGTAGCACTGTCGCACTGGTGCGGTGCACAGCGGCGTGGTTTGAGTGCCATCGTTGTAGATGTACGGCACAGCTGCAAAATTGGAGTTAAAGCCCATAAACGCGGCAGATTGGTGTGACTCGGTGGTGCCGGTCTTGCCAGCCGTTGGCACGCGCCAGCCGAAGTTACTTGCTGCGGGGGCTGCGGTGCCGTTTTTGATGTCATCGCTCATGGCGTCGGAAAGCGCATGTGCAACCTTGGGCTCCACTGCCTGCTCGCAAGGAGTCTTCTTAAGCTCTACTGGGGCGCCATTACGGTCGGTGACGGCCTCAATCGGGCTGGGTTCGCACCACGTGCCGTCGGATGCCAAAGTGGCGGCAACATTGGAGAGCTGCAGCGGATTTACGGCCGTTGGGCCGAGGACGAATGAACCCAAGTTGTTGTCGGTGAAGAACTGCGCGATGGAGGCTTCGCCGTCGAAACTGCCGGCTTCTGTGTAATCGCGAAGGCCGAGGCGCACCGCGATATCGACAGATTCCTTAACTCCCACCTGCTCGATGAGCTTGATGAAGGTGGTGTTAGGAGATTGCGCCAACGCTTGTTTGAGAGTCAGCTGCGGTTTGAAAGCGCCGGAGTTTTCCACGCAATAGGAGCCCGCAGGGCAGTTGTCCGCACCGCCATTGCCCATCCCCCGCACTTCTACGCGCTTCGGCACGTCTAGTACCGTCTCGATGCCCATGCCCTGTTCGATCGCGGCAGCAGCGGTGAAGATCTTAAAGACTGAACCGGCACCGTTGCCTACGCGGCTGACAGGTTGTGGGAGAACCGTTTGGTTTTGTTCGGGATCTAGGCCGTAGTCACGCGAGGAGGTCATCGCGAGGATGCGGCGAGATTCGGTGCCCGGCTCGACTACATTCATGACCTCCGCGACCCCTGCAGCCTGGGGGTTCGTCTGCCCTGTGACCGCTTTGTGGGCGGCATCCTGCACCTGTGGGTCCAGGGTTGTTTTGATGGTGAGGCCATCGCGCGTAATCCGCTTCGGGTCGAGGCCATGACCCTCGAGGTATTTCAGTGCATAATCGCAGAAGAAACCGCGATCGCCAGCAGCGATGCAACCATTCGGTAGCCGGTTGGGAGCCTCCGGAATGCCAAGTGGCTCGGCCTGGAACTGGACGGCCTGCTCCCGAGTGAGATCGCCCGTGGAGACCATGGCATCGAGGACCTGATTACGGCGCTCCGTCATCCCCTCGGGGTTAGTAAACGGGTTCAGCGCGGAGGAAGACTGCAAGATGCCAGCGAGTAGCGCTGATTCGGGAACGCTGAGTTGGCTGGCAGGTTTAGCAAAGTAGGTTTGGGCAGCGGCTTCGATGCCGAAAGCGCCGTTGCCATAAGGCACGATATTGAGGTACCTGGTGAGGATTTCGTCCTTGGACAGGTGCTTTTCCAGATCGGAAGCCATGCGCATTTCCCGTAATTTACGGGTGTAGCTCGTCTCGGTGGCTGCGGCCTGTTCCGCTTCGGTTTCCGCATCGACCAGCAGGAGATAATTTTTGACGTACTGCTGGTTGAGTGTGGATGCGCCCTGTTCGACGGAACCGGAGGTGAGGTTTGTCACCATCGCGCGGGCGGTGCCACGCCAGTCGACGCCATCGTGCTCGTAGAAGCGGCGGTCTTCGATGGCAACAATCGCCTTTTTCATGTTCGGAGAAATCTGTTCTGAAGGGACATCTCTGCGATATTGGTCATATACCCAAGCGATCGGAGCGCCAGAAATGTCCGTAATCGTGGACACTCCTGGGGCTGTTCCGTCGGTCAAATCCGAAAGGTTCGACTGCATCGTTGTTTCGGTCTGGGCAATTGCCACACCCGAAAGGCTTGCAACGGGGGTAAGCGCGAGGGCACCGGCAACACCGGCTACGACCACTGCGCCGAGGGCCTTAGACATTGACTTCAAACTGGACACCCCTAATACCCTACGCAATAAACCTGAAAAGGCAGACCCCCATTCGTGTGACGCACTCGACATTCTGCAAACCGAGTGAATACACTTACATGCATAATATTGGTGTGCGACTCGAGGAGGCCGAGACATGACTGCATCGTTAGTGTCTGAACAGCAGTTAATCGACCGTGGGGAGTGGGTCACGTTCGCGAAGTGTCGAGATGGGGATCCGGACGCGTTGTTCGTGCGCGGGGCAGCCCAACGACGCGCCGCAGCAATTTGCCGCCATTGTCCTGTCATGCTGCAGTGTCGCGCGGATGCCTTGGATAACCGAGTCGAGTTCGGGGTATGGGGTGGTCTGACTGAGCGGCAGCGCCGCGCCCTCTTGCGCAAGAATCCACACATCACTAGTTGGGCCGAGTATCTCGCCTCGGGAGGGGAACTGGTAGGAATATAAGCATGACTACTTGGGAATACGCCACCGTTCCACTGTTGACGCATGCAACAAAACAGATCCTTGACACTTGGGGTGAAGATGGCTGGGAGCTCGTCTCCGTTGTGCCTGGTCCTAACCCGGAGAATGTCGTCGCTTACATGAAGCGAGTGAAGCAGTGATCTCTGAGCGTCTCAAGGAACTCGGCATCGAACTGCCGGCAGTAGCTGCACCAGTCGCGTCTTATGTTCCAGCTGTCCAAGCGGGGAACCAAGTGTGGACTTCTGGCCAGCTGCCATTCAAGAACGGTCAGTTACTCGCTTCCGGCAAGGTCGGGGCAGAAGTAACTCCGGAAGCAGCGGAAGAACTGGCACGCACTGCCACTCTGAATGCGTTGGCCGCAATCGATGCCGTGGTGGGCATCGATAACGTCACGCGTGTGCTCAAAGTGGTTGGCTTTGTCGCCTCCGCTGAAGGCTTTGGTGGGCAGCCAGGCGTAGTGAACGGCGCGTCCAACTTGTTGGGAGAGATCTTCGGTGAGGCTGGCCGTCATGCTCGTTCGGCTGTTGGGGTGTATGAGCTTCCGCTTGGAGCCCCAGTAGAAATTGAGATTGTGGTTGAAATCGCCGGTTAGCTCAGTCGCTAATCCTGAGTAAATGATTAAGCTGGTATCTATGGAGCATCCTGCTTACAGTCAACTACGTCCTGTTACTGAATCCGCTGCCGTTGTGCTGTGCCCAAACCCTGGGTACAGCTCACTTGAGGGCACTAATACGTGGGTCATCCGCGCCCCTGAAGATGCAGCGAGCATCGTCATTGATCCAGGTCCTGAGGACGAGGGCCACCTTAACGTTGTGCAACAAAAAGCTGGCAACGTGGCGCTGACCTTGATCACCCACCGTCACCACGATCACGCTGATTCCATCGACAGGTTTCGGCAGCTCAGTGGTGTGCCGGTGCGAGGCTTCGATGTCTCCTACTGTCGCGGCGGTGAAAAACTGGTTGATGGTGAAATCATCTCTGTGCCCGGCGTGACCCCGCAGATCGAGGTCGTGCACACCCCGGGGCACACCAGCGATTCCGCTTGTTTCTTCATCTGGAGCGGGGAAGTTGGTTCCTCCACTCTTGAGGGCATCGTCTCCGGAGACACCATCGTCGGTCGGCACACCACCATGATTTCTGAAACTGACGGCGAACTTGGTGCTTACCTGTCTTCGCTGCGCATGCTTGAAGAGCGTGGGGAGAACGTCATGTTGTTGCCAGCCCATGGGCCAGAGAACCCTAATGCTGCAGCTTTGGCGCGAAAGTACATCGACCGCCGTGAGCAACGGCTCCAGCAGGTGCGCGACGCCCGTGCTGCGCTTGGCGACGACGCGAGCATCGCAGAACTCGTTGACCACATCTATACTGACGTTGATCCGGTGTTGCGTGGTGCTGCGGCGCAGTCCACCCGGGTGACCGTGCGTTATTTGGATTCGCTGTAGCTTAAGTTTTTGGATAGTCCCGCTGCTGGCTTTTGTGCCGGCAGCGGGATTTTTGGGTTGGGGACGCAAAAGCCGCCAGCCCCAATGAAGGCTGGCGGCAGGGGCTTGCGGCTATTAACGAGCGCGCTTAGCCAAGTGCTCAGCGTCAGTAATGAGCACGGATTTGCCCTCGAGGCGGATCCAGCCACGCTGCGCGAAGGTTGCTAGTGCCTTGTTTACGGTTTCGCGAGAAGCGCCGACCAGCTGGGCGATCTCTTCCTGCGTGAGGTCGTGGTTAACACGAAGCGCATTGCCTTCTTGCGCGCCAAAACGATTGGCGAGCTGCAGGAGGGTCTTGGCGACGCGCCCAGGAACATCGGTGAAAATGAGGTCAGCCAGAGAAGCATTGGTGCGACGGAGACGTCGGGCCAGGACACGGAGCAGTTGCTCGGAGATCTCCGGGTACTGGGCGATCCAGCTGCGCAGCATCTCGGAGTTCATGGTTGCCGCCTGAACTTCAGTAACACACACGGCTGAAGAGGTGCGTGGGCCTGGGTCGAAGATGGAAAGCTCACCGAACATGTCGGATGGGCCCATCACCGTGAGGAGATTCTCACGACCGTCGTTTGCGTGGCGGGCCAGCTTCACCTTGCCGGAGGTAATGATGTAGAGGCGATCTCCGGGTTCGCCTTCCTCGAAAATCGTAGTGCCGCGAGGGAACCGGACAGTTTCCAGGTCGCGGATCAAGCTGTTTACTGCGATTGGATCTACGCCCTGGAAAATGCCAGCACGTGACAGGATGTCCTGTACGCCTTCCAAATCACTTCTCCTTCTACTAAACCTATGGCGCGCCGGTAGTCAAAGTGTGACTACTCTTTTTTGGAGGCGCGCGCAAGAGCTCTGATAAGACTTTACTCGTTCTTATTTAGATTGTGCACGAAGTGTTGTGACAAGTGCAACACGAGAGCGCTCATGTGAGCGTTCATGCAGCAGGATCGGTGACAGGTTCGGAAGAGCGGGTTGAGAACGTCTCGAATCGCTCCATTTGCATCGCGAAAACTGCGACAACAACCGGGGTGAGAATTGCGAAGAGAATGCCCATAATTGCCAACTATACGTTCTCAGCCTCCGCGCGGTTAAGCTAAGGCTTATGGCCAAGGTGAAACAGGTGAAACCGGAAAGCCCACTGGCGCTGAAGCGACGGGCGCGCCGCATCAATCGTATGCTGGCCACCTGCTACCCAGACGCCAAAGCGGAATTGGATTTCCGTAACCCGCTGGAGCTCCTGGTAGCTACGGTGCTGTCTGCGCAAACCACTGATGTCCGGGTAAATCAAGTAACCCCCAAACTCTTTGCTACCTATCCGACAGCGGAGGCTTATGCATCGGCACAGTTGGCCGAGGTAGAAGAGCTCATTCGGCCGACCGGCTTCTATCGGAACAAGGCAAAAGCCCTCATCAGCCTCGGACAACAACTGTGTGATGACTTTGGTGGCGAGGTGCCGCGCACCCTGGCAGAGTTAATCACACTGCCAGGGGTGGGGCGGAAAACAGCAAACGTAGTGCTAGGCAATGCCTTCGGGGTGCCAGGGCTGACGGTGGATACTCACTTCGGGCGCCTGGTGCGTCGGCTTGGACTCACAACCGAAAAGGATCCGGTGGCCGTCGAAAAGCACATCATGCAGCTCATCGAGCCATCCGAGTGGACCATGGTGTCGCACCGCTTGATCTACCATGGTCGACGCGTGTGCCATAGTCGAAAGGCTGGGTGCGGTGCGTGCTACATCGCTAAGCTGTGCCCTAGCTTTGGGATTGCGGGCCCAGCAGACTTGGTAGATGCGGCGAAATTGATCAAGGGACCGGAACGAGAGCATCTGCTGCGGCTGGTGACGGAGGAATAATGAACAAGACCACGGTGTGGACAGTCATCGTCAGTGCGGCGATCCTGGTTGCGCTGGTCTTTGTGGTTCCTGGCATGCTGCAGACTGATACCGAGCCTGCGCAACCCGAACCACAGTCCGAAGTCCAGCCGCGGCCCGATTGCCCAACAGGTTCCGTAGGGCGGGTGGAATTGCCATGCCTCGGTGGACAAACACAACAGTTGGAAGCCAAGCCGACTGTGGTCAATGTGTGGGCGTGGTGGTGCGGGCCGTGCCGCCAGGAACTGCCGCTTTTCGACGCCCTCGCCGAGGCTCACCCGGAGTGGAACGTTGTTGGGGTCCATGCAGACACCAACGCAGCCAACGGGGCAGCCATGCTGAATGAACTCGGTATCAAGATTCCGAGTTACCAAGACGACGCGAACCAGTTTGCTGGCACGCATGGCCTGCCGGGAGTTGTCCCCATCACCGTTGTGATCAGCCCGGAGGGGGAGTTGCTGCAGTCATTCCCGGCTGTCTTTGTCTCCCCGGAGGAACTGGATCGGGCGGTGAGCGGGGCGCTGAGCCGATGAGCGATCTGCCTGGATTCAACACCGCATTGCGTCCCGCTGATGCGCCTACCTGGATGAAAACCCTCGTGGATACCGCCCGTGATGGGAGCATCCACGGTGGGCTGAGCCAGCGGGCACGAGCGGCCGCACGGTCCCAAGCCCAGATGTCTGCCGTGCTCATGCTCTTTTCTGGACGCACCGCCGCAGAGGCGGAAATTTTACTCACTCATCGCACGCCCACTATGCGTTCGCATTCTGGGCAGATCGCGTTTCCCGGCGGCCGTATTGATCCAGACGACAGTGGTGCGATTGATGGTGCACTTCGAGAGGCCTGGGAAGAGACCGGTTTGGATAGACGTACCGTCACTCCAGTCGCAGAACTAGCACCATTGGCGATACATGCCACTGGCAATCCGGTGGTGCCGGTCCTCGGGTTTTGGCATGAGCCGCGGGAATTGCCCGTGGTCAGCCCGCTGGAAAACGACGACATCTTTCGGGCGTCGATAAGCGAGCTTGCCCGCCCCACCAATCGTTTTTTGGTGCGCAATGGTGATTGGGTCGGACCTGCATTTTGGCACCGAGGATATGTGGTGTGGGGCTTCACGGGCGGCTTGTTAGCTGCGACGATGCGCTTCGCGGGGTGGGAGGAGCCCTGGGACCCCATTGAAATAGATTTGCGGACTGCGTTGCGTAGCTCTCGAAACAATGAGCCTTAAACCCGTAAGATGAGTCAAGTAGTTTTTGTTCATGGCTGATGCAGGAGTCTCGTGCCCACCTATCTAACAGACAACCCCGGTGTGATCGTCGATGTGCTTTTGGGGCTCGCACTGTGTGGTGCACTTGTGACGGGCTGGCGCCAAGGAGCTTTCTCCTCGGTGCTGTCAACGATAGGTGTCATTCTCGGCCTGGTGTGCGGAGCCGCAGCCGCGCCGCTCGTGATGAGCTATACCGAAAGCACTGCCTTTCGCTTCTTGCTTGCCCTCGGCACAGTGCTGCTGCTCATCGGCATCGGCAACATGCTAGGTGGAGTCATCGGGGGACGGCTGCGGCAGAACATGCGGACCAAGTCTGCGCAGCGCATTGATTCCGCTGTCGGCTCGGTTTTTCAGGTGCTGGCGACATTGATCGTTGCCTGGCTCATCGCGATCCCGCTCGCTACCGCAGCTCCTGGGTCCATAGCCCGGGGTATCTCTGGCTCAAAGATTCTGCAAGGGGTGGACAGGTTCGCCCCGGCGCAGCTGCACGCACTGCCGAACCAGATCTCGGCCATGCTGAATGAGTCCGGTCTCCCGCCGCTGCTTTCTCCATTTGAGGCGGCATCCTCCGCCGAGGTGGCAGCACCACGCATTGAGGTGGAGAACCGCGCCATGGTCGAGGACCTGCGCGATTCGGTTGTGCACGTTACTGGACAAGCAGCGAAATGCCGACACACACTCTCCGGCTCAGGCTTCGTCGTATCCGATGACTATGTGCTCACTAACGCCCACGTAGTAGCCGGTACCGAGTCTGTGGAACTGGATACCGTGCTGGGCGTACGAGAGGCCACCGTGGTGCTTTATGACCCAGGAGTGGATGTTGCAGTGCTGCATGCGCCCGGCCTCGGACTTGAGCCGCTGCAGTGGGCATCGGAACCGGCAGAAACGGGTGCCGACGCCGTTGTCATGGGCTACCCAGGCTCCGGCCCCTTCACTGCTACCTCGGCCCGCATCCGCGATCGCATCACCATCAACGGGCCAGATATCTACGCAGGAAGCCGGCTGGACCGTGAGGCATACACACTGCGCGGCTCCGTGCGGCAGGGCAATTCGGGTGGCCCGCTCACTACAGCAGATGGTGAGCTGCTCGGAATGATCTTCGGCGCTGCCGCGGACACTACCGATACTGGATATGCGTTGACTAAGGAAGAAATCATGCAGACCATTGGTGACTACACGGCGCTCACCGCTACCGTGAACACCCAGGAATGCGTACTCAAATAGTCCGCAGGCTCTCTGCCCACTCTTCCGGATTCTTAAGGAAGGGCATCCCGGTGAGCTGATGGATGTGAAGCTCAGGTTGGGCTGTCCAATTCAGCGGCAGCGGTACTAGCGCGAGCCGCGCATGCCGGACGCGAGGTTGTTGCGTACCGCCCACTGCATAAGACAGGGCGCGCAGACGCCTGAGTTCGGCGTCGTGATGTGGGAGTAATGAGCGGAGCGCTACTTGTTCGGGAAGCCGTTGGCAGGCGCGTGCGTGCAGAACGCGGAGGCGGCTTTGTAGCGGGTTGCGTGGGGTCAGGGGATCTATTAGCTGGAGTCCGCGGACGCGTTCTGGGTAATTGGCCGCGAGGGTCGTCGCCACGCGGGCTGCGGACCCCACCGCCACCACAGTAGCTGCGCCATGGCCCAGCGCTCGGATCATGCCGTTGACGTCCCCCACCGCGTGCCGCATGGAATAGCCGCTAGGTGGTTTGTCGGACAGGTCAAAGCCACGGGCAGACATCGCTGCGACGTGGAAGTGCTGGGCAGCCGGCGCAATGGCGTGGCGAAAATCGAACCAGCCACCGAGGCAGTCATGCAGCAGCAGGAGTAACGGCCGGGCAGTATCGCCCGCCACGGCGGCATGTAGCCGTGTGCCTCGGGTGTGCACTAGCTCGTGTTCGAAAGGGCCCGGAAGCGCCAGTTCGGTGGGGGAAATCTTCTTCATAATTGTGGGTGGCCACGAAAAACGCCCACCTTGAACAGCAGGCGGGCGCGGGCCGTTCGTACCTAGGAGTACAGGCCGTGATTCTTAGCTTCGAGCTTCTTAGTGGCCTGTCCGGGGACCAGGTTCTTCATTTCCTGCACAGACTCGATCGTCTTTGCCGGGGCCTTAACCTGCTTGACCTTCTTCAGGCCGACGAAAGCGAGGATGCCCGCGAGAGCCAGCATGATCAGGAAGACGATAAGGAAAGCGGCCCAGGTTTGTACCCACAGGTCCAGTAGCTCGGCGAGGAAGAAGAAAAAGAAGAACGAGCTGTAGAGCGCGATCGTGCCTGCGGCGCCGAACAAGCCTCCACCGATGGCACCCTTCTTAGCGCTGTCGGCGATCTCGGTCTTGGCGAGCTCCACCTCGGCGCGGAACAGGCTCGACATTTGTGCAGTCGCGTCGCTCACCAGGTCACCAATGGAGCCCTGGCCCGCTGCGCGGGAATCCACATCGGAAAGAGGGATAGCGTTCACCCGAGGGGCGAAGTTATCGTCGCCTGCGGTGTATAGCCCCTTGGCATTGCTCACGGTAATCCTCCAAAATCAGTTTTGCGATGTTTGTTATAAAGCCTGCAGTCAATCGTGCCACGAAAATCGCGCTGGTGCGAACAACTAGTTATATATTAGCCTGCGCAGAGCGATCGGCAGGGAGATAGAGCCTAGTGTCTGGGCGCGCACCGCCGCGGTGCTACCGGCGCCGTACCTCCAGTGCTGTGGGTTTGAGGGCACGAAATTGGTTGCGGCCCGGCGCAGTGATTTCCGCCGCGCTTATCGACGTCCTACCTGCAGAAACCGTTTCTGGCACGGCCGTTCGCTAGCCTCATCTTCATGGTTTAGTTGCCGGTTTTCGTGCGGAGCGTTGCGGGAAATATCGCAGGCCAGCTGAACTGCAAAGTTGCAGCTTTGCAACAACTCGCACACGTAACAGTCTCAGAGGTTATAAACGCAGGTTTCCTGTGGAGGTTGACTTTGGGGTGCCGCTCAGGCTGTGCCTTTGTTGTTTTTGTAGAGCCAAATCCCGCCGGCCGTGAGCGCGGCGACGCCAGCAACCACTCCAGTTCCGATAGAAACTTCCCGCGTGGTTGGGACAGTAAACAGGGGCACTGGGTTCTTAAAGGACTTGATCTCCCAGTTGTTGGCGATTGCTGCACGACGCAACGCACGATCGGGGTTCACCGCCACGGCATTGCCGACGCATTCCAGCATCGGGATGTCCGTTGAGGAGTCGGAATAGGCGAAGCTTCGGTCGAGGTCGTAGCCGTGTTCTTTTGCGAGTCTCCGGATCTCATTGGCCTTCGCGGGCCCTTTCGCGTAGAACAACACTTCGCCGGTGAGGACACCGTCCTTGGTCGCAAGCTCGGTGGCTACGATCTGATCTACTCCAAGTTCTTTCGCGATGGGGGCCACCAGCTCTGTGGCAGAGGCGGAGATGATGATGACGTCATGGCCCAGGTTCTGGTGGAAGTTGATGAGGTCCCTGGCCTCTGCGTAGATCGCCGGAGATACCACGTTTTTCATCGTCTCTTCCGCGATCTGGCGCACTTGTGCGATCTCCCAGCCCGCGATCATCGTGGTCAGCTGGTCGCGGGTGTTGTCCATCTGTTCGCTGGTGTGGCCTGCAAGGATGTAGGTTGCTTGGGCCAAACTCATTTGGAGGGCAGCGCGAGGCGAGATGAGCCCGCTGCCTATGAACTCCTTGCCGAATGCGTATGCGGAGCTCGTGGCAATGATCGTTTTGTCCAGGTCAAAAAAGGCAGCGACACGTGGGGACTGGAGCTCGGTGCTTGCAGTCACGGCAGTGTTTAGGCCTTCGGATTTCACAACTACCTAGTGTAACTGGAGTCGTAGCTGGCTGGCCGGGCGTCGCTGCTCCTGTCAGCAACTTCCTGCAGTTATCACAGTTTGGTTGAGGTGAGGACAAAAGCGATTCCGTTCATTGTGTTGGTTCATGTGGCGTGTATAATTACCGATGCAGGGCCCCGATATACCGTGTGGCCAGCCCCGGCACGACCCCCCTGTTGTCGGGTAAGAAAATAGACGGCCCGCGCAACCCCCCCGAAGCGCGGGCCGTCGCCTTTTCTTTGTAATCGCTCCCTAAGTGCTTTGGCTGAACCTGGGGTGCGTTATCCACAAAGAAATGTTGAACTGGCCACAATCGCTCGGGTTATCCACAGCTCTGGCCGCAGGGGTGCCCCGGAGCGCAAAAGCTGCGTCATCCTAGCTGCATGAAGTCAAGCATTGTGGTTGCAGTCGCAGATCCAGCCCTACATCCTGAGGTGATGCACATCGCAGCAGCGACGGGACGCAGCATTGTCGACGCGACTGCCGTAGCCACATTGCGGAGCGCTGCGCCTCGCGCTGACGCAGTGCTGCTGGACAGGGAGATGGCCAGCGAATTGGGGATGGCACTTGAACAACCACGGGTGTTTTTCGTTGCCGGGGATCCGGGGCCGGTCGATTGGCAGCTGGCGCTACGGTGCGGAGCTACTGATGGCTTCGTAGTTCCCGCACAGGCGCCCGACCTGCTGCGCGCACTGGGGCAACGGCCACGAGAACAGCATTCCTCAGCTTTGGCGATCGGTGTGGTGGGCGCGGTGGGTGGTTGCGGGACCAGTGTTTTTGCATCGGCACTGGCGCAAGAACTTGGTGCTGGTGCGGTGCTCATTGACGCAGATCCATTTTCAGGTGGTCTTGACCTTTTGCTTGGGGCTGAAGAGTGTCTCGGGGCGCGTTGGAATGATCTGAGCTTGGAGCACGGACCGGTCGACGGTGATGATCTCTTGCAGGCCTTGCCAGAGGCACAGGGGGTTAGGGTGCTCACCGTGGCGCGCGGCAGAGGGACAGTTGCCAGTGTTTCTGCCTCCGCCGTTGCCGCAGCTGTGGAATCGGTACGGGGCCAGCCCACAGTGGTGGATCTACCAAGACATTTGCTCGAGGCTCAGGACGTGGTGCAAAAGCTCGGTGCGTTAGTGGTGCTCGTCCCGGCAGAACTGCGGGCGGTAGCGGCTGTGGTCGCTGAGCTCACCGCATTGCGGGCTGCGGGCTGCGGCGCCTCGATCGTGTGTGTTGTGCGGCATCGCGGGTGGTCCGGATTGGATGAGGCGGAGGTGGCAACGCTAGGCGGTGTTGAGGTAGCTGCAGCAATCCCTACGGTAGCTGGCCTAGCGAAGAGCATTGAGTTGCGAGGCATGGTACGTGTCCCACGATCACTGCGGCAGGCGGCGCGGTTGGTGCGGGAGGCGGTGTCTTCCCAATGAGTATTGATTCGGGGTTGATAGACCGCATCCACGTACGGCTTGCTTCCCGGCCGCGGGAGGGCGGCGGGGTAAATGCCGCCGATGTTGCGGCAATTGTGCGCGAGGAGGCTGGCGTTATCAGTGATCTTGATTTGCTCGATGTGCTGCGAATTGTCCGCCAAGAATCGCATGGCGCTGGGCCCCTTGATCGGATACTGGGGATTCCGGGGGTGACAGACGTGCTGGTTAACGGTGCCACTGAAGTGTGGTTTGACCGCGGTGAGGGGCTGGAGCAGGCCGAGCTCACCTTTGAATCTGAGGAGCAAGTACGCCAGCTTGCAGTTCGGCTCGCCGTGGCCTGTGGTCGCCGCCTGGACGACGCCCAACCCTACGCAGACGGGCGACTATTGCGTGACGACGGCACGAGCATCCGAATCCACGCCATTGTCCCGCCACTAAGCGAAGCCGGCACCTGCATTTCCTTGCGGGTGCTTCGCCAGGCCGCGCTTAGGTTGACCCAATTGGTGGACGCGGGCACGGTGACGGTTGAAGCAGCTGGGGTGCTGCGCTCGGTGATAGAGCAGCGGCATTCCTTTCTCGTGGTGGGAGGTACAGGATCTGGTAAAACAACGCTCCTTTCGGCGCTGCTGGCCGAGGTTCCTGAACGTGAGCGGATCATCTGTATCGAGGACACCCCTGAGCTACGCCCGCTGCATCCGCATGTACTCAACTTGGTGACACGCAACTTGAACATTGAGGGAGAGGGTGCGGTGAGTATGGCGGACCTGCTTAAGCAGGCGCTAAGGATGCGGCCAGATCGTATTGTGTTGGGCGAGATTCGCGGCGCAGAGGTAGTGGATCTGCTTGCTGCGCTCAATACCGGCCATGACGGCGGTGCCGGGACGGTGCATGCCAACTCAGCTCGTGAAGTGCCTGCCCGAATGGAGGCGCTCGCGATGTTAGGAGGTCTTGGCGCGGAGGCGTTGCAACGGCAGTTTTCGGCTGCTGTGCGCTACATCGTTGTGATGGAGAAGTCCCATGTGGGACGACGCGTTTCAGAGATTGCGAAAGTGTCCGGTTTTCCATTGCAGATAGAAACTATATGGAAAAGTGATGATCAGATATTTCCATTACGGGGAACTGCCACATGATAAGTATGCAGCTCATGGCGGTGGCTATCGCGGAAATACTTGAAGCGGCAGCCCCGATTCGCCGGATACGTCCATCGGAGAACCGACTTCCGGCAGCTCCGATCTTGGCGATACCGTTCGCGGGATTCGTGCTCTACCACGGCGCTGGAGTGGCCGTCAGCGCTCTGATGGTGGGCCTGACAATCGGATGGATTCTGCGCCAACGACTAAAAGAAAAGCGGCGTCGTCAGGCAGCCGAAGCGACCGCAGCGATAGTGGGAAGTCTGGCTGAAAACATCAAGGGTGGGGCTTCACCGCAACAGTCGTGGGCGCATGTCGCGTCCGAGCCGCCCGCAACGATACCGATGGCCATGCGCGACGTGGTGACACTAGCTGCGCGGCGCTGCGCCGCAGGCGCGAGTGTCGCTACCGTTTTGTTGGAGGCCCCAGCAGAGTTCTCTGACCTGCGCGCGACGGGACGCTTATGGTCCGTCGCAGAACGACGCGGCATCGGGGTATCAACCCTATTACGTCATATGCAGCAACGCATTGATGCGGCAGTGCGCCATGAGCGGGCCACAGTGGCCGCACTACAAGGTCCACGGGCAACTGCGACCATTTTGGCCCTGCTGCCACTCGCAGGTATCGGAATGGGTGCCGCGATGGGCGCCAATCCGGTGAGTTTTTTGACGGGGACCACTACTGGTGCCGCATTGTTGCTCAGCGGCACCAGTTTGGCCTGCACGGGCTTCGTGTGGGTTGAACTGATCGTGACTCGAGCAGCTGGTGGTACGCGATGATGTGGACAGTGTGGTGCGCCCTCAGCCTCCTCGTCGCTGCCCCTAAGGCGGCCACGAGAATACGCACGCGGGCCGAACCAACAGTGCGGGCACGTGATGGTCCGTACCAAGCCCTCAGCCATGCCGCTGACATAGAACTGTTTGCCGCCTGCCTGGCTTCTGGTGCCACCCTTGCAGTTGCTGCCGAAGTAGTAGCTGACGTGAGTGGAACGGCCCGGCAGCAGTGGTCCAGCGTCGCCGCGATGCTGGCCATCGGCGTCGATGCGCGTACTGCCTGGACTCCCATGCGGGATGCCACAGAGCTTGCGGAAGTAGCCCGCGTGGCAAAGATATCCGAACGTTCGGGCAGCGCACTGGCAACTTCCTGCGTCCGCATCGCAGAGGACATCAGGCAACGAACATCAGATAGCGCCACCGCGGCCGCAGAGCGGGCAGGCGTATTCATCGCCCTACCGCTGGCCCTGTGTTTCCTGCCCGCCTTCTTCATTCTCGGGCTGGCACCAATCGTCATCAATCTAACTGCCACTATGATTCCCTAATCCAAGGAGAAAGCAATGTTCCGAAAAATCTCAAGCACCGTAACCACGTTCATCCGCGACGAGGAGGGTATGAGCACAATTGAGTACGCGATGGGCTCCCTCGCGGCGGCCGCCCTGGCTGCAGTGCTGTACACCGTTGTCAACGGCGACCAAGTGGTAACAGCTATCCAAAACATCCTGACAGATGCGCTGTCCAACACACCGGCCTAGCGCGCTTCTCGACGACAACGGCTCAGTCACCATCGAAGCGGCCTTTGGCCTCGCGGGGATTGTGACCGTGACGTTGCTGGTGGTGTCCGCCATGATCACGCTAGCTAGCTACATCGCTGCCGTGGACATGGCGGGAGCCGCAGCGCGAGCACATTCCCTAGGGGAGACTTTTGAACCCGAGCGTGGTGAGGTGGCGCTGAGCAGTGACGGCACGTGGGCGACTGCAACGGTTTCCATTGACACTGGCGTGGTGCCGATCTCCGCAAGTGCGGTGTACCCAGCAGAAATGGCCACATCGTGACAGCGCGTGGTGAGGAAGGAAACATCACGATTACTGCTGCGGGAGCAATTGCCGCGCTCATCGCGCTGCTGTTAGTCATCGCCGTAGCTGCGCGCGGAGTAATTGCTGCGCACCAAGCTCAAGTGGCAGCGGAAGGCGCAGCGCTAGCCGGGGCTCATGCGGCCTTCGATGCGTCTTCGCAGCCATGCGAACGAGCCCGTGAGACAGCTGAACGTAATGGTGCCGAGCTGGCCTCGTGTCGGGTGGACAACGTGGATGTGGAGGTGAGAGCGGAGATCCGGGGGCGCCAAGCAACCTCGCGCGCCGGGCCAGTGTGAGTCCTAGGCGTGCAGTGATACCAAGGCGCCGAGGAGACTGATTGCGCCAGCCTTGTTCAGTGGCTGGTTGCCGTTCCCACACTTGGGAGACTGCACGCACGACGGGCAGCCACTGTCGCAAGTGCAGGAGCGGACTGTCTCAAAAGTGGCTGTGATCCACTCCTGGAAGCGTTGGAAGCCGTGGTCGGCAAAGCCTGCCCCGCCGGGGTGACCGTCGTAAACGAAGACGGTTGGTAGTCCCGTGTCTGGGTGTTGCGCGGTGGAAACCCCACCGATATCCCAGCGGTCGCAAGTGGCTAGCAGTGGCAGCATGCCGATCGCAGCGTGTTCTGCCGCATGCAGGGTGCCGGGGATATCGGCTGCTGAGATGCCGAGCGAGGATAGCGTCAGCGGGTCCACGGTGTAGGTCACAGCGCGTGTGATGAGTCGTTGCGCTGGCATGTCGAGTGCAACGGAGTCGAGCACGGTGCCGTCGGCAAGCTTGGTTACATAAGAGGTGACCTGGGTGGTAACTTCCACATCCACTGCGGCAACCCATACCCCGCCACCGAGCTCCCGGATGTTTTCTCCCGGGCCGTCGATGATTCGAATGTCGGTGCTGCTGCGAGAGAAAGTAGACCAGTCCGGGGTCTCAGGGTCAGCAAGGGCAAGGTGATCGTCGAGGTGTAGTTCCTGAATCACGTACGTTTCACCCTGGTGCATGTACACAGCACCGGGGTGTACCTGAGCAGGCGCACGCTCGGAATCGATGGTGCCCAACACTCGACCGGTGGTGGATTCTACGATCAGTACTTCGGCAGTCGAGCTGCCGCGGAGACCGAGCAGCTGATGGGCCGTATCCGGGGACAGGGCGTTGGCATCTGCAGCAGTCACGGCAAACCAACCGTGGGGGCGGCGCCGCAGCAGCCCCTCAGATTCAAGCTGTCGGACAACTTCGGCTGCCCCAAACATGGCAATGTCGGCCGCTGTGAGGGCCTTTTCGATTGCGGCGCAATAGACATGGCCCCGCAACACGAATGGATTCTTTGGGTCGAAGATGACCCGCTCAATGGGACGCTGAAGCAGCGCCTCCGGATGGTGGATGAGGTAGTTGTCCAGCGGCTCATCGCGGGCGACAAACACCACCAGCGATCCCTGTCCACGGCGACCCGCCCGGCCAGCTTGCTGCCAGAAGGAGGCTATCGTGCCGGGGAATCCGGCAGTTACGACGGCATCCAAGCCACCAATGTCAATACCTAGCTCGAGGGCATTGGTTGTGGCGACACCAAGCAACGAGCCGTCATCAAGCATGTGTTCGAGGCGGCGTCGATCCTCCGCAAGATAGCCGGCCCGGTAAGAAGCTACACGGTGCGCAAAGTCGGGTTTTCCCAGCAGTGTGAGTTCTTCGGCAGTCCGCAGCGCCACCACTTCGGCCCCACGGCGGGAACGGACAAAAGTGAGTGTGCGAGCCCCCTCGGAAATGGCGCTGGCCATGATGCCTGCAGCTTCGCTCGTCGCGGAACGGCGCACAGGTGCCCCGTTTTCTCCTTCTGCGCCGTCGATAAGCCCGGGCTCCCACAGCATGACCGTTCGCGCACCTGTTGGAGCGCCGTCCTGGGTGACCGCATGCACGGGGGAGCCAATGAGGTTTTCCGCATGCTCGCCTGGGTCCGTGGCGGTGGCGGAAGCGAGGATGAAAACCGGCTCACTGCCATAGCTGGCAGCAATACGTCGCAGGCGCCGGATGACCAGGGCAACATGTGCCCCGAACACCCCGCGGTAGCTGTGGCATTCGTCGATCACCACGAATTTTAAGTGGCGTAGCAGGCGCCCCCACCGCACATGGTTTGCTAGCAGTGAAGCGTGCACCATATCGGGGTTGCTGAAAATGAATCGCGAGGAATCTCGAATGCCGCTGCGCGCGTCGGTTGGGGTATCTCCGTCATAAGGCGCAGGGGCGATGTTGCGCAGCTCAGGGATGTCCTTGGTGAGTCGCAAGGCGGTGCTGAGCTGGTCTGAGCCCAAGGCCTTTGTGGGGGTTAAATACAATGCGCACGCTGTCGGATCTGCCTGCAGGGCAGACAAGATCGGTAGCAAGTAGCCGAGCGACTTGCCGGAGGAGGTCCCAGTGGACACCACCGCGTGTTGCCCGTCGAAGGCGCGTTGTGCCACCTCGGCTTGATGGGAAAACAACTGCTTGATCCCGGTGTCTGTTAGGTGCGCCCGCAGGGCGGGAAAAACCCAATCCGGCCAATCAGCATAGACGGCAGGGCGTGGCGGAATCGTCTCCAGGTGAGTGCAGGTGGATTGCGGGTACCGGCGCTGAATGAAGTCAGCGATTTCAGTGCCTATCGTGTGGAATTCGGCCATCAGTGTCCCTTTTTCGCCTGTTGAAATAAATTTCTTTTGAGTGTTGACCTGCGCTTTTGATTGTTTTTCCAGTTTAGGGCTATCGCCGTCACCAATTTCATGACACACTGGAACTCGGTCGCAGCTTTTCCAAGTGCAGTGTTACATAGCGCTCGCAGAGGATTTTGTTATTGCGAGCGCTCATTCTCTTTCGAGTGAATGAGAGTTCACAACGACCCGGTACTCCCTTCAAATTGCGGGAATACTGCTTCGTTCGAAAGAAAAAGGTTTTAATATGGCACAGGGTACTGTGAAGTGGTTCAACGCTGAAAAGGGCTTTGGTTTCATTGCTCCGGCTGATGGATCCGCAGATGTCTTCGTTCACTACTCCGAGATCCAGGGCAACGGTTTCCGTACCCTCGAGGAGAATCAGCAGGTTGAGTTCGAGATCGGTGAAGGCGCAAAGGGCCCACAGGCTCAGAACGTCAACGCTATCTAAGAGAATTCTCTGGCATCGCCCGGTCACTTCCACATTGTGGAGGGGCCGGGTTTTGTTGTGCCTGAACCCCTCCTGGGAGCGGATACCGAAGGCCTTTCTGGTTGATCGGACGAGCAATATTCGCCCCTGAAATTGTCTAAAACATGACCAGTGCGTAGTAGAGCCATATATAACTGTGTACGGTAGTGGAGAAAAGCTCGGTCCGGAGTCGGAAAAGAAAGTTGGCAAGGTGGCAGATTCGAATGCAGGCGTCAAGCGCCTCGTGATCGTGGAGTCGGCGACTAAGGCGAAGAAGATCCAGCCTTACCTGGGTAAGGATTACATCGTCGAGGCGTCCGTCGGTCACATTCGAGACCTTCCGCGGGGTGCCGCGGATGTGCCGACCAAATACAAGAAGGAATCCTGGGCTCGTCTCGGTGTGGACACCGACCATGGATTCGCGCCCCTGTACGTGGTCAGCTCGGACAAGAAGAAGAAGGTCGCGGACCTTAAGTCCAAGCTCAAAGAAGTTGATGAGCTGCTGCTAGCAACAGACCCCGACCGTGAAGGCGAGGCCATTGCTTGGCATTTGCTTGAGGTGCTCAAGCCTAAAGTGCCGGTAAAGCGCATGGTGTTTAACGAGATCACCAAGCCAGCGATTATTGCTGCGGCTGAAAATACTCGTGAGCTGGACGATAACCTCGTCGATGCTCAAGAAACCCGCCGTATCCTAGACCGTCTCTACGGTTATGAAGTCTCCCCGGTGTTGTGGAAGAAAGTCATGCCACGACTGTCCGCCGGGCGAGTGCAGTCCGTGGCCACCCGCGTCATCGTGGAGCGGGAGCGCGAGCGGATGGCTTTCAAGTCTGCAAGTTACTGGGATTTGAATGCCGAGCTCGCGACGGACAAGCAATCCAGCCCGGAGAACCCGACTGAATTCGCAGCGCGGCTGACGGCCGTCGATAAGCAGCGCGTTGCCCAAGGGCGCGACTTTAACGACCGCGGCGAGCTGAAGGGCAAGGGCGTCGTGGTGCTCGACGAGGCGAAAGCGAAGCAGCTTGCCGACGCCCTGAACGGCCAACTCATGTCGGTGGACAGCGTCGAAGAGAAGCCTTACACGCGGCGCCCATACCCACCATTCATGACGTCGACGCTGCAGCAGGAAGCCGGCCGCAAGCTCCACTACACCTCGGAGCGCACCATGCGTATTGCGCAGCGGCTTTACGAAAACGGCCACATCACCTATATGCGTACCGACTCGACCACGCTGTCTCAGTCCGGCATCCAGGCCGCGCGGCAGCAGGCCAGCGAGCTGTACGGCGAGAAGTTCGTGGCTGACCAACCAAGGCAGTACACCCGCAAAGTTAAGAACTCGCAGGAAGCACACGAGGCGATCCGCCCAGCTGGCGAGACTTTTGCTACGCCGGGACAGCTGCATGGCCAGCTCGACGCCGAGGAATTCAAGCTTTATGAACTAATCTGGCAGCGCACCGTCGCTTCCCAGATGGCCGATGCCCGCGGCACCTCGATGAAGGTGACCATTGCGGGTACCGCAACCAGTGGTGAACGGGTTGAATTCGCAGCCACGGGCCGGACCATCACCTTCCCTGGCTTCCTCAAGGCCTATGTGGAGACCACCCAGCTTGAGGATGGTCGGGATGTGGCTGACAACGCCGAGAAGCGCCTGCCTCCACTGGCAGCGGGCGATGCTCTTGCCACTCGGGACATTAAGGCGGAAGGGCACGCAACGAACCCGCCGGCCCGCTATACCGAAGCTTCGTTGGTGAAGAAGATGGAGGACCTCGGTATCGGGCGTCCATCGACCTATGCGTCGATCATCAAAACGATCCAGGATCGTGGCTATGTGTTCTCGCGCGGTAATGCGTTAGTGCCTTCCTGGGTCGCCTTCGCTGTGGTTGGGCTGCTGGAGCAAAACTTCTCCTCCCTGGTTGACTACGACTTCACTTCCTCGATGGAGGATGAACTCGATGAGATCGCGGCTGGTAATGAAGATCGAACTGACTGGTTGAACAGCTTTTACTTCGGCAACGCCGAGGCCAGTGAAAAGATGGCTGACTCGATTGCTCGCCAGGGCGGTCTGAAGTCCTTGGTCGGTGACAACCTCGAGCATATCGACGCCCGTGAAGTGAACTCTTTGCGCCTGTTCGTGGATTCTGAAGGCCGCGACATCGTGGTCCGGGTGGGTCGTTTCGGACCGTATCTGGAGCGGGTCGTTGGCAAGAACGCTGACGGCGAGCCGGAGTACCAGCGCGCAAATCTGCCGGAATCTACTACCCCTGATGAGCTTTCGCTCGCTGCCGCTGAGAAGCTTTTTGCCATCCCACAAGGCGGCCGCGAACTGGGAGTTAATCCCGCGAATGGCCGCACCATCGTGGCAAAGGATGGCCGTTATGGCCCCTATGTGACCGAGCAGGTCTTGGCAGAGGAACGCGAGCGCGTTGCTGCGCAGGCTGAAGAGATCGTGGCTGCAGAGCGTGCCGAAGAAGACGCGCAGCGTAAAGCAGAGGGGAAGCGCGCTAAGAACTGGGACACTAAGACTGCGGCAACGCAGAAAGAAAAGCGGATCAACCAGATCATCGAGGAAACCCTCAAACCCGGAACGGCTTCGCTGTTTTCCACCATGGAACCATCCTCGGTCACTCTCGAAGATGCCCTGCGACTGCTGTCCTTGCCACGCGAAGTGGGCGTTGATCCGTCCGATGGTGAGACGATCACAGCCCAGAATGGTCG
This sequence comes from Corynebacterium sp. H128, assembly GCF_037482625.1. Classification (NCBI taxonomy): domain Bacteria; kingdom Bacillati; phylum Actinomycetota; class Actinomycetes; order Mycobacteriales; family Corynebacteriaceae; genus Corynebacterium; species Corynebacterium sp. H128. The sequence goes on along the minus strand of NZ_JBBHKW010000009.1, from coordinate 14,983 downwards.
CTATGGCCCGTATTTGAAGAAGGGCAGCGACTCCCGCTCCCTGGCCAATGAAGAACAAATCTTCACCGTAACCTTGGAGGAAGCGCGCCGGATTTACTCGGAGCCTAAGCGTCGTGGACGCAGCGCCACCGCTGCAGCACCACTGAAGGTGCTTGGCGATAACGATGTCTCAGGAAAGCCAATGCAGGTCAAGGACGGCCGTTTCGGGCCGTACGTCACCGACGGCACTACCAACGCATCCCTACGTAAGGGGGACAACCCAGAGACGCTTACCGACGCGCGTGCTAATGAGCTGCTTTCCGAGCGACGGGCTAAAGAAGCTGCCGATGGAGGCGCTCCGAAAAAGAACTCTCGGAAGAAGACTCCAACCAAGAAGGCCGTGAAGCAGACTACTAAACGTGTTGTTAAAGCAGGTGCGCGGAAGAAGTAGCGTTGGCCGCCCCTGGTGAATTATCCCGGGGCGGCTGTTGGTGTTTTGCTGCTGGGTGACCGATTAGATGAGATGGGTGCCAGAGCGCTTTCTGTTTTTTGTAGATTCCGCAACCTCGAATGATTCTGGAACTGCAATATTGGAGACGAGGACATCGTGATGGGCGGAAAGGTGCGTGTATAGCTCGTCCCGAAGCAGGTTCTTCTTGTGAGTGATGGCGGTATACATCTGGTAGCCGAACACAGCGATGTTGGCTGCTAGCGCTATGAAGGACACGATGAACAGAGCCTTCGGATCGTGTGAAGCTGCGACGGAGAACTTCGAATCTGTCACAAAGCTGGGCACTGCCATCGTGAACATCATCCAGAATGCCAAGGTGTGAGCTCTATGCTGCAGCCACGCGCCCTTTTTGATGAAGAAGGCCGGGATGGTACAGGAGATGAGCAACGCAGCGCCTGCGTAGAACGAGTGGTCGCCGACGCAGTTGTACACATAAGCGAAGTTCCACAGATCATAAGCGATGATCCAGAACCACAGCATGTCAGGCCAGATCATGTCTTTGGTGGATGAGCGGGAGATAATGATGCCGGTCCAGCCGCAAATTGTGATGAGGTTGAGCAGGCCGGCGATGCCGTTCATATAGTTCCACGAGCCGGACACCATGTACACGCCGTCAACCACACCGTCCGCGTTCATTGCGCCGACTTGGAAGTCACGGATGCAGGCTTCCAGAATGTTGAGCCCGAGGATGAACGGAGGGAAAACCTGCGCCCACTTGTTGGCTGCGAGCTTCGGGTGGTAGCGCAGCGCCATGAAACCCAGACATCCTGCCAGCGCGGAGTACACTTTGACCCAGTGAAACCAGGTCCCGGTGGATGATCCCGGGCCGGCAGTAGTAGGCCATACGAAGATTGTTAGCGCTATAGGCAGCGCTATGAACAGAGCCCAACCTGCGCCACGCCAACGACGGGAAATTTCATTCAGCCCGATCAAACCAGCTAGAACTAGTAGCCAGGCGCCCCAGGAATACCAAGGGATGGCGCTAAACAAGAACATGACGTTCCTCATTTCGAATTTTGGGCGCGAGCCTTGCACCCAGACCAGAAGGAGCGCGCCGTTGGAAGTGATTTCATCTATTAAGCCTATGGTTCGATGAAAGCACTGTATATAGACATTTTGACGCTTATGTAAAGTAGCAACTATGGATGCTCGCGATGCTCTCGCTGCTGCGCTCAAAAGCGAGCTGCACAACACCGAACTTTCGCGCATCACTGTGGCCCGACTTGCCACTCGCGCTGGGGTGACTCGCCAGGCGTTCTACTATCACTTCGACGACGTATACGATGCTGCCGAATGGCTATTCCAAGATGAGGTTGCTCGGCATATCCTCGCTCATGCGCGTTACGACGCTTGGGCCGAGGGATTTGAGCAGCTCATGACGTATATGTACGAACACCGTACCCAGGTTCAGGCAATCCTCAAGTCGCTCAAGACTGGGAATACAGTGAAGTTTTTCTTTCGATCGCTACGTGAAATGATGACAGCCATCGTGACCGAGCTCTCCGCTGGATACGATTTGGATGAGGTGGATCGACAGTTCATCATCGATCACTACACCCTGGCTGTGGTCGGGCATCTGCTGCACTGGATTGCCACCGGAATGGCTGACGACCCAGCGCAACTTGCTCGCCAGATCGAAGTAGTGATGCAGGGGCATGTTCTGGAATCAATCCAACTTTATAGCAGGTAAAAGGCCAATTAGGGGTGGTCGGATAAGTGGGAGATACCCAAGTGTGCCCTGCCCGATCTATATCGGAAAGGTTGGAAGTAGCGAACAGTAGCCTAAGACCGGTCTGCGAGCGTCGGACGGATCGGGCGGGCCAGCTGGGTGAGTTCGCCTCGTCCGCGCAGCTCCACCGATTTGAGGACCGTCCAGCGCGCCTGCTCGGCCTCGTTGGCGGCGCGCAGGGTAGAGGCGGAGGTGAGCACTCGGCCCGGTGTGTCCTTGGCTAGTTCGGTCAGGCGCGCAGCCTGGTTCACCGCGTCACCGATGACGGTGTATTCGAAGCGATCGTGTCCGCCAATGTGGCCAGCGACCACGTGCCCAGAGGCGACGCCAATGCCCGCGGCTAGATCCATGTCTTTGAGTTCGATGCGGAGCTCTCGGGCGGCCGCGAGGGCCATGCCAGCGGCGTCGGCAAGCAGTAGCGGAGCGCCGAAGATCGCGAGCGCGGCATCACCCTGGAACTTGTTGATGACACCCTTGTGTTCGTGAACAACATCAACGACCTTTTCGAAGAACTTGTTGAGTGCAGCAACGACCTCTTCTGGGGTGTGATTGACGGCGAAGGTGGTGGAGCCAATGACGTCGACAAAAAGCACCGCGACGCTGCGGTCTTCACCACCTAGGGTAGGGCGTTCCTCCATGGCCCGGCGGGCAACCTCGGTACCTACGTAGCGTCCGAAGAGATCGCGCACCCGCTGCCGTTCCCGTAGACCGCGCATCATCTCATTGAAGCCTGCCTGTAACACGCCGATCTCGGAACCATCGTAGATATCTACGGCTACGTCGAGTTCGCCGCGTCGCACTCGGTTGATGGCGCTTTGCAACTCATGAATGGGGTCGACCACGCTCATAATCACCAGCGTTTGTGCTGCGAAGCCGGCTAGGAGCGAGGTAGCGCCAAGAGCAAGGATCGCGGGCAGTAGGTCGGCGGCGTCATCGGTGAAGTAGTGGTAGTGATGTCCAACGACGAGGAGGCAGATCCCTATTAGCGGTACAGCTGAGGTGACGAGCCAGGTGAAGCGAAGACGCTGTGTAACTGGTGGTTCTAGGGTGGAGTCCTCGAAACGTTTGGCTAGTGCCTCAGCTGCGACGGGGCGCACGATCCGCTCTGCCTCCAGATAGGTGAGCAGGACGACAACGGAGCCTCCGAGCAGGGATGCCAAGCCGAGGACCAGTGCGACTCGACCACCGTGGGTGGTTGCCATGAGGGTAACGATGATGATTCCGATCAGCCACATCGCGGCACAGAGCATCGCCTGATACACGGGGATGCGCATGACGAGGTTGCGAATCATGTTCGGATCGTGGTCTTCCGGGCTGTGCTGCCAGGCCAGTACGGGTCGGAAGAGCAGGAAAGACAACACGGCCCCGACCAGCGAGCCGACAACCAGGTACCCGATCCCGACCGTGGGTAAAGGGCCGCTGAAGCTGAGGAATTCATTCTTTCCGGGCATCGGGATGAGCCATTGGAAGAACATCATTGTGGCGATGGCGCCCAGCACATTGGAGAAGAAGATGGTGGCAGCGTAGAGCGGCCAGGAGGTCTTCCATAGCCACTTCACGATCTGCACAAAACGAGTCATGCCTCTTACTTTATCTGGCTTGCAATATAGGGTGGGTTGGGTGAGCGAAAATTCTGTCTTTGATCGGCTATCCGGGGCCGAACAACTCCGCCGCACGCTTATCGACGCCGCCTCCGCAGCTCGTCAGCTGGCTGCCGGCGTCGGGGGTGAAAAGGGGGCCACTGCGGCGGCGATGACCCACTCTTGGCTCTTTACGGGGCCTCCGGGGTCCGGTCGTTCTAATGCGGCGCGGGCATTTGCTGCTGCGCTGATGTGTACTTCCCCAACCGAGGTCGGTTGTGGAACGTGCCAGAATTGCCGCGATGTGATGGCGGACAAGCACCCCGATCTTGTCCACGTGGTTCCCACAGAGCTATCGATTGGCGTAGATCTGATGCGAGAGAAGGTAGTGGGGCCGGCGCTTGCGCTGCCGACACTGGCGCACTGGCGGGTCATCATTATCGAGGATGCGGACCGGCTATCGGACGGTGCCGCGAATGCATTGCTCAAGACGGTTGAAGAGCCTTCTGCCCGCACAGTGATCATGTTGTGTGCTCCTTCCACCGATCGCCGCGATATTTCCGTTACCTTGCGATCCCGCTGTCGGCATGTGTACGTGCCCACGCCTTCGCTTGAGGACGCCACCCGGATCCTGCTGGCGGAGGGTGGTGTGAACGAAGAAGCTGCTCGGCTGGCGGCTGCCGCAACATCCGGCCACATCGGTCGCGCTCGACACTTGGCTCACTCCGCGGCCGCCCAGTCGCGTCGAGCACAGGTGTTACATCTGGCGGAGCTGGTGTACCACAAGGAGGCGGCTTTCCAGGAGGTCGGCGCACTGGTAAAGACCGTGGAGGATGAGGTGAAGACCGATCTTGCCCCCGCCGAAGAGCAAGAACTGGATAAGCTACGCAATGCCTTCGGAGCCGGTGTTAAGGGTAAAGGCACGGCGAGGATGACAAAAGGGATGGAAACGGAGGTCAAGGCGCTGGAAGCAGTGCACAAGAAGCGACAAACTCGCGCCAAGCGCGATGCTTTTGATCTAGCGTTGATCGACCTTGCTGGCCTCTACCGCGATGCCCTCTTGAAGGCTTCGGGTGCGTCGATACAGTTGACTCATCCTGATTTTGATGGACTGTCCACGGACCTGGCTGGGAAAAATACGCCGGAGGCGCTCACTGATTGCCTCGAAGCGATCAATCTTTGCCGAGAATCACTTGGGCACAATGTGCGTCCAGTGGTTGCCCTCAGTGGCTTAGTGGGGCGACTGCGGAAGGCATGCCAGGTGCAGTAACCTGCTGTTTTTTGAACTAATCTACCGTGCGGTAAGCTTTAACGACGATGCTGTGTGCATCGGTGCCGCCTTAGCTCAGTCGGTAGAGCATTTCACTCGTAATGAAAAGGTCGCGAGTTCGATTCTCGCAGGCGGCTCCATTAAATCCCCAGGTAGAACACTGTTTCTCCTGGGGTTTACTCATTCCCATCTTCGTCCTGGTCCGCTGACAGTCCGCTACGGATTAGCTCACCCATCCGCAGCCCAACATCATCAAGATCATCCGGGAACAAGTCCGAGTATGTATCCATAGTCACTGTTGCCGACTTATGGCCCAGCAACCGTTGAACTGCCTTCGGATTAGCCCCGGCACTGATAGCAAGAGACGCGGCAGTATGTCGGAGGTCATGGATAGTCACATCCGGAAAACCCTCCACCTCATCCTGGCATGCCTCCAGTGCCGGTTTGAAGAACTTCTTCATGTACTGCCCATTGCGTAGCAAGTGCCCTTCAACCGAACTGAACAACCGGTTCTCCCAAACATGGCCATCGAGCACAGTTCGGATCGAGGTGTCCAGTTCGTCCGGGTACACAACAACCCGGTTCTCGCCGGTCTTCGTCGCAGGAGCAATCGTGAGCTTCCCGCCCGCAGATTGAACCCGCTTAATGATGCGTATCCGTCGCTTCTCCAGATCAACATCATCAACCGTTAAGGCAGTGGCCTCGCCCCAGCGCATCCCCGTATAGGCCAGGAACCGCACCAACTCGGGCAGATAATCCACCTTGTTAGCGAGCATTTCAACCTGCGCCACAGTGAGAATCTTGCGGGGAGGCTTATCCTCGCTGGCAACCTTGACCCGCTGAGCAGGATTCGCCGTGATGTACCCAAGATCAACAGCGTGCTCCAGGATGCCACGAAGAACAACGAGAGCGAGCTGAAGCGTTGATGCTCCCACACCTTCCTTGCGTTTCTCAGCGATCCAGGAAGTCACATGAGCCTTGCGAACCACACCTACTTCAACCTTCTCCCAAGTGGGCTTAATGTGGTTCCTCCAGACGCTCCGCCGCCCCATCATGCTCTGCCCGGTCACCTCCGTCTCCTTGATCGCCTCCCACTGTTCAAAGAGGACACCGATAGTCGTTTGTCTGAGTTCCGGTGATGTGTACTCACCACGAGTCAATTGTGTAGTGACGTGACCGGCATAATTCGTGGCATCAGCCTTTCGGGAAAAGCTCCGCGACTTCTCATCGCCGGTCGGTTCAACCCAACGGACCATCCACCGATTGCCCTTCCCGTGGCGAACGGTTGGTTTGCCTTCCTTCGTCTTCCACCGATCCTCGATGCGGACATTTCCCGGTGTTCGTCGTTGCTGTGCCATCACTTTTCCTTTGTCTACATTTATGAGTCTGTTTTTAGCTGAAGATGCTGTCTCTAGGAGGCTGTTTAAGGCTTTGAAGGCCCGCAGTGCGTACCCTAGGTGGGGTCAATCGCTCTACGGGCCATATAAGCTGATATAAAAGCGCAGGTCAGGGGCATATTTGGCCAGTGCTATATTTCCGCTCGGATTGTTCCCCGTGCAACACTCCAACGCTCATGCCAAAATAGACACAGTCGCAATCCCCCCGTACGCGGCGAGGCCCTGGCGTCGAAGCCCCCCGGCTCCGCCAGGGCCGACCCTTATCCACCCTGCCGCAGACGAAGCGCATCACTAGGCGCAATGCCGAACTTTCGGAGCTGTAGCCTAGCCTCCGAAGCCAAAGACACACGCCCCGCGAGCACCGCATCATCCAACATCACCGCGCGAGCCAGAAGCGACCACTGAGCATCCATCAAATCCCGCGTTACCTCAAGGTCACCCAACTCATCCCAGAACCTCAAGGTCGACGGATGCCAACGCGTGAGTGTAACCGGGTTAAGTTCACCAAAGTCCGACTCTAAAGACGGTTGAGCACCCGGTTTCCCGTGAAACACGCGGAATCCCTGCCCTTTGCGGCGGATCGAATTGAGCTTAGGCGGGGCACCAATCCCGGCCATAACAACACCTCACAAATCAAAATCAGTAATGAAAACAGTTTTCAGCCATGACCCCCAGATATGTAGAAACAACGAACGCCTAAGCCATCGGGCTGTGTGCCCTCTATTTGGCGTTTTATGCCCCCCTGGGGTGGTTTTCTCGCGTTCCCCATACTCGAACCTATGTTCGACCCGTTGGGGGTTTAGAGGGGCGTTTAGCGTGCTTGGATGTGCCACTCATCTTGAAGTCTTCGAGGTATCGCTTCATGGTGCGTTTGGATGTCCAGGGCGCGTAGGTCAATGCGTATCTCCTGCGAGGTAAGGGAAAAGCCCTCTGGTTAGAGGGCTTCGAGGTGGTCAGTGAGTGTGGCGTGGAGGTCAATGGCTTCTTCATGAGGCAGGATGATGAAGGTGGCTCTCTTGCCGTATTTCATGCGGATTCGTAGGCCTTGGGTATCGTTGTGCGGCTTGATGTTGATGCTTCGTGTGTGGGCCTGTCCCTCTGAGTATTTGTGGCTGTACATGTGCGTGCCCCGGCCTTGAACCGGGGAGGGGGCCGCTCACGCTGTTTGCCTATTGTTAGGCGGCTGCTCCGAAGGTGAGCTTCACGATGGAGGCTTCGTCTACGAATCCGAATCCAACGCGCATGGTGCCTCGGATGCCGACGCTGTCGCGGGTGAAGAATGCGGACTTGTCGGCGGTTACTTCAGCGTCACGGCGTACAACGAGCTTAGAAACGCCCTTCGGGATTGCGTATCCGGTGCCCTTTGGTACGTGCTTGGACACGATTACCTGAGTGCCTGCAACGATGAAGCGCTGCGAAGTTGGGTCAACATCGAGCAGGGTTTTGTTGCTGCCGGTGGCTTCCTTGAGAGTGCTCAGGGTAAGAGCGTCGGCGGGGTTGATTGCAAAGAAGCCGGGCACGAATCCAGCGGACGCGATGGAGGCGCGGGCTTGTGCGAACAAGTCAAGGTCTGCGAGGTCGCCCGTAAGTGGGGTGACGCCTGCGACTGCGGCGATTCCCTTTGGTGCGGGATCAGCTACAGCAGTGAAGTATGCTTCATCGACCTTGTTGATGAGCTGGCTCACCATCGTGGAGCCTACAGAGTCGAAGTAGCCGGTGGCAGAGTCATCAAGCCCTTCAGTGGTTGTAACGATCAGGGATGCAACCTTGCGGGGGACAACAAGAACCTCGTTCTTAGTTGGTTCAGAGAGCGGGATTTCTTCGCCCTCTGGTACCCAATCGGCGGCGATGTCTCCGATGCGTGGGAACACGACGCGAGGGGAGTCAGTCTTGATGGTGTCGGATACCTGTGCGGCGATGGAGTTCTCCAAGACCGGGTTGATCAGCAGGGATTCAATCTGATCCGGGGAGAGGATTACCTTATCGGTAGTAAGCATGATGTGTCCTTTCGAGGGCACTAGAAAATGTGAATGGTTTGATCTGCCGGGCGTACTGCGTGCGGCGGATAGGGCTTCACTGCCCTGTGTGCTTATGTGCTTGAGGTGGCTGACTGCCAGTGTCTAGCGCATATGACCCCACACCACGAGGTGATGCGGGATGATACGGGCTAGCGGGTGAAGATTGATCCCCATGAGGCGGTTTTGATAGGTTCCGTGCCTTTGCCTTGGTTGGGGCTGTAGGCGGGTTGTGCCCTGGTGATGCCTAGTGATTCGGCTGTGGTGTCGACCGCTGTTTGTAGGGCTGTGTAGTCGATCCCGCCATCTTCGGTTAGGAGTGTTTCTATGGTGGTGCCGGTTGCCCAGAGTGCGGCGGGCTTGATTCCGAGGCGGGTAACTTCAGCGTCGATTACGCACCGCGCTAGTGAGTTGAATCGTGCTTGGGCTGTCTCAAGTTGCGCTTCGGCTTCCTGGGCGCGCTTGCGGTACTTCTTCGCTTCGGCAACATGGTTTTCCTGTTTTGCCTGGTCAGATTCGCCGTTAGAGGCGTTGGAGGTATCCCCTTGGGGTGCTAGTACCTCTGAATCAGCCTGAGGGGCTTGTGCAGTTTCGTCATTTTCGCTGGTCATTGTTGTTTCTCCTTGTTTTGTTTGTCAATCTCAGCCCACCAACGAAACCGAACCCCTGGGGTGATCCACCACATGTAGGTGGTTTCGATGCCGGTGGTGTCGTATCCGAGCTGTTCAAGTAGGTGCAGCTCTGTTGGGGTGGCCTGTCGCCTGTGTGCGGGTAGATTGCGCTGGTGCTGTTCCGACCACATGGTGCAGTTGGCGGGGCGTAGTTTGTCTGCGGCTTGGGTTGCGAGTTCGGCGTCTCGAATGTCTTTGGTGAGTTCGATGAGTGCGAGCACTCCACGCGGGTCAGGTTGCGCTAGCTGTCTCATTGCCCTGCTCCTGCACGCTCCAGCTCGTCGTAATACGCATGGAATAGATCGCCGGGGCGTGGCATCGAGTCGGCGGGACTAGCGCTCAGGTACGCCTTGCCCATGCGAGCGATCTGTTCCGGAGTTTCACCCATCCGCATAAAAGCATTTGCCCACATACTTTCGTAATGCTGCTGATGCTTGAGCATGATCTCTCCCCATTGAGGAAAACCAATGCTCAATTCCGATAGCAATTCCTGTGTGGCCCGGAAAACTGGGAGGAAGTCCCCAGACCATGCAGGAGGGAACTTTAGGGCGATGATGCGGCGGACATGGCGGTTCAACTGATCTTGATGCATCGAAGTAACCATCGACAAGGGCATCTCGAAAGTTTCGAACGGAGCTTCTTCATGATCGGCGTCATAGATGCGCACTGCGATCTTTCGATGTGTGCCGTGTCCCGTGGAGCATGACTCGAATAAGAACATACCGTTCTCTGCGATTGCTTCACCGATAGCGTATTCAACTTTTTGGATTGGGTTGAGTGTCATAGCTTTTCCTTTGTTTTCCGCTGGCAGACTGTTCTTTGGTGCTAATGCAATGGGCGTCATGCCTCGCCCCACTTTTCAAAAATTGCTCGGTTCAGAGTGTCGGCAAAACTTCGTGCCTGTAGCTCGTTCAACGAGTAAGCGCGTGTTGCTCTGATGAACAGATTCTGCTTTTCCTTGAGGTCATCCTCGATGATTACGGCGATTGTTCCTCGTTGTCCTGTAGCTTCAACGATCATGTTTTTCCTTATCCTGTAAGCGCGTGTTCTAAGTAGTGCTCTACTGTTTGAGGCGGGTAGTAGCTGTTGCGGCCAATGCGGATTGAATCGGGGAAAGTTCCCTGTTTTGTCCAGCGTCGCAATGTCTGTCTTGATACTGCGAGCCTTGCCGCCACTTCTTCCGCTGGTTGCAGTTGATTGACGTTGTTCACGGTTCACCTCCCTTGATTTCCGTTGGTCGATATTGGGCATTAAAAAAGACCCGCGCCCTTTTCCAGGGGGCGCGAGTCAACCCAACTTATTAACAACAGTTGAGGCAAGGCCAGTTCGGAGCCTGCACTTCCTCAAAAACCCTACAATTCCATTTTATCAACGACCGGACTAAACGGTCTTGACCTGCGAATATTGCTTGAGGGGTGTCAACTGATTCTCTGTCATATTGTTGGCGCATGTCACCAAATCATCCATTGCGTAAAGCCTCTGAGCGCCCTCTCCCTTGCTTCGCACTTTTCCTGACAGTCGCCAGCGCTTCAAAGTACTGCGGCCACGCCATACCAATTGACATGCCTGAGCTTCGCTGAGCCACTTTGGATCGTTGAAGCCGGGAAGCGCCTGAGCAGCCCACCAATGAACCACATCCCAATCCTCCAAGATTTCACCGACGAGAGGATCAGCGGCCAGCGCCTCGGATGCATCCTGCAACGCACGGACGAGACGCAACAAGCCGGGATAGCAATCCTGGTCGAGCGTCCGCAGTCCTACATACCGTTCACCACCGCGCCATACAAAGCAATTAAGGCTTAGCGGTTCGATATATCCGCACTGCAACGCGTAACGCCCCAACTCGGCGAGATAGCGGCCCTCAAGATCGGCCCGGTCGATGCCTTGATCTGTCAATGACCGATAAAACAATCCACGCCCGTCTTCGCACAACTCCCGCGCTTCGCGCAACGTCCGCCATTCTTCAATCAAGAGCCTGGAGTCACGGATCAGAATCCGCAGCCCGATTCCATCGAGCATCATCTTCGTTAGACCGCATCCTCGATAACGAGGCTCATTCGGTACGTGAAATCTTGCCACGTCAACCCGCTGGCTTTCAGGACACGTTCCAGTTGCTCGCGACTCGGATTTGAGCCATCTTGCCCGGCATCCAGTTCTTCGGAAGTGAGATACTTTCCAACGAGCAATTCACCTAGCGCAATCGTTGCGATTTGGCTTACAGTTTGCATTTCATTCTCCTTTGTTTAATGCATTCTTTTTGATTTCATTTTTCTTTATTTGCGGCTTTTAGTGCCGTGTTTTGAGGGTCTTGATTTACCAGCTGACAGCTCCTCCCGCGTATTCTTCGCCCGCGCCTGATGGATGCCCCCCAGAATCTGCGGTAACTGCGGTAACTGCGGTAACCATGCTGGTAGAGGGCATGTTTTTTGGTTCCTTTTTGGTGTTGGTTACCCGAGATTTGCGGGAACCGCCTTGCTGGGAATCATTGTCAAACAGTGTTCGGTTACTTAGATCATCGGTAACCTGGCCACTTTCGGGAACCGCTTCTAGGCCTCTGACCTGCTTGGTTACTTGGGTTACCGTGGTTACCGCATTTTCTGGGGTGGATGGGGCGGGCAGGTATCGGCTCCATGCGTCGGCAAGTCCAGCCTGCCCTTGTCCGGCCGATAAGGTGTAACCCGAAACAGCCTTATTTATATCGTCCTTAAACTTGATCGGGCGCACGTCGTAGCCTGACAAAAGCTTCGCCATGAACCGAGTATCAAGAGACGTACCACCACGAAGTGAACCCCATTGAGAATCCTCCATCTGATGCAACAGGCCGAGCAATTCTTTCGACTTCACTTTGTCCACTCGGAAATAGTTCGCATCATTTCCATGCCCCATCACATCCCGAATGTCGGAGAGTAAATCAAGACTCATTGAACCGCGATCATCTTTCGGCGCATGGATGTGATCGAGGCAAGCTGTCCGAACAATCTCAGGCCACTTACCGCCCGCCATATCTGCGATAGCAACGAGTGGCTCCCAAACCTCCGCTGGGCGATCCACAACGCCTGGGGGCATGTCCGGCTCCACATCCATCAGAGTGCTGATCGCTGATGGTGCCCAGCTGTCAAATGCGGCGACAATCGATTGAGCCTCTTTCGCGGCCTTGTGAGACTTGAACGGGGAGACTCTTTCGTGGGGGAGTCGCTTCTTCATGTTCATGATGATTGCTCGGGTGCGGATCGTGTCTGGGAGCTTCCCTGCGATCCCTGCGAGGGCAAGCGCTGAGAAGATTTGGTAGTCAACCACAGACATGACTTCCGCTGAGCCTTCACATCGAGCGACCGTTGCTCCCCGCTTGTACCCGGCATTCATAATGCTCCGTAGTTGCTCGGAACCTTCCGAAGGGTTGCTATTGCCGAATACTGCATCAATTTCATCGAAGAGGATCGTTGGTGGTGTCACTCCTTCTTTGTGTGCTTTGCCGATGCTGCGAAATAGTGCCGCTGGCGAAGATGAGATGACAGTCCGGGGATTGAAGCTGATTAGCTCCAGCACTTCGATAGCCCTTGTCTTTCCGCTGCCCGGTACGGGGCTTGAAAACACGAGCCGTGGCGTGGTGTAGAACGCTGGTGTTACCCAGGTGTGTGCTGCCCACAGCGCCGCGACTTCTGCATCATGGTCGCCGGGGAGGATGACATACTTTCGGATTAGTTTTGTTGCTTGTTCCAGCACATTTCCGAGCGCCTTAGTGTTTGGTACACTCATTATTGGTTTAATTCCTTTTCTTGGTTCCTCGCTTGCAGTGGTGTGCAAGCGAGGATTTTCTTTTCCCTTGGCGGTTTTGGCTGTTGTTAATTTCAGTTATGCAACGTCACCGCGAGCAGTGGTGTGTCGTTGTTCGCTGAGCCAGTTTTGGAGGTCTTCGGGGTTGTAGACGACTTTTCGTCCGATCTTGAAATTGGCTGGGCCGATGTTGCGGGAGCGCCAGGTTCGTAGGGTGGCTGGGGATACGCCGAGGTACTGTGCGACTTCGTTTGATCCGAGTAGTGGTTGCATCTGTTTTCTCCTTGTGTTTTGTTTTGGTGGCTTAGAGGTTTTCGGCGCGAACAGACCGGGCGATAAGCGAGCGGATGGCATTCCGCACCGCAGTCTCGCCGGTTGGGTCGCTGTAGGTGGTGGTCTTGTAATCATCAGATGTCTCAAAGCAAAGCCCGGACGTGCGCTCAACCTCGCGCTCGTAAATCCGAATCTCCTTCAGCACGATCTTTCGGCAGCGCTGGAATCCGAGGCCAATCCCGTTGCTGTCGGCAAATCCTGCTGCCGCCTTGGTGAGTTCTAAAACGTCGAACATATAAATCTCCCTTGCCTTGTGGTTAACACCCCAGCCTTGGAAGCTTTCGTTTCCCTGGTGGCGACCGAAGCACTTGCTCCGATATGCACTATTTTAGCTGGAAAGTAGACCGATACAAGGCTTGATAGCCGATGATGGGTTTGTGTCAGCGTGTCAATTGGTGGAGTTTGTGTTGTTTATGCTGGCAGAGGCTAATTAACCGAATTTAGGCTCATGTGCGTAATGTGCCCTAATATGGGGTAGGCAATGGTGGCCGATAATAGGCTGACTGACCTGTTGGCTGACACTATGGAGCTATGAAAGAAAAGGCAGTCTCGATTGGAAAAATCATTCGCGAAGCGAGGGAAGCTCGTGGACTATCTCAATCTGATCTAGCGGCCTCATTGGATGAGCGTCTTGACGGCAAGATCATACAAACAACTATCGGCAAGATTGAACGCGGCGAACGTTCAATTGGCCTTGATGAAGCTGTCCAGGTTGCAGACATCCTGAATATCGACTGGAGGACATTCTTTGACTTGCTCGCCCCTCAATCTGTCGAGGATGAGCTGGAGAGGATCACGGATGTGGAATTTTCGGCGGTCCTGGCAGTAAAGCAACAAGCAATGAAGTCATTTGAAGTCGTAGAGGAATTTCTGAATCGGTTCAATGATCGCCACTCAAGCCTCGAGTATGAAAGCGACAAGAGCATCAGGGTGGTGATCGAGCGGTTGCCCGAGGATTTGAACATTCTTCGAGGGGCTTATGCCCATCTTCAGGAGTCGCTGAAGCTAATGGAGGGCATTCTTGATTTTCATTCGACAGCTTCGTTGGCTGTCTCTGAAGGTGTCGACATTGAATACCTGCTGGAGAAAATTGAATCGGGTGAAGATATTGACCACATAATTACGCGAGGTGGCGACATTAGAGTGCTGAACAGTGGATTGCGACTGTAGTCAGTCCGCTGACAGTCCGCTACACGAAAAGTTGCCCCCAATTTCCTGAAACGCAAAAGGTGCTACTAGCTGCAATAACTGGCAAGCATTACACACATGGAAATCGGGAAACGCCTAAAGTTCAACCCTCGTAATGAAAAGGTCGCGAGTTCGATTCTCGCAGGCGGCTCAAGAATAAAAGCAGGTCTTCCGGTTTCCGGGAGGCCTGCTTTTGGTAGTGGGCTGGGAGTGTTTCCGTTTCGGGGTTTCTATTTCCACTAAGGTGGAGCTCATGCGCACTCTTGTTACCGGCGGGGCCGGGTTTATTGGTTCTCATTTGACGGATCTGTTGATTGAGAAGGGCCACGATGTCGTTGTGGTGGATAACCTCAGCCGCGGTCGAACCGAGAACCTTGCCGCGGCCCAAGCCACCGGGAAGTGCACTTTCGTTGAAGCTGACATCTTGGAGTTGGACTTCGACGCGTTCCTGGCTGAACATCGCCCGGAGGTGATTTTCCATCTGGCAGCTCAGATTGATGTGCGGTACTCGGTTGAGGATCCGATTCATGACGCCA